>JBKPQY010000060.1:0-23549 GCA_046734315.1 Actinomycetota bacterium | reverse complement strand
CCGAAATCCTGGCCGCCCGGGCGCCGGGGCGCTCCGTTGAGCTGCGGGTGCCGCCGTTCGTCGCGGTCCAGGCGATCGCCGGGCCGCGACACACCCGTGGCACGCCGCCCAACGTCGTCGAGACCGATCCGCTCACCTGGCTACGACTGGCAACCGGCCGGCTGGCGTGGACCGAGGCCCCGGTCAGCGCCAGCGGTCAGCGCGCCGACCTGAGCGGCTACCTTCCCGTGTTGTCGTAGCTCCGCCACGAGCGGTCCGTACACTTGACAGCGTGGCGCGCGGCGACGGAATGCTCACCCACGACATCCACCCCGAGGACAAGCGACCGCAGGACGCGTGCGGCGTTTTCGGCGTGTGGGCATCGGGCGAGGAGGTATCCAAGCTCGCGTACTTCGCCCTCTACGCCCTGCAGCATCGCGGCCAGGAGGCCGCAGGCATCGCGGTGAGCGACGGCTCGTCCGTGCTCGTCTACAAGGACCTGGGCCTCGTCTCGCAAGTCTTCGACGAAGCGACCCTGAACACGCTGAAGGGCCACATCGCGGTCGGCCACACCCGTTACTCGACGACCGGCTCCACGACCTGGGAGAACGCGCAGCCGTCGTTCCGGACGACTGCCGCCGGTACCGGGCTGGCGCTCGGACACAACGGCAACCTCGTCAACACCGTTGACCTTGCCGGCGAAGTGGCCGCCCGCACCGGCGGGATCGGCTCCACCTCCGATTCGGACATCATCACCGCCCTGCTCGCCGCTCGCCCGGACGTATCGGTCGAGCAGGCCGCGCTCGAGGTACTGCCCATGCTGCGCGGCGCGTTCAGCCTCGTGTTCATGGACGAGCACACGCTCTACGCCGCCCGTGATCCACAGGGCGTCCGCCCACTTGTGCTGGGCCGTCTCGCGCGCGGCTGGGTGGTGACGTCAGAAACCGCCGCGCTCGACATCGTCGGGGCGAGCTTCGTGCGCGAGGTCGAACCGGGCGAGCTCCTCGCGGTCGACGACGACGGGCTGCGTTCCAGCCGCTTCGCCAATCCCGACCCGAAAGGGTGCCTGTTCGAGTACGTCTACCTCGCCCGTCCCGACACGACGATTGCTGGGCGCAGCGTGCACGCTGCGCGCGTCGAGGTGGGACGCCGACTGGCTCGCGAGCACCCCGCGGACGCCGACCTGGTCATGCCGGTACCCGAGTCGGGCACGCCGGCCGCGATCGGCTACGCCGAAGAGTCGGGCATCCCGTACGGCATGGGTCTGGTCAAGAACGCATACGTGGGGCGGACGTTTATCCAGCCGTCGCAGACGATCCGCCAGCTGGGGATCCGGCTGAAGCTCAATCCGCTGCGTGACGTGATCCGGGGCAAGCGCCTGGTCGTGGTCGACGACTCGATCGTGCGCGGCAATACCCAGCGCGCGCTGGTGCGAATGTTGCGCGAGGCGGGTGCCATCGAGGTACACGTGCGGATCTCGGCTCCGCCGGTGAAGTGGCCGTGCTTCTACGGCATCGATTTCGCGTCCCGTGCCGAGCTGGTCGCAAACGGACTCGACGTCGAGGGCATCCGTGCCTCGATCGGCGCTGACTCGCTCGGTTACGTCTCGCTGGAGAGCCTGATCGCCGCCAGCGAGCAGCCGCGTACCCGGCTGTGCCGGGCCTGCTACGACGGCGAGTACCCGATTCCGATCCCGGAGATCGTCGGCAAGCACGTGCTCGAAGGCATCGAAAAGACTGTGGTGGGCCGCGCACCCGAGCAGGCCGCGAGCTACACCGCCGAGGATGCGCTCAGCCGTCCCTGATCAGCGATTCAGGCGGGCTACCACGACGATGTTGTCGGTGCTCGTGTCACCCTGCTCGTACGCGCAGGTGACGAGGACGATGCGATTGGGCACGGTGCTGTCAGACGCCCACGAGGGTAGCGAGTTCGCCGACTTCGGCGACCAGCCGATCCGCTCGATCGTGTAGGTCGAAGCCCGCCCCGCCGTGGTGACGCGTACCTGGTCGCCGACGTCGGCGTCCTTCAGGTTCGTGAACGAGCAGACATGGTGGTGGCAGGCATGGCCGTATACGTAAGTGGTGCCCTCACCCGGCGTTGACGGGTAGGTCGACTGCGCCACCCAGACCGCCGTGTTCCACTGCTCGGCGGTGTCGTGCGGCGGGTCGACCGGCTCGTGACTAGCCACGCTGATCGGAGCCACGCTGGTCGTGATGGTGCCCGATCGCATGGCCACGACAAGGGTGAACGCGCCGGATGTCGTGGGCTCGTGCGTCGCGGTCGGGTCTGGCGGCTGCTGGCTCGAGGCGGGCGGCTGCGGGCTCGGACGCGGTGTCGGGTCGGGCGGACGTTGCGTCGCATCGGCCCGCGGCCGCCCCGAGACCGGCACGCTCGCCGGCCGAGATGCCGCCGCAGATACGTCTGGCTCGCTCGCCGGGCCCTGCCCGCGGAGCGCGGTGGTGCACGCCGCCACGCCTACGACGACGGCGGCGCCCACCACCGCGACGGCGGCGATGCTACGTGTGGCTACCACTGCGTCGGAGCAACTGGAACGCTCTCGCGCCGGCAGCGCCGAGCATCGCTATGGCCAGGCCGATCAGGACCTGCCGCAGCGGGAACCCGCCACCGGGTGGCGTGTCGCCGGTCTGGCCAGCGCCAGGCACGAACGGCGATGTACTGGTGGCAGCAGCCGGCGAGGTAGACGGTGACGTCGACGGCGAGGTAGACGGTGACGTCGACGGCGAGGTAGACGGTGACGTCGACGGCGAGGTAGACGGTGACGTCGACGGCGAGGTAGACGGGCTCGTGGGTGGCGTTGTCGGCGTGCACGTTGTGCTGCTGATGGTCAGCTGCGCGTTGCCGATATTGCCGGTGAAGCTAACAGTCGCGACGGCGGTCTTCGGAATGTCGAAGGTGGCTGGCGTCGCGAAGAAGTGCATCGCACCCTTGCCCTGGCCGCCCATGAACTGGCCGGTCGACGTCGTGTCCGGGGCGCCATTCTTGTACGTGACGACGAGCGTGCCGCTTATGAATGTGCCGCTTCCGCCGGACGACAAGATCCAGTGGTATTGGAGCGTCTGGCCTGACGGGCAGGACGCTTGGATCGCGTCGAGCCCTTTCTTGCCGTCCCAGGTGATGGTCGTAGTCGGATCGGTCCCTGCGGCATTCGCCACGCCACCGCTCTGAGCGAGGCCGACTGCAAGTAGGACGACCGCGAGGCCCGCGAGCGCGGCGACAAAGAACCACGGACTGCGGCGCCGCGATGTGACACGGTGCCGGCCTATAGATGGACGATCTTGCGCAGACTTTGACATCTGCCGACTCCAATCAGACATGGCTGCTGACTTGGGCCCCCGATTCGGCACATGCGAAACCGCGCTGTGCCTAACCCCCACGCGCCGCCTAGTATGTCGCCAATTCGCGCGCGGAGCAAACACGGACCTGATATGAGACCGTGTCGCAACAGATCGGCTACCGATCGCTTTGTCTAAGCGCCCCACGTGGCGATCTTGGTGCGGAACACCTCACGACAAGTGGCAATGGGCATACGAAACCGGCGGCAGGCCACCATCGGTACGGTACGGGCGTGGCCACGTACAAGGACGCGGGCGTCGACATGGAGGCCGGCGAACGCGCTGTCGAGTTGATGAGAGCATCCGCGAAGCGGGCCGATCGCCCGGAGGTGCTCGGAGGGCTCGGCGGGTTCGCGGGGCTCTTCCGGCTCGACCTGGCCCGCTACCCACAGCCGGTGCTGGCCGGCTCCACCGACGGGGTCGGGACGAAGCTCGCCATTGCCCGTGCCGTCGACCGGCACGACACCGTGGGGATCGACCTGGTGGCCATGGTCGTCGACGATCTTGTCGTCGTAGGCGCCGAACCGCTGTTCCTGACCGATTACATCGCCACCGGGCGTGTTGTTCCCGACCGCATTGCCGCGATCGTGGCCGGCATCGCCGAGGGCTGTGTCCAGGCCGGGTGCGCGCTGCTCGGCGGCGAAACGGCCGAGCATCCAGGGGTGATGGACCCCGACGAGTACGACCTGTCCGGGGCCGCGGTCGGGGCGGTGAATGCCGACGCCGTACTCGGTCCGGATCGCGTGCGCCCCGGCGATGCTCTGGTCGCGATGGCGTCGTCCGGCCTGCATTCCAACGGCTATTCGCTGGTGCGCCGCGTCTTCGCCGGTACGCCGCTCGAGACGCCGTTCGGCGACGGCACCCTCGCCGACGAGCTGCTCGTCCCGACCCGCATCTATGCCCGCGACTGCCTCGCCCTGGCGTCCGAGTGCGAGGTGCATGCATTCGCCCATATCACCGGCGGCGGGCTTGCCGGCAACCTCGCCCGGATACTGCCCCGGACGGTCGACGCCGTCGCCGACCGCGCGACCTGGACGCCGCAACCCATCTTCGAGCGCATCGCCCGCACCGGCGGCGTCGAGCGGGCCGACATGGAGCGGACGTTCAACCTCGGCGTCGGCATGGTCGCCGTCGTGGCTGATGCCGATGCGGCGCTCAGCGCGCTGCGCGCCCGCGGCGTCCGCGCCTGGACGCTCGGCGAGGTGCGACCGGGTGGCGGCACCGTGACCATGGCGGGAGCGCACCCATGAGGCGTGTCTTGGCCGTCGGAGCCGCGTTGCTGCTCGCGGGCTGCACCAGCACGGTGAGCGGGCAGGGCAGTGGGCCGCCTGCGTCGCCCTCTCCGACGCCCACGACGCCAGGCACGCCGACCACGACAGCCACGTCGACTACGGCACCGGCGGGAATCGGCGATCCCGGTGCCGCCGACTTGTGTCAGCCGGTGCAGGCAGCCTCCTTGGGGGCGAGCTTCGACGATCCGCAGTACGCCGGCTCGTGCTCGCTTACCGTCAGCCGCGGCGGCGTGCCTCGGCTCGGCCTCGCGGTCACCGCGGTGCAGCCGGCGCAGGCCCGGCCACGCTCCCTGGGCACCGCGCAAACCGTCGGGGGATTGCCCGTGGTGGCGTTCCAGGCCGACCAGTTCAGCTGTGAGCGCGACATATGGCTGACGCGTGTCGTCCTGGCCGTGAGCGCCGACACTTTTGGGTCGACGGTGACGAACCAGGCCATGTGCTCGGCCGCCGACCGGCTCACGCTGCAAGAGGCGCGCGCCCTCAGCGCATCGACGTTGGCCGAGCGGCCTCTGGCGCGCCCGACCCTTGTAGCGCTAGATATGTGCCGAGGCGTGACGGCCCGCGATCTCCAAGGTGCACCAGGCGGCGGCGTGCTGACGATCGAGCGAAGCGCGTATGGGTTCAAGTGCCACGCGACCAACCTGACCTACTCACTGGGTGTACAAGTTGTGTTCCACAGAAGCGGGTGAAGGCCCTTGGCTCGACTACTGTCCGTAGTCACCGCCTGGTGTGGTTTGATTCCGAGGGAATTGGCAGCGTCTGTCAGGTTGTGTCCATCCAGAAGCCCACGACCAACGCCGCGATCGTGGAGGGTGTCGGCATGTATCTGATCACCAAGACCGGACGCCCGACCGGCCAGGGTCTGTGCAATCTGCTCACCGGTGAGGCCGCAAGGGTGCTCGATCGCCTAGGCTTGTCTTGATCGGGCCCGGTGCTGATACGCAGCAGGCGGACTAGCGGCTGGCGCGCGCCCAGCCGTCGTCCTGGTCCTCGTCCTCGTCTTCGCGCTCGAACGAGCGCTCCTGGCCCGTTGACAGCTCCCGCTGCAGCGCATCGAAGTCGGTATTGTGCGTGCTGTACTTGAGCTCTCGGGCCACTTTTTGCTGCTTAGCCTTAGCACGGCCGCGCCCCATGGCTCGACCCCCTCGCTCACACGGTCGTCCGGGCTGCGGCTGCGGCAGTCGCCGGGAAAGTTGTCATCTCGTGTCGCCAGCGTACCTCGCTCACGAAGCGGTGCGCACGCCAGTGCCGCCAGCCCGGCGAGGCACGTGGATGCGGCGTAAGACCCGTGGTCACTCGAACGGGCCCTCGCTGAACCGTTGGCACACAGTGGACATCTGAGAAAGTTTCCGTAGGAACTTTCTGCTCCGATGTGCATACTGGACTCGTGACGTCGAACAGGACCGGCGTTACATAGTGCCCAGAAGGGGGGCCATGCGATGACGACACCACGTCACCGTCCGGAATCAGAGCCACTGCTCACCCCGTCCGAGGTCGCGACGCTTTTCCGCGTCGACCCGAAGACGGTCACAAGGTGGGCGAAGGCCGGCAAGCTGACCTCGATCCGCACGCTCGGCGGCCACCGCCGTTACCGCGAGTCCGAAGTCCGCTCGCTGCTCGAGGGCAACACGAACACCACCGTGGACGCCTGAGAACACAACTAAAAACGCGTCAGCGCCGTATCGGATCCGTTCCGGTACGGCGCTGACGTCTGTCCGGGGCCGGCGGCATGCCCTAGGATGCATGTGGCAAGCAACTAATTGCGTGCTGCAAGCAAGCAGGAGGGCCGGGCGATGACGCTTGAGCGCGAGCGCCGGACGGCGCCGCCTTTCCACGCACCGTCCGCGGACGACATCGACGAGCTCGCCACGACGTTCAGCGGCCTCATGCGCGCGTACAAGCGGGCTTACCAACAGTTCCTGCTCAAGGCTGAGCGCGAGGTCGAGTGGACTTCACAGGTCCTGCTGGCGTGCGTGGTCAACGAAGGGCCGCTGCGGGCCAGCGCGCTCGCCGGCCTGGTCGATTCCGATCCGTCGACGGTGAGCAGGCAGGTCGCCCAACTCGTCCGAGAAGGCTACGTGGAGCGGCGTGCTGATCAGGCGGACGGCCGCGCCAGCCTGCTCGTTGCCACCGAGAAAGGGACGACGATCCACCGCGAACATTGTCGGATGCGTAACGAGCGCTACCGGCGCATGCTCACCGAGTGGAGTGAGCGCGACGTGCGGAAATTCACGACGCTCTTGCAGCGGTTCACCGCGGCTTTCGAGGCACACCGCAAGAACTGGTTCGATGATCTAGAGACGACGAGGGAGCGCTGATGGCCTCGGCCACCGCGGCAGCAGCGGCGGAGCGCACCGGGGCGCTGAGTCACCGGCAGGTGCTGACCATCCTGACCGGCCTGCTGCTCGGGATGTTCCTCGGCGCACTCGACCAGACCATCGTCGCGACGGCGATCCGTCGCATCGGCGACGACCTGAACGGCCTGTCCGTCCAGGCGTGGGTGACGACCGGATTCCTGATCACCTCGACCATTGTTACGCCGCTGTACGGCAAGCTGTCGGACATCTACGGGCGCAAGCCGCTGTTCCTGATCGCGATCAGCATCTTCATCCTCGGCTCGGCATTGTGCGGGCTGGCGTCGTCGATGTACATGCTGGCTGCGTTTCGTGCGTTCCAGGGCCTTGGCGCCGGCGGCCTCTTCTCACTGGCGCTCGCGATCATGGCTGACATCGTGTCGCCACAGGAACGCCCGCGGTACATGGGTTACTTCATGGCAACGTTTGCCACGTCCAGTGTGCTGGGTCCGCTGATCGGCGGCTTCCTCTCGGGTCAGAACTCGATCTTGGGCGTCACCGGCTGGCGGTGGATCTTTTATGTGAACGTCCCAATCGGTCTGTTGGCGCTCGTCGTGGTCATGCGCGTGTTGCACCTCCCGCACCACCGCCGCGACCACCGCATCGACTGGCAGGGCGCGGCCGCCCTGGTCGCCGGCCTGGTGCCACTGCTGATCGTCGCGGAACAGGGACGCGAGTGGGGCTGGGCGTCCTCGAGTGCGTTCGCGTGCTACCTGATCGGCGTCTTCGGCCTAGTGGCGTTCGTCTGGGTCGAGGGCCGGATGGGTGACGAGGCGCTCATACCGTTACGGCTGTTCCGCGTCGGGCCGTTCTCGGTGGGTGCCGCGCAGTCGTTCGTAATCGGTATCGGGATGTTCGGCGGCATCGCCTGCATCCCGCTGTATCTCCAGATCGTCAAGGGCGCGTCGCCGACGAAGGCCGGGCTGTTGACCCTGCCGCTGGTCGCGGGCCTCATGGTTGCCTCTATGGGAGCGGGCCAGTTCACGTCCCGCACCGGCCGGTACAAGCTATTCCCGATCGCCGGCAGCGTGCTGCTTGTCGCGTCGCTGGTCCTGCTGAGCACCGTCGGGGCGGACACGCCCCTGTGGCGCACCGACATCTATATGGCGCTGTTCGGTCTCGGCATCGGCCTGAACATGCAGACCATCCAGTTGGCGATGCAGAACGCGGTTCGCCCGCGAGACATGGGCGTCGCGACGTCGTCCGGCATCTTCTTCCGGCAGGTCGGCGGTACGTTGGGAACGGCAGTCTTCCTGTCGATCCTGTTCTCCGCGGCGCCACACCGGATCGCGGCGCAGTACACCTCGGCACAGCAGACGCCGGAATTCCAGGCGGCGGCACAGGCGCATCCGGACCAGCTCAAGCTGCTGTCCGGCGGACACGCCAGCTTGAACGACACGTCGTTCCTGTCCCGGATGGATGACGTACTCGCGCATCCGTTCCGGGCCGGCTTCTCACAGGCGATGGACCTCGTGTTCATCACCGGCGCACTCGCGCTGCTGGTCGCCGTGGTGCTGTCGCTGTGCATCAAGGAGGTGCCGTTGCGCCGGGTGTCCGGCATGGAGGCTGCCCGCATGGAGGTCGAGGCCGCACACGCCGGCGATCCCGGGGGCGCGACTCACTAGGTCGAGCGCCAGGTCAGTGGGGCAACGCTGTCGACGGCCGCGGCGGCGGAATGCCGAAAGTGGCCTCTGCGGCGATGTCACGCGACGACGTGCCGACCATGATGCGGTAACTACCTGAGGCAGTCGCCCAGTTGTCCGCCGCTGTACTCCAGTAGGCGAGATCGGCACGGGTCAGCGTGAAGTCGACGCGCTGCGTCTGTCCCGGCTCGAGCATTAGTTTCTGGAAGCCTTTCAGCTGTTGGGGTGGCTCGTCGGCGGTCGCGGGCATGCCGACGTAGAGTTGGACGACCTCCGCTCCGGCACGATGCCCCGTGTTCGTGACGTCGACGCTGAGCTTCTCCACTCCATTGCCCGATATGTTCTTGGCGGCGACCAGGTCATGGACGGCGAACGTCGTATACGACAGACCGAAGCCGAACGGGAACAACGGCTCGATGTGTCGCGCGTCGTACCACCGATACCCTACGTCTATTCCTTCGCTGTAATCCGCGACGCCGCTAATTCCAGGCCATTCCTCACGAGTGCGCGCCGGTGTGTCGGCCGCTGAATTCGGAAACGTTATGGGCAGCTTTCCTGCTGGATTCACGTCACCGAAGAGCACCGCGGCTATGGCACTTCCGTCCTCTTGTCCGGGATACCATGCCTCGATAACCCCTTTGACCTTGTGGAGCCACGGCATGGTCACGGCACTGCCGGTATTCAGCACGACAATGACGTTCGGATTCGCCCTGGCGACGGAGCTGATCAAGGCGTCCTGGTTGTCCGGCAGCGACAGACCTGGACGGTCGAACCCCTCACCTTCCTCGTCGCCCGCGAAGACGACCGCGACGTCGGCCTCGCGGGCGGCCGCCTCTGCCGCGCGATACGGGTCCGGCGGCGGCAGCCAGTCGAGGCTGATCCCGGCCGGCCCGCCAGGGTCCTGGTACTCGACCTCGACCAGGTAATGCCGCCGCGCCACGAAGTGCACGGCGCCGGAACACGTCGCAGGCAACCCAGTGGTGGACATGACAGAGCGGTCGTCGACGAGCAGCCGTGCATCGTGGTTGCTGTTGAGCAGGAACGTGTAGGAGCCGGTCGCCGGCGCCGTCAGCGTGCCGGTCCACGTCACCGACCAGTCCTTCGCGAGCCTGGCAGGATGCGCATTGCGGCCCAGCTGAATGTGCGTCGTGACCCCGGCCAGCACGGGCCGGCCGGAGTAGGTCCGATCAGCGTAGAAGCGGGCGAGCAAGCCGTGCCCGAACCCCCGCGACGGTGTGAGGAATTCTCCGGGAATCGGCGGGCTAGCACTGGGCGTGTAGGTGACTGTCACGCCCGCTCCGGCGCGGTCCGCTATCGCCTTAAATGGCAGGACGGCATCGCGGCCGAGAACGAGCGAGCTGCCCTCGCCCTGTGTATGCGCGCCGGCGCCGGCATCGCTTCCTATCACCGCGATCGACCGCACAGCGCGGTTGTCCAAGGGCAGTACGCCGGCATTCTTCAAAAGAACGGTGCCCTGCTCGGCGACGGCTTGTGCAAACGCCGCGTGCTCGGGTGATGTGGCGACCGTCGTAGCTGTTCCGGATTGCGGCCGATCGAACAGGTTGAAGCGGAACATCTCGCGGAGCACGCGGCTCACGGCATCGTTGATGCGCGACAGCGGAACCCAACCGGAGAGTGCCGCGGCCTCCAGCGCCTGAGGTTGACCCGGCTTCAACTCATCCAATCCGGCATCGTAGGCGGCAAGCACATTGTGTACCGAACCCTCGTCCGACCGAACGAATCCATCGAACTTGAACTCGTTGTTCAACACATGATTCATCAGGTATGGGTTCTGGCACGCGTACTGTCCATCGACCTGGTTGTACGCGCACATAATGCTGGCCACGTGTGCGCGCTCGACGGCTGCGCCGAAGGCCGGCAGGTATATCTCCTGCAATGCCCGCTCGCCGATTCGCTCGTCGATCGATGCTCGCTTCGTCTCCTGGTTATTGGCGGCAAAGTGCTTGACGTCCGCCATCGCGCCTGTGCTCTGGATGCCATCGATATTTGCGACGGCGGTCGTGGCGGTCAGATACGGGTCCTCGCCGTACGCCTCGAACGTGCGACCGTTCTCCGGCACGCGGGCGAGGTTGATATCCGGTCCCTGCACCACGTCGATGCCCTTGCGCCGCGCCTCCGCGCCCTGCACGGCACCGTACTCGCGGGCGAGAGCGGGGCTCCACGATGCGGCAAGGGCGATCGGCGCCGGCAGCCGCGTCGCTCCCGGCACTGCGGCCACCCCGGCCGGCCCGTCCTGAAGAACGAGTCGTGGGATGCACAGCGACGGCACGGCCGTGGTGACGTTCTCGTAACCACCGCCCTTGCGCAAGCTAAGGAGGCCGACCTTCTCGCTCAATGTCATCCGAGCCAGCACTTGCCGCACCTTGGTATCGATCGGCAGGCGCGACTCGACCCAAGGGCAGTCGGCGCGGGGCCGCGACCTGGCGATGGCACGTGGGGCGATCGCGAACCGCGTGGGCAGCAGATAGGCCACGCCCACCACTCCGACGGCTACCGCCACAGCCGCCGCGAGCCAGCGGGCCCGGACCACCCCCACCGTCATTCGGCCACCAATGCTCGAGCGCACTGCACGGACATGTGGTTGATATCCGCGTGCCGTAGGCGCCGAGTGTGAGCTCGCTGTGCGACTGCTGGGATGGTGTCAGCGGGATATCAGGGTGTCGACGGCAGGGGAAGCGCAGCTCGATCAGGCACGGTGCGCACGCAGGGGTGACTTGTCACCAACGGACCAGTTGTGACCGAACGGGTCTTGGAACCGCCCTGGCGGTGCGTTCCCCATGGTGCGCGGTGATCCTCGGTCGCAGCCCCGGGCGTTGCACCGGCAGCGACGGCCCGCTCGATGAAGCTGTCCGGGTCATCGGCGAAGACCTCGATCCGGCTGCTCGTGACGCCCGCGTGCTCCGGAGTCGTCTCGCGTGGATTTCCGGGATTCCTCTCGTGGACGAAGAACGGGGCACCGTTGATCTCAAGGCCGGCCACGCCGCCGAGGTCCCAGAGTTTCGCAGCCCCCGAACCTGGGTGCGGATACGGAGATTCCTGAGAGGCTGATGAGTATTTGCCAAGAGGTGAAGCGGAGACCTCGATCGTGCTGGTGGCCAGGGGCGGGATCGAACCGCCGACCTACCGCTTTTCAGGCGGTCGCTCGTACCAACTGAGCTACCTGGCCGTAGTGCCGGTCAGCGCTGCGGGCGAGTTTAGCGGACGCCGCGCGACGCCCACCGATCGATTCCCCCGGCGCCACCCACCCTGGCGCCACCCTCACCCGCGGTGCGGTGATCTTGGACGTGTGGTCGCTATTCAGCCACAAGTCCAAGATCATCGGGTCGTTGACCGGGGTGAGCGGGTCGTTGACCGGGGTGAGGGGTCAGCGCTTCGTCGTAGCGGGCGACAATCAGCTCGGCGATCGCGGGATGCGCGCCGAGCGGCGCTGCCACGGCGACCGCACCCGTCTCGGACGCGGCAGCGCGCAGCGCGTCGTAGAAGTGCCCCTCGCTGAGCAGGTACGTCGCAATGCCGATGCGTCCGGGCAGCGCGGCCAGCGAATCGGGCAAGGTTGCGCCTACGGTAAGCGGCTGCACCGGGCGTCCCAGCACCGAGGCCAGGTCGCCGGCCGCCCTGGCGAGATCGCGCGCCGCCGAGACTCGCGTGGACGGCGAGGCGACGAGCGCCACCGTGTCGGCAACGTCGCCGCCGGCCGCAGCCAGCCGCGCGGCGAGGATTTCGCTGAGCACCCGGTCAGGACCCAGGTGGCGGGCCACCGTTGCCCGGGCGGCCGCCGCGGAGGGAATGTCCTCGCGCACGTGGTAGCCCGCTGACAGCAGCACCGGCACCACCACGACCGGCCCGGAAAGCGCAGCCAGCCGGGGCGCCAGGCGGGGCTCGAGCACGTCCAGGAAGCACAGATCGACCCGGAGGCCGGGACGCACACTACGAACGCGCGAGATCAACGTCTGCGTCGTGGACTGACCGTCCGGCGATCGGGTGCCGTGCACGGCGGCGAGCAGCGTTGGACTCACGGGGACGCTCACAGGTCTGTAGGTTGCCCCACGCCGAGGGTTGTCCCGCAAACGCGCCCGGTGACGTCTTGTGGCTTGAGATACTGGGTGGACGCGGTGACCTGCGGCAATGCGCCTGCGGCGACGTCGCTGGTGGAGCTCGGCGCCGCGCCGCTGATCTGGAAGCGCACCACCTTGGTGAACTGGCAACTCGATGCGACGGACTCGATGCTGAACTCCGTCGGGGACGGCGGCTGCTGGCGATTGAGCTGGTCGAGGCCGCCAGCGCCTGTCGAGCCCTCGACGAGGTTGATGGGCGCGCCCTTCTTCTGGATGTCGCTGTCAGCGTTCTGCGCGTGGGTGTGTCCCGCGTTGGTCTGCCGGATCTGCTTGCCCAGCTTCTTGACCAGTTCGGCGACGGCGACTGGCTCGTGGGTCGCGAAGATGTCGAAGCCGCTCTCCTTCGGGATGCCGGACGCCGCGGCGTCCACCGCCTCGTGTTCGAGCGGGTTTACGCGCGCGTCGTCGGCGGCACCGTAGTCGCCCGGGCCGCCGTACACGCGTGGGTCGGGCAGCGCCGCGATCGTCAGCCCGTATGCGGAAAGCTGCTGGGCGCCGACCTGATAGTCGCTTCCGTCGGTGCCGCGCGTCTTCGTGCCGAGCACGGTCACACCTGGGACGGAGCGCATGATGGCGACAGTGGTCGGAGAGTCGTGGTTGCCGGCCAGCCAGATCATCGGCGCCGCCTTGGTTACCTCCCGCAGCTGGTCGAGGTAGCTCGTGGTCATCTCGGGCTCAGTGCCGAACTCGGCCTCGTCACCGGTGTTGATGACCAGCTTCACGTCGAAGTTGATCGCGTACTGCTTGACGAGCGGGTAGGTGCTCGCGAGGTGCATGTCCGAGATGAACATGATGTTGAATGCGGTGTCCGGGACGTCGGCGCGGTCGATGTGCTGCTGTAGGCCCGACTGGATTGCAGCGACTGCGCTCAGCACGTCCAGGGCCTTGGCGCGCTGGTTGTAGTAGCTGGTCAGCTGTCCGGGGAACAGCTGGAGGGTGGCAAGGGTGCCCGATACGCGCGACTGGCGCGGCCAGTCCTGGTTGTAGGTCAGCGCCCCGTACCCAGCGACCACCGCGAGGACGACCATCGCCGTGCCGAGCTGTCGCAGCCGATGACGCAGCTCGTGGTCGCGGCGGGGCAGGCCGCGCAGCTGGCGTATTGCCAGGTTGATGGCTGCTGCCGCAGCCAGTCCGAGCAGTACGCCGACGACGACTTCGCCGATCAGCCAGGCGATCATCGCGGGCAGCTGATCGACGAGGTCTGCGCGCAGCCGCTCGGCATAGCCCTGGGGATCGGCGGCTGCTTGCGAGGCGATGTGCACGAGGTCGACGTTGACGGGCGTGATGTGCGCGCCGATCGGCAGGCCGTCGACATTCGGGAACGTCCAGCTGCCGAATGACGTATCGGCGCTCAGCGAGTGCCGGGCGAGCAGGCTGCCCTGGACGTGGAAGTGCGCCCCGCCGGCCGTCGCCGGGTACGGCAGCAGTTGGAGCATCGCGGCAGCCCCGGCAAGCGGCAGCCCGATGCGCAGTGCCCACCGTCCGGCAAACGCGGCGACCAGCTTGGCGGCATGCGCCGGCTGGCTGCGCACCATGGCGGCGGCAGTGCGCAGTCGCGTCTGGATGCGTTTCCCGACGGTGCGAAGCTGTGAATTCACGATCCTTCGAGTATGCGCACTCGCCGGTCTGCGACCTGCCGCAGTCGAGCCGGTGACGTCAGGAGGCGCCGAACTGTCGCAGTTGCTGCCGGATCGCCTCGCGTCGCTGCTCGAGGATGCCGACTATCGCCTGCTGCTCCTCGGCACTCGTCAGATCAGCAGCGATCTCCTCCGAGTCCCGGACGTCGTCGCTCTCCGCGTCCGAGGACTTCTCGTCCGCGCGGGCCCGCGCGATCTCAGCATCCAGCTCGCGAAGTTCTTGGCGTAGCTGCTCTGGCGTGGTGTCGCCTGTCATTCGCCATCCTCTCGGAGTGCTTGGCCTCCGGCCAGATGGTAGGCGACCATGAGCCGGCCGGCCCGACGACGCCGCTCCGGCCGGCTCTCGCGGTGACCGTCAGTCAGCGACGATGCCTTCACCGCCGATGGCACCGGGGACGACAATGGCGCCGACCTGGGTGAGCGATCCGCCGGCGCCGATACGAAAAGCGTCGACGATGCCGGCGGCGCCGGTCTGCGCGTAGAGGTAGCGGTTGTCCGAGGAGACCGCCGCATCGACGGTGCCGGGGTCGGTGCTCGTGTTGCCGAGCGCGCTCAGCGTGCCGGTGCCGTCGTCGTGGTAGCCCGAGAGGCTGGCACTGCCGGTGTTCGACGCGTAGAAACTCGAACCGCTGCGCACGATCCAGCACGTGGCGGCTTGCCCGGTCGACTCCCGGTCGACGAGGACCAGCGTGCCGTCGGTGTTGATCGTGAAGGTCGCGACCGCATTCGCGGCCTCGGCGACGACCAGATGGCCGCCAGCGTCGAACGTGACCGCGAACGGGACCTGGCCGGGGTCGGCGTTCACGACCGGCTGTGCCGACAATGCGCCGAAGCGGTCCACGGCGAAGACGTCGATGTTGCTGCCGTTGCCCTTGGTGGTGACCACGAGCTTGCGGCCGTCCGGGGTGAACGCGACCTGGCCCGGTGTGCTCGTGAACTCGGGGGTCAGTGTCGGATCGAGGCCGAGGGAACGATGCCACCCGGGCACCGGCAGGAGGACCTGGCCGACGCGCACGTAGCCCTGCACCGAGCCCCCGTCACGGGCGTTGAGGACGTAGAGCAGATTGCCGTGCACGGCGATGCTGACCGGGAACGAGCCACCCGAGCTGACCACCTGACGGCGGGCCAGCCGATCGCCGTGCACTCCGAACACGGTGAGGGTGTCGCTGCCGGCGTTGACGGCATAGAGCACGTTGTTCCGGGGGTCGGAGGCGAGCGAGCCCTGCGAGGCGAGAAAGTCGACGGCGGCGCCGGTGAGCGCGCCGCCTTTTCCATCGGTGGGGTAGCTGCCTGCCAGATGCAGGCTGCCGTCGCCGCCACGGTCGTAGACGACGATCGTGTTGCCCGCCAGGTTGTCGGTCTGGACGAACACTGCCCCCGAGCGCTCGCCCGGCGTCGCCTGAGCCGGCGCGGCGAGCAGGGCTGTGGCGAGCGCGGCAATTCCGCCGGCGGCGGCGAGACGCGTGGACTTCCTCATGACGCTCCTCAGCTGGGTGAGTGAAGCTGGACGACTCCAGTTAGCGACGGACCGCCGCGTCGGCGAACCCGCGGGCGGGTTGGGTAAGCGATCGGTAAGGATTGCCCACCCCAGAGGGCCGCTTCGAGGTCCTGCTCGGTTGCCAACGTCGTCGGGACTATGCCCGACACGGGAGCACGTCCCGGGCCAGCATGAGGGTGGACCGTAGCGCCGAATTGCGGCGAGTCAGGTGTTTGGCGTTGGTAGTGGCGGCATAGCTGTGTGAAGATCCCGCGCATGCACTCGGTGTCCAGCGTGGCGGGCGTTCGGCGCCCGTGGTTGGAGCGGGTGCTCGACGTCGTCCGGCAGCTAGGTGCGAGCCGTGACCTCGACGAGACGCTGAGCCGGATCGTCGAGGGCGTCGTGGACGTGCTCCAGTTCGATGCCGCGGCGATCAACGTGCGCGACGAGTCCGGTGACGTGCTGCGGGTCGCCGCAGTCGCCGGGCCACCCGAGCTCGAGCAGCTACGTGGGCAGGACAGTCCGCTGCGCTACTTCATCGACCTGCTCGACGCATCCGAGCAGTGGGGCACCCTGCGCTTCTTCAGCCACGAACGCGACCAGGAGACGGTCGACCGCGTCGCCAGGTGGACTCCGCATGCCCCAGCAGCGGCGCAGCCCGGAGCCTGGCAGCCAGGAGACGAGCTGATGGCCCCATTGCACGACCGCGACGGCGTGCTGATCGGGGTCCTGAGTGTGGACCAGCCCCGGAGCGGTCTGGTACCGGACGTCGAGCAGCGCACAGTTCTGGAGCTGTTTGCGGCGCAGGCGGCGATCGCCATCGCCGATGGCATGGCACGCCGGGAGGCGGAGTCGCGGCGCCGCGAGGCGGAGCGCCGATGGCAGCTGGCGTTCGAGCAGAACCCGGTCGGTTCCGCGCTCGTCGACGTCAACGGCCGGTTGACCCAATGCAACGACGCGCTTGTCAACCTGATCGGCTACGCGCGCGACGAGCTGGTGGGGCGCACTTTCGCCGAGATCACGTATCCCGACGACATCGACAAGAACCTCGAGCTGTTCGCCGAGCTGCTTGCCGGCAAGCGGGACAGCTACCAGCTCGAGAAGCGGTACGTGCACCGCGACGGTCATGTCATCTGGGGGCTGTTGCACGCGGGCGTGATCCGCGACGAGAACGGCGGAGTGCTCACGCTGGTCGGCCAGATCCACGACATCACCGTGCGCAAGCAGGCTGAGGAGCAGATCGCACACCGGTCCAGCCACGACCCGCTGACCGATCTGCCCAACCGGCTGCAGCTGGAAGAGGTGCTCGCCGAGTGCATAGCGTCCGGGCACCCCGCCGGTGCGTTGTGCTGCGGCATCGACCGCTTCAAGACGGTCAACGACAGCCTGGGTCACGACGCCGGCGATGAGCTGATCCGAGCGGTGGCAGCGCGGCTACGCGAGAGCCTGCCGTCCGCCATGACGGTCGGCCGCATGGGTGGGGACGAGTTCGTGGTCGTCGTCCCTCGAGAGGGCGATCCGGAGGCGCTGCGCGGCATTGCCGGCGCGCTGCTCGCGGCGCTGCGCGAACCGGTCCCGCTCCGCGGGCATCGGCACACGGTGAGCATGAGCGTCGGCGCGACCGTGAGCAGTCCGCGCCACGCCCATCCGGACGAGGTGCTGCGTGACGCCGACCAGGCGCTGCGTCGCGCGAAGCGGCAAGGCCGGGCGCGCATCGAGTTCTACGACCCGACCCAAGACCATCCGGCGACCGTCGTCGACCTCGAACTCGAAGAAGCGCTGCGCAGCGCGCTGGACAGCGGCACCGGGCTTCTGCCGCACTTCCAGCCGATCGTCAGCCTGGACACGAACGCTCCGGTGGGCTACGAGGCGCTGATCCGGTGGCAGCACCCGCAGCGGGGGCTCCTGGAGCCGGACGACTTCCTGCCGATGGCTGAGCAGACCGGGCTGATCGCCCCGCTCGGCTGGCGCATGGTCGAGCTGTGCTGCCAAGCCGCGGCTGACCCGCGGCTGACCGGCGGCTGGTCGCGCTGGGTGGCGGTCAACGCCTCGGGTAGCCAGCTCGGGCGCTCCCAGCTGGCGCTCTCCGTTCGATCCGCGCTCGAGGCCGCCAACCTGCCGCCGGAGCGGCTGCATCTCGAGATCACCGAGACGGCACTGGTCGACGCCTCGCCCGCGGCGATCAAAGAGGTCCGCGAGGTGGCCGACATGGGCGTGCGCATAGCCCTGGACGATTTCGGGACGGGCTACTCGTCGTTGTCGCTGCTGCGCGACCTGCCGGTGAGCATTGTCAAGATCGACCGCAGCTTCATCAAGCCGATCGCGTCCGATCGCAGTGCGCGCGCCATCGCCCGCAGTGTGATCGCCCTGTGCCGAGAGCTAGGGGTGACCACGGTCGGCGAGGGCGTCGAGACGGATGAGCAGCTCACGTCCTTGCGCGCGCTGGGCGCGACGCTCGCCCAGGGGTATCTGCTCGGACGCCCAGCTCCGTTGGCGTGAACGCGGCGATCTGCGAGGCACCCCAGAACTGAACCGCAACCACCGGGCGATGAGCGCTCGCGAGAAGAGCCCCCGCCTCCGCGACGCGGCCCGCGCCGAAGGCGCCCAAGGCGGGTGAGTTAGGTTTCGCCGCCTATGTCTGTTTCGTACGCTTCGAAGACCAAATCGGCCTCGCGCCGGCGATGACGGTCGAGCCGGTCGAGCAGGTCGGCGCCCAGCGCCCGGACAGCGTCCACCGGACCGGCCGGCACCCACGCACGCATTCCCTCCAGCAGGTCGACGAAGACGGCGTGCTCGGCGGTAAGGCGGCCTACGGCATGCGAGAGCCGGGGGGCCATCTCGAGGACGTCGTGATGCAGGCCGGCCGGCCCCTCGGTGATCGCGAGATGCGTGTGCACATCGGCGGACAGGTCCGCCAGTGCGATCGCCGCCCGGCCCTGCCACACCGCAACGCGTCCAGATGCGGGGGCGGCGAGCGCCTGTCGCAGTCCCGCCATCGACTCGAAGAGCTCGGCGCGACGGCGACGCAACGCGTCCAAATCTGGGGCGAACATGGTCGTATCCGAAGGCGCGTTCATGCGGGCCTCCCCGGGGGCAAGGTGGCGGCTCCTAGATGGTCGCAGCCCCGTGCTGATTCGTCTACGGTCCGTGAGCTCCCTGTGCGCCGTGGCAGGGTGGATGTCGTGACTGACCGAGTGCGCGAGATGTTCGAGCTGTGCTCATCGGTCCTGTTCGACGTCGACGATGCCGGTCGATTGCTGATCGGCAACGACGAGTCGGGTTCCACGCACTTACGCACCTCTCCCTCGCGATGATCTTGGACTTATGGTCGCTATCCGACCGAAAGTCCAAGATCACGCGATGAGGGGCGGCCGAGTTCCAGAGCGCGGGCGCGCAGCCAGTCATCGACCTCGGCAACCCAGGCCAGGCCTCCGTCGCGGATCGCCGACGGCGGGTAGTGCGTGACGGCGTAGCCCGCGTTGGTGAGCTTGTTGTGCCGGGCCATTGTTGCCTTCCACTGCGCCTCCGACAGGTGGTACTCGCGACTGTCGATCTCGACCACAGCGCGCAGCGCGCGCCACAGGACGTCAGCCACGGCGATCACGCGGCCCGCATGGACGATCGGAACGTTCAGCTCGAACGTGGGGACCCCGCCGATACGCAAGAGCTCGGCAGCTTCGGACTCCGCGATGGAGCGCGCCCCGGCAGCCGCGTCGGCCAAGGCGAGCCGAAGTGCCGCGCTGTTGCGACGCGCCGCACACCGCAGCTGCGCGGTGAGTTCCTCGACCGAACAGAGCTCGCGCTGGACCGCCGCAGTGACGAGCGCCCGTACCGGACGTGGCCGGGCGTGCAGCAGCGCTGTATCGACGACCGCGCGAGCCAGCGAAACCACGCGGACGAGCGGTAGCAGGGGATCATCCGCAGCCGTCACGCGAATCGGCACCGGCGCTGCCACCTTGCGGATCCAGAGCTGCCCAACGCGCCGACTGCCGCCACGCGTGGTGAGCACGAGCACGTCATGCCCCGGCGGCGTGGGACTGCCGATGCCGGCGAGCCGAACCGCATCCCAGCCGCTCAGCGCGCCATGCGATCCGGTGATCGCGAGCCCCGCGAGCGCCCAGTCGGCCCGACTTGGCTCGTCCGGCCGAGTGAGCACGACTCCACGCGCGAGCTGGCGCCACCGCCCACGCCCGATCTGTGTGCGCACCCTCGCCCGGCTGACGCCGCACCTGCCCGCAATGGCCGGGGTGAGCACACGGGGAAGATCTGCAGGCCGCATGCCGTCGAGCCTGGCTGGCGCGTGCCCTGGGTCGCCAGGCTTGCGCTGACTCTGTGGATAGCCGTTCGAAGGCCCCAACCGTTCGAACGGCATCGTCGTGATCTTGGGCATGCGGTTGAATAGCGACCGCAAGTCCAAGATCATCGCGAAAGGGGGTGTGGGTGGCGGTGGGGCCGCTATGACAGCGACTCCAGGCGGTCGGCCAAGAAGCGGCGCTCCACCTCGTTCTCGGTGAGAAGTAGCGCCTCCTCGTATGCGGTTCGTGCCTCATCGAAGCGGCCGAGCCGGCGGAGGAAGTCGGCGCGCGCCGCGGCCAGGTAGCCGTAGCCGGCAAGCTGTGGTTCGGCGGCGAGCGCATCGAGCACGGCCAGCCCGTCGGACGGCCCCGAGGCGAAGCCCAGTGCTACGCCGCGGTTGAGTGCCACCACCGGCGACGGCCAGATGTCGACGAGCAGGTCATAGAGCCCTACGAGCTCGCGCCAGTCGGTCTCGTCCCAGCTTGGCGCCTCGGCGTGGACGGCGGCGATCGCGGCCATGAGCGCGAACCGCCCCGGCGGGCGCCGGCGCAGCGCCTCGCGCACCAGGGCGACGCCCTCGGCAATGGCGGCCTGGTCCCAGCGGGACCGATCCTGGTCGGCGAGCAGCAGCAGCCGGCCGTCATCGGCGACCCGAGCGGACCGCCGCGCGTCGGTGAGCACGATCAGCCCGAGCAAGCCCGCCACGTCGGCATCGGAGGGCAGGAGCAGCCGCAGCATCCGGGCGAGGTCCAGCGCCCGCTCGACGAGGTCGCGGCGCACCAGCGATGCGCCGGCCGGAGCCGTATGGCCCGTCGTAAACAACAGATGGACGACCGTGAGCACCGCGTCGATGCGTGCCGACAACGCGGCTGTTTGCGGTACCTCGTATGGGATGCGTGCCGCCGCGATCTTCTTCTTGGCGCGGGTGATGCGGGCAGCCATGGTGGACTCGCTGACGAGGAACGCGTGTGCCACCTCGGCCGTCGTGAGCCCGCAGAGCAGGCGCAGCGTCAGGGCCACCTGCGCGGGTTGCGCCAGGGACGGGTGGCAACACGTGAAGATCAGCCGCAACCGGTCATCGGGAATCTCCGGCTGCGGAACCGGGTCGGGCTCGTCGAGAAGCAGCGGCAGGCGTGCTCGCAGCGAGGCATCGCGGCGCAGCAGGTCGAGGGCACGGCGCCGCGCCACGGTGGTGAGCCACGCGCCGGGGTTGGCGGGGATGCCCCGCGAGGCCCAGGTCGAGAGCGCCCGCGCGTACGCGTCTTGGACGCATTCCTCGGCCAGGTCGATGTCGCGGGTGACGCGCACCGTCGCGGCGAGCACGAAGCCCCACTCGCGACGGTGCGCCTCCGCGACCGCGGCCGCGGCCGCGACTTCAGACATGCTCAGTCGAACACCCGGATCGGCCGGACCTCGACACCGCCGAACGGCGCCGGCACATCCTTGGCGATGGCGATGGCCTCGTCCAGGTTCGCCGCCTCGATGAGGTAGTAGCCGCCGAGGCCTTCCTTCGTCTCGGCGAACGCCCCGTCGGTCACGGTTCCCTGGCGAATGGACGTTGCGGTATCGCTGGCCCAGAGCGCCTTGCCGCCCTTCATTGCGGCGCCGTGCTTCTCAGCGAAGGCGTTGTGTCCCTCGAGCACCGAGTCGTAAGTCGCCTGGTCCGCGTCCGCCCAGGCCTTCTCGTCCCCATAGATCAGGATCAGGTACTCGGCCATGATGCCTCTCTCCTTTCAGGCTCGCTCTTCGAGCCGTGCACTGGTTACGACGACTGGGGTGCGCTGGAATCGACGCGGCCGTGCAGAAAGCATCGCCGGGACGATGCCCGCTGCGGAGAGGCCGACACCGACCCACAACGCTAACGAGAACCGGTCGGTGAACGCCTGAGCTCCGCTGTACACCCCGTGATGAGTGAAGGTGGCCGCGAGCACGGCCACGCCGCACACCCCGCCGAGCTCACGGATCGCGCTGTTCACTCCGGAGGCGACGCCTACCTGCGCCATGGGGACGGAGCCGACGACCGCATTGGCCACGGTGGGGAAGCACATCGACGTGCCCACGCCCGCCACGGTGAGCGCTACGCCGAGTTCCAGGTACGGCATGCCTGGACGGGCTATGGCAGCCACCCAGCCCAGGCCGATGCCCTGCAAGGCCAGCCCGAGGGCCATGAATGGCCGGTTGCCATACCGGTCGGCCAGAGTGCCCGCGATCGGGGCGATCAGCATCGGGGTCGCGGTCCAGGGCAGGATGCGCAGACCCGCCTGGAACGGCGAGTTTCCCAGCGCGGTCTGGAGGAACTGCGACATCAGGAAGACCGCTCCGAACAGTGCTGCGTACATGAAGAAGCTGACCCCATTGGCAGTAACGAAGCCGCGCCGCCGGAACAGGGCAAGCGGCACCATCGGCGCTGGCGCCCGCCGCTCCCACGCCAGGAACGCACCGACGCCCACCGCGCCGGCCACCAGCGCGCCCAGCGTCTGACCGCTCGTCCAGCCCGCGGCGTTTGCCCGGACCAGCGCCCACGTCAGCCCGAAGAACCCCGCACCGGCCAGTAGCAAGCCGACGCCGTCCAGGCGGGCGCGCGGCCCGAAGCTCTCCGCGAGCCGGCGCCGGGCCAACGGGATCAACGCCGCGCCGATGGGAACGTTCAGCCAGAAGATCCAGTGCCAGCTCAGCCCGTCGATGACGGCGCCGCCGACAATCGGTCCGGCGGCGACGGCAAGGCCGGAGATGCCGCCCCACAGCCCTACCGCCCTGCCACGCTTCTCTGTCGGGAATGCCTCGCTGATCAGGGTGAGCGTCAGCGGCATGACGATGGCGGCGCCCGCGCCCTGCAGGGCCCGCGCGGCGACGAGGGCACCGACGCTGGGCGCCAGCGCTGCGATGGCGGATGCCGCGGTGAAGACGGCGAGCCCGACCACGAACATGCGGCGCCGGCCGAACCGGTCACCCAGAGCCGCCCCGGTGATCAGGCAGCAGGCGAACGACAGGTTGTAGGCATTGACTGTCCATTCCAGGTCGCCCAGGCTCGCGCCGAAGTCGACGCGCAGCACCGGCAGCGCGGTCGACACGACCAGTGTGTCGAGCGCGACCATGAAGACACCGAGCGAGGCGAGGACGAGTGTCCAGGTCTGCCGGTGCCGGGTCGATTCGGAGCGCATGACGGTCCCTTCCGAGCTGTCAGTGGTCATCACACCGACGAAGGGACCGTCCTCAGATCGACACCGCCCTACGCTTGGTCTTCTTTGACGACGTGTGAGTCGGGACCGGGGAAGATGAGCCCCTCGTGCCCGTCGTCCCAGCGCACCTGGTACGGGGGCGTGCCGTCAGGGTGGGACACGGACAGGATGCGAGCCCTCCGGGCGTGATGCTCGGTGTCGCA
>JBKPQY010000059.1:0-12343 GCA_046734315.1 Actinomycetota bacterium | reverse complement strand
CTGGGCGTCGACGACTCCCTGCGCCGGCATTAACCGGATCAGGTCAGACGGTCGGCGGCTCCCAGCCAGCCCTCTCAGCCCGGTGACACCGAGCTCCCGTGCAACCCCCGACACTACGCCACGCGTACCGTCGCCGTCGTGCTCGATCCGCGCGCGGCACTCGCCGATGCCCGGCTGTACCTGTGCACGGACTCGCGGGCCAGGCAGGGCGATCTGGAGCAGTTTCTCGACACGGTGATGCGTGCCGGCGTCGACATCGTCCAGCTGCGCGAGAAGGGCCTGGAAGCCCGAGACGAGCTGCGGCTTCTGGAGACGTTCGCCGCCGCGGCCGAGCGACACGGCAGGCTGTTCGCGGTGAACGACCGGGCCGACGTCGCCCTTGCGGCCGGCGCCCCCGTGCTGCATCTCGGCCAGGACGACCTGCCGGTGGCGGCGGCCCGCCGTATCGTCGGCGACGAACCGGTAATCGGCCGCTCGACGCACGACCCGGCCCAGGCCGACGCCGCGAACACCGCGCCGGGGGTCGACTACTTCTGCGCCGGTCCGACGTGGTTCACGCCGACAAAACCGGGACGTCCCGCTGCCGGGCTGGCGCTCATCGAGCACGCCGCGCGGACTGCCACCCGGCCGTGGTTCGGGATCGGCGGCATCGAGACGCTCGAGCGCCTCGACGAGGTGATCGGCCGCGGCGCCCGGCGCGTCGTCGTCGTCCGCGCGATCACCGCGGCCGGCGACCCGGGGGCCGCTGCCCGGGCCATTGCCGAGCGGCTACGGCAGGTTTAGGACGCGCCAGAAGTGGCCCACCGGGCCCAGCCCGGCACCGAGCGGGAAGTTGTGCTCGATGGCGCCCGCGATGAAGCGCTTGCCGAACCACACCGCCTCCTCGACCGGCAGCCCGCGCGCGAGCGCCGCGCAGATCGCCGCCGCCAGGGTGTCACCCGAGCCGTGCGTGTGCTGCGTGTCGAACCGCGGCGACCCGAGCTCGGTGAACGACGTCCCGTCGTAGAGCACGTCGAGCGCGTCGGCGCCCGGCAGATGCCCGCCCTTGACGAGCACCCATTGCGGGCCCAGGTCGGCAAGCGCGCGCGCCGCGTCGTGCATGCCGGCCCGGTCGTGTACGTCGATGCCGGTCAGCAGCCGCACCTCGCCGAGGTTCGGCGTCACCACCGTGGCAAGCGGCAGGATGCGATCGCGCAGCGCCGCCAGTGCGTCCGGGCGCAGCAGCGCGTCGCCGTGCTGGGATGCGGCGACCGGATCGACCACGAGGGGCTCCACGGCCAGGCGCTGCACGGTATCCGCGACCGCCTCGATGATGGCGGCGGAAGCGAGCATGCCAGTCTTGGCGGCGCCCACCCCGATGTCGGTCGCCACCGACTCGATCTGCTCGGCGACGGCGCGTGGCGGCAGTTCATAGAAGCCGCTGACGCCCAGCGAGTTCTGGATGGTCACGGCCGTGATCGCCGACATGCCGTGCACCCGGCAGGCGAGAAAAGTCTTCAGGTCGGCCTGGATACCGGCGCCGCCACCGGAGTCCGAGCCGGCGATGGTCAGGGCGGTGGGCGGGGAGGTACGCATCGGGATGGGATCATCTCAAGACGTGACACGAGACGGATGGACGGGACGGCTGTGGGCGGAGGCATCTGCCATCTATGCCGCGATACTCGAGCACCCGTTCCTCGCCGGGCTCACCGACGGCACGCTCGACCCGGCGGCCTTCGCCCACTACGTCGTGCAGGACGCCCACTATCTGCGGCACTTCGCCCGCGCGCTCGCCGTCGTGGGTGGCAAGGCGCCGACGCACGCCGACACCGGCATGTTCGCAAGGCACGCGGCCGGCACGGTCGACGTCGAGCTGGCGCTGCACGCCTCGCTGCTGCCGAT
Source organism: Actinomycetota bacterium (assembly GCA_046734315.1). Taxonomy (GTDB): domain Bacteria; phylum Actinomycetota; class Actinomycetes; order Mycobacteriales; family Jatrophihabitantaceae; genus DASXRA01. Next base: position 10,462 of record JBKPQY010000059.1, on the reverse strand, counting down.
GCTCGGCCTCGACGCGGGCGCCGTCGCCGAGACCCCCGTCGCCCCCACCACGCAGGCGTACACGAGCTACCTGCTGGCCGCGGCACACGGCGGCAGCTTCGCAGAGGGGCTCGCAGCGGTACTGCCGTGCTACTGGATCTACGCGGAGGTGGGCGCGGAGCTGGTCAAGCGCGGTTCGCCCGACGCCCGCTACCAGCGCTGGATCGACACGTATGCCGGCGACGAGTACACGGCGGTCGTCGCCGAGGTGCTGGAGCTTGCCGACCGGATCGGGACACTGCTGGCCCGCGATGACGAGGCGCGCGCCCGGCACCACTTCGTGACGACCGCACGCTACGAGTGGATGTTCTGGGACGCCGCGTGGCGTCGCGAAGCCTGGCCCGTCTGATGTCCGCACTGCGCCACATCACCGTGTGCGCCAGCTCGTTCGACGCGAGCCTGGCGTTCTACGACGCGACGCTCGGTGCGCTCGGGCTCGTGCGTGCACAGGAGTACGGCGACGAAGAGGAGGACGACGCCGTTCTCGAGGCCGCCGGCTTCGGTCTGCCCGACGAGCCGCCGTCGTTCTGGTTGGTGACCGGCGGCGAACCCACCCGGGGTGCGCACGCCGCGTTCGCCGCCGCCTCACGCGGCGCGGTGGACGCGTTCTTCGCCGCCGCCGTCGCCGCTGGGGGTACGCCCCGGCATGCGCCGCGTCGCTGGGAGATCTACCGTCCGGGCTATTTCGGCGCCGTGGTCGCCGACCCGGACGGCAATCTCATGGAGGCTGCGCTCGACGAGCGTTAGGGGAGTGCCTGCGAGGGCAGAGCGTCCATACCTGGCACACTGGCGCGCATGCGGGCATGGCAGATCGCGTCAACTGCCGGCGCAGTCGCCGCCGTCGGGCTGTGCACCGCAGCGGTTGTAGCCTTCGCGTCTTCGCAGCCACACGACAGCCACGGCACGCTCGCCGCGTTGCCTGCGCCGTCCACGCCGCGCCTGCCGGTGCTGTCCGGCCCGGCGACGCCGAGCACCCACGCGACATCAACCCGCCCCGTCCAACATCAGCGGACGACGTCCCGCCCGGCTCCGAAGCCGAGCCCGACCGCGACCCCGATCACGCATCCCGCGCCACGGCCGAGCACCACCGCGACGAGCAAGCCGCCGCCGCCCCCGCGCGGTCAGGCGCTGCCGCTCGGGTACAGCACCGGCGCCGCTACCCGGGTGATCACCGTAGTCGCGCCGTCCACCGGCAGTACCACAGCCGTCCTTTCGGCGTGGAGCAAGGCGCCGGGCGGCGGCTGGCTCCGCTACGGCTCCACGGTTACCGCGCACGTCGGCTCTGAGGGACTCACAACCCAGCCCAGCGAGAGCAAGTCTGCCACGCCGATCGGCATCTTCACGCTCACCGAGGCGTTCGGGGCGCTGGCGAATCCGGGCACGGCGCTGCCGTACTTCCAGACGGATGCCGCCGATTGGTGGATCAGCCAGTCCGGCTCCCTCTACAACACCCACCAGCACTGCTCGAGCGGCTGCTCGTTCACGCAGGGCAACCCGAACGAGCATCTCCGCTACGAGACACCATTCTACAACTATGCTGTAGTCATCGACTACAACCGCTTCCCGGTACGTCAGGGCGCGGGCAGCGCGTTCTTCCTGCACGTGACCGACGGCGCCGCAACGGCCGGGTGCGTCGCGATCCCGCAGCCGACGCTCGTGACGCTGATGCGATGGCTGACGCCGGCCGCCCAACCCCGGATCCTGATCGGCGTGGGATGAGATGCCGCGAGGCTTCGCCGATCACGACCTGGCCGCATCGGACGGCGCGTCCGCGCATCCCGATCCGGCTGACGTGAGCGCGTGGCGCGCCGCCCCGAGCAACGGCGCGTGCTCGCGATCCTGCGCCACGACGACGTCCACGTGCGTCCGCAGCTGCGCGGTGAACGGCGGGCCGAACAGATCCCAGGACGCCGACATCGAACCGCCGATGACCACCACCTCGGCGCCGAAGCGCCCGAGCCACGGCGCGAGCGCGGTGCCGAGGCGGCGCATCGCGGCATCGATCACGGCGTGCGCGACAGGGTCGCCGCCGCGGGCCCGGTCGGCGATATCGTGCACGTCGGCGCTCCGGTCGTGGCTGGCGTCGCGGTAGGCGGCCCGGATCGCGCGCCGCGACACGAAATCCTCGAGTGGGCGCCCGTCGATGTAGAGACGGTGGGCGCGCCCGTCAGGCGGAACGTCCGGACCCGACCCGACGATCTCGCCGTCGGCGAGAAACGCAGATCCCACGCCGGTGCCCAGAGTCACCGCCGCGCACCTGCGATAGCCGGTAGCCGCGCCGTGCAGCCACTCGCCGAGCAGAAACGCCTCTGCGTCGTTGAGAAAGCTCACCGAGTCCGGCGACGGCGTGATGCCGCGGCACAGCGCCGCACCGACGTCCACGCCACGCAGGCTGTCGAATTTGCCCACGTCCTCGAACAGCGCAATTCCGCGCGTGTAGTCGAATGGTCCGGGCATGGCGACCCCCCAGCATGCTCCGGGCGGCGTGGCCAGCGTGCTGGCGGCACGCACGAACGCGGACAGCAGAGCCTGCGCGGACAGCTCGCTGTCGAGCGAGTGCCGGGTCAACGTGCCGGGGACGATGGCCCATTCGCCGGTGTCGATCAGCGCCGCACTGACGTGCGTGCCCCCCACCTCGAGGACCGGTACCCGCTGGGCGTTCATGCGATCTTCCTACCGCACGCTCAGCGCACGAAGTCGGACAGCAGCCCGGGAAGCAGCGTGTCGGCGACCCGGACCGCCTGCGCGGCAGCCACATCCTGCACCCGGTAACCCTGCCGGCCGGCCGCGGTCGTGACGGTGAGTGTGACGAGGCCGGCGCGGCGCTGGAACAGGCTGCTGCGCACGTTGACGCCGATGACCCCGGCGCGGGCCAGGACGGCACGCCGCCGCACGAGCGAACCGCGGCGCGTCACCAGGTAGTCGCCGATCAGCGCGTGGCCGAGACTCGCCGCCCGGTCCGCGGCGAGTGGCACGCTCAGCGGCACCACTACCGCGACGACCAGCCACGTCCACACCGCGAGCCCCGCCAACCACCACGCCAGTGCGGCCGCCGCGACCAGCACCGTGTTCGTGCCGACGGCCCGCACGTACCGCCGTCGCCGGGCGCGGCGGCCATGCGCGAGTAGTGGCGCGGTAAACGGGGCGGTCCCGCCGATCACGTCCGCGGCGATCCGCACGGCTGCTTCCCGCGGACCGGGCGGCATCAACATCGTGCCGCCCCGCTCGGCACCCCGCCCGACCCGCAGCCCGGTCGTAATCGCCAGCGTCCGTGCACCGCCGACCGCGCGCAGCAGCAACGGCTCGCTGAGTTCGGCACCGCGGAGCCGGCTTTCCTCGATGCTCGTCGCACGCGCCGTGACCAGCCCGCGCGTCACGTGCAGCGTTCCGCCACGATGCCGCGTCAACCGGAAGTTCCAGAACGCCAGGACGTACCCCGCCGTGGACGCCACGGCGACGAACCCGATCGCGAGGGCAGCCACCTCGACGACGTCCTGCCATAGCGGCGCCATTGTGAAGTGCCGCTCGAGGGTGCGCAGCGGACCGAACCGGTTCGGGTCGACGTGACCCTCGCTGATCAAGCGCCACGCGAAGCCCGCGATCGCCAGCGCCGAGACCGCGCCGGACAGCGTGAACGGGGCGTAGCGCACCCAGGAGACAGGCAGCCGGAACAGCTCGGTCTCGTCCTCGCCCGAGGCGACCGGAGCACGGTGCAGCAGCACGTCGCGCAGCCGCGCTGCATCGGCGACACGCAGTCCGTCCAGGGTGAGTGCCGGGTGGCCCTTGCGGTCGGACGTCCCGGTGCCGATCACCACCCGTGAAAGACCGAGGACTCGGTGAAGGGGATGTGCCGTGACGTCGACGCTGCGAACCCGATCCAGGCGCGCGGCGACGGTGCGCCGCCGCAGCAGGCCGTGGCGCAGCTGGATCTGTACCGGCGTCACGCGGAATCGAGTGGTGAGGTAGCGCAGCATGCCGGCGCCGGCGACGACCACCGTCGCGATCAGGGTCCACCGAGAGCCGTGTCCGCTGCTCTGCCCGGCGAGCAGCAGCCCCACCAGCGCCGGCAGCGCGCGCGCCAGTTCGACGACCGGATGAATGATCAGCATCCGCGGGTCCAGCCGCCGCCAGTGCTGACCGGCGGGTGCGCTCACGTGGCGTCGCCGTCGGCGGCGCGGATCCGTGCGGTGAGGTCCGCGACGATGCGGTCCGCGCTCGCCGTGTCCAGGCCGTGGATCTTCAGCGGACCGGCGGCCGACGCGGTGGTGACGGTGACATTGGCCAGCCGGAACAGCTGCTCCAACGGACCCCGGTGCACATCGACCGTCTGAATGCGCGCGACCGGCGCGATGCGCCGCTCCTGGACGAACCATCCGGACTGGGTGTACACCGCCTGATCGGTGAGCTCGTAGCGGTGGACCCGGTAGCGCCACTGCGGCATGACCGCGACGTGCGCGAGGGCCAGCGCCGCGGACGCGGCGACCATCGCGTAGCGCCACCCAGCGATGTGGTGCTCGCCGACGATGAGCACGAGCACCTCGACCGCGAGGACGGCGATCCAGCCGCCGGCGGCACGGGCGGTCCAGAACCAGATCGCGCGCGGATGCACCCGGTCGCGAGGGGCGCGTAGCGCGGTCGGGGCCACTATGTGCATGGCTCCAAGGTGCCATCACGAGAGGGCCGCGGCACACTGCCATCCGTCGTTGAACCGCCATGACAGCCGTCATGGGTGTACCGCGATGGTGGAAACGATGGCACGCTTGGTCGGCGCTCGGAGTGATCGAGGAGGTGCTGTGACCACCGGCGAGACCTGGCAGTTCGTCACCGCACCCGACGGTCGCACCCTCGAGGTCATGGTCGCCGGGCCACCGGCGGAGCTGCGGCTTGTGCTGCAGAGCGGAACGCCGGGCGCCGCTGTGCCGTACTTGCCGCTGATCGACGCGGCTGCCCAGCACGGTATGCAGTTCGTCACGTACTCACGGCCCGGCTATGCCCGCTCGGACCCGTGCCCGGACCGCTCCGTGGTCCAGGCCGCGGACGACGTTGCCGCGATCCTCGATGCCCTGGACGCCGACATGTTCGTGACGATCGGCTGGTCCGGCGGCGGCCCGCACGCCCTCGCCTGCGCGGCAAGGCTGTCCGACAGGTGCCTTGCCGCGGCGACGATTGCCGGTGTAGCGCCGTATTCGGCGGAAGGACTGGACTGGCTGGCGGGTCAGGGTGAGGAGAACGTCGAGGAGTTCGCCGCTGCGCTGCGCGGTGAGAAGGTACTGACCAAGTGGCTCGTCGAGGCGGCCGACGACATGGCGCACGTCCGCGCCGATGACGTGGCCGCGGTGCTCGGCGACCTCATGTCCGACATCGACAAGCCGGCGTTGACCCGCGAGTACGCAGAGTGGGTTGCCGCGTCATTCCGCAAGGGGGTCAGCGCCGGTGTCGTCGGCTGGTGCGAGGACGACCTCGCGTTCCTCAGGCCGTGGGGGTTCGACCTCGCGGCGATAAGCCGCCCGGTCGGGATCTGGCAGGGCGGCCAGGACCACATGGTGCCGTTCGCGCACGGGGAATGGCTTGCCACGCACATCCCTACCGCGCGGCCGCACTTGCTGCCTGGTGACGGTCACCTGTCCATCGGTGTGGGCCGGCTGCCCGAGATCGTGGCCGAACTCGTCCAGCTCGCCCGTACCTGATGTGCTACCGCGTGGCACATGCATCGCATCGGCATTCGCGAGTTACGGCTGCAGGCGGACCTGTCGTCGCCGGCCTTCTTGCGTCTGGCGGGTAATCCGCTGCGTTGGCGGCTGCTCGCCGAGTTGGCGCGCAGTGACCTCCGGGTGAGCGAGCTCAGCGCACTGGTCGATCGGCAGCAGAACGCCGTCTCCTATCACCTCGGCCGGCTGCGGGCCGGCGGCCTGGTGTCGATGCGGCGCAGCTCCGCCGACGGCCGGGACAGCTACTACCGCATCGAGCTACCCCGCTGCGCGCAGCTACTCGCTGCGACCGGCGCCGCACTGCACCCCGGCCTCGCCGCCGGCCCGACTCCGCGCCGTGCCGGGCGGCCGCGTACATCCCCGGTCCGAGTGCTGTTCCTCTGCACCGGCAATAGCGCGCGTTCGCAGATCGCCGAAGCGCTTCTGCAGATGGCCGCGGCTGACGCGGTGCGGGTGGCCAGTGCGGGGAGCGACCCCAAACCGGTGCACCCGAACACGCTGCGGGTGATTCGCCAGTACGGCATCGACCCGGCCGAGCGGCGCAGCAAGCACCTCGACGAGTTCCGTGGGCGCCGCTTCGACTACGTGATCACCCTCTGCGACAAGGTTCGCGAGATCTGCCCGGAGTTCCGGGGCGGCGAGGCGCTGCACTGGAGCATCCCCGACCCGGCCGCCGCGGGCGGCCGTCCAACCGGCTACCCGGCCTTCCGCGCCGTCGCCGCCGACCTGCAGACCAGGATTCATTTTCTCGCCCAGGCCATCACGTCCACCGCCGCGAAGGGAGACATGCCGTGACCGAAATCGGCAGCAGCATGGTCAACGTTCGTTATCTCGTCGACGACGTGCAGGCCGCCATCGACTTCTACGCCACGCACCTCGGCTTCACGCTGCGCACCGCGCGGCTACCGGCCTTCGCCGACGCCATACGCGGCAACCTGCGGCTGCTACTCGCCGGTCCCGGGAGCTCGGCCGCTCGGCCGATGCCGGACGGCCGCCAACCCGAACCCGGCGGATGGAATCGCATCCACCTCGTCGTCGAGGACATCGCCGCCAAGGTCGATCGCCTGCGCGCAGCCGGCGTGTCATTCCGCAGCGACATCGTCACCGGGCCGGGCGGTCGGCAGATCGTCCTCGACGATCCGTCCGGCAATCCGGTCGAGCTGTTCACCCCCGCCGTGGCCAGGTGACCGACGCGCGCAGCGCGCCGCCGAGTCTCGGGGCGGTGCTGCGGGAGTGGGGGCGCATCGGATGCGTCGGTTTCGGGGGACCACCCACACATATCAGGTTGCTGCGCGATCTATGTGTCGGGCGCGAGCGCTGGCTGACGCCGGTGGAGTTCGAGGACGCCGTCGCAGCCTGCAACCTGCTACCCGGGCCGGCGTCCACCCAGCTGGCGATCTTCTGCGGATGGCGGGTCCGCGGCCGCCGCGGCGCCTTGCTCGGCGGTGCGGCGTTCATCGTCCCGGGCTTGATCGTCATCCTCGTCCTTGCCGCTCTCTTCCTCGCCGGCACACCACCTCGCGCAGTGCTTGCCGCCGGTGCCGGCGCCGGCTCAGCCGTCTCCGCTGTCGCGGTCCACGCCGCGTCCGGGCTCGCGCCCGCGAGCTGGCACCGCGCCACGCACGAGGGGCGAGCGAGCCGACTCCGCTGGATCGGCTACCTCGGAGCCGGGCTGCTCGCGGCGGCCACGATCGGGCCCTGGTTGGTGCTCGTCCTGCTCGCATGTGGAGCCCTCGAGACCGGCCGGCTCGCGCGCGGGCACATGACCGGGCTCGCTCCGCTCCCGCCGCTCGCGACCGGCACGCTCACCGCAGGCGTGCTCACCTCCCTTACCTGGGTGGCGTTCAAGGTGGGCGCCCTGTCCTACGGCGGCGGCTTCGTGATCATCCCGCTCATGCAGGCGGATGCCGTGGACCGCTATCACTGGATGACCGGGGCCCAGTTCCTCAATGCGGTCGCGCTCGGCCAGATCACCCCCGGACCGGTCGTGCAAACCGTCGCTGTCGTCGGCTACGCCGCCGCAGGTCTCGCCGGCGGAGTGCTCGCCGCGATCGTCGCGTTCAGCCCGTCGTTCGCGTTCATCCTGCTTGGCGCTCGGCGCTTCGACCGGCTGCGTGCCGACGCCAGAGTGCGCGCCTTCCTCGACGGCGCCGGCCCGGCCGCGATCGGCGCCATCGTCGGGTCTGCGGTGACGCTGGCGCGGGCGCTCACCGAACCGTGGCAGTACGCCGTCCTCGGCGGCGCGGCGATCCTGCTCCTCGCGCTGCGCCGAGGCGTGGTCGTCACCCTGCTGGCCGCAGCAGTCGCCGGCATCGTCCTCGTCGCCAGCGGCCTGCCGTTGCCACACTGACGAGCACCGCCTACTTCCAGCGGAAGTGAACGAACACCCGGCCGAAGTTGTCGGAGTCCTTCTCGACCCGGTGGTAAAGCGCCTTGATGTCCTTGCGGTCAAGGAAGCGCAGCACGCGCTTCTTCAGCTGCCCGGAACCCTTCCCGGGGATGATCTCCACCAGCGGCGCCTTCTTGGTGACGGCTTCGTCCATGATCGAGCGAAGCGCGCGCTCAATCTCGTCGCCGCGGTTGTAGATGTCGTGCAGGTCGAGCTTGAGCTTCACCAACTCATCGTGCTACCACCCACGGGCACGCCATTCGCCGAGGTGCGGGCGCTCGGCGCCGAGCGTCGAGTCGTTGCCGTGACCGGGGTAGAACCAGGTCTCGTCCGGCAGCACACCGAACACGCGCTCCTCGAGATCGTCCATCAGTGAGCCGAAGTCCCGCGGGTTGGTTGTCCGTCCCGGACCGCCGGGGAACAGCGAGTCGCCGGTGAACAGGTGCGGGACGCCCGCCGGATCGCGATAGAGGACGGCGACGGAGCCCGGGGTGTGCCCGCGTAGCGCAATCACGGAGAGCGTCAACTCGCCGACGTCGATCGTGTCGCCGTGCGAGAGCCGCTCGTCGACCGCGACGGGGAGTTCGTCGGCGTCCTCGTCACCCGCGTAAATCGCCGCGCCGGCGTCGTCCGCGATCTGTGGGAGCGCCTGCCAGTGATCAGCGTGGCGGTGTGTCGTGAGGATCGCCGAGACGGGGGGCCCCTCGAATCGCACCAGCTCACGCAGCCGACGAGCCTCGTTCGCCGCGTCGATGAGCAGCCCCTCGCCGCTGGCGGTGCACCGCAGCAGGTAGGCGTTGTTGTCCATTCGTCCCACCGCCAGCTTGGCGATCGTCAGGCCGGGCAGCCGCCGCACGTCCGCCGGGCCACCGACGGTCACCTTGCCCGTGTACTCAGCCACACTGTTGAGCGTAGCGATGAGCGCTCGCGCGATCCGCCCAAGCGGGATCGTCAAGACGTGATCGCGGGAAACTCCTCGGTCGACGGCCCGGTGAGCACCTCGACCTTCGCGTCGGGCAGATATTGCAGGACACTGTCCACATAGGATTGGACAGCGGCCGCTCGGCCGACGTCGTGGCCCTGCGCCTCGGACAGGAACCACCGGTGCTCGTTGATCTCGAAGAACAGCTCGGCGTCGGGCAGCTTGCCACGAAGCTCGGCGGGCACCAGCGCGAGCGTGCCGTAGAACTTCTCGTCCAGCCAGCGGCGCGCGGCCAGGTCCTCGGGCACCTCGGAGCCGGTGCCTTCGGCCCACTTCGCGCGGAATCGCGCCATGTCGGCGAGCAGTGCCCGCGCCTGGTTCTCCTGGACCCGGAGCCCGGTCAGCTCGAACAGCAGTCGCTGGTGGTGTCCGGGCTCGACGACGTGTGTGTCGAAGCGCAGCTTGCGTCCGCCCTCCTCGGTGGTGATTGCCAGTTCCGACACGTCGAAGCCCAGCGCATTCAGGCGCTTGATCCGCTGGTTGATCCGGTAGCTCTCATCGCGCGCGACGACCTCGTCGCTGTTGAGCTCCGCCCACAACCGCTCGTACCGCGGGGTGAGCGCCACAGCGGTTTCCACCGGGTCGATGTCGCCGGTGTACCCCGCGGCTTGCAGGTCGAACAGCTCGCCGGCGATGTTCTCGGTGGCGATGTCCAGGTCGTGCGCGCGCTGGCCGGGCGAGAGCTGCGGGTGCACCTCACCGGTCTCGGCGTCGACGAGGTAGGCAGCGAGCGCTCCGGCATCGCGCCGGAACAGCGTGTTGGACAGCGAGCAGTCGCCCCAGTAGAAGCCGGCGAGGTGGATGCGCACGAACAGCTCCGCGAGCGAGTCCAGCAGCCGGCTGTGCAGGTCCGGCAATCCGCGGCCGGTGAACAAGGAACGGTACGGCAGCGAGAACGGCAGGTGCTTGGTGATCAGCAGTCCTTGAAGCGGCTCGCCGTTCGCGTCGCGACGGTCCAGGACGGTGCCGAACGCCTCGACCACGGGCACCTTGCGCTCGTCGAGCGCGTGCAGCAGCTGGCTCTCGCGCACCACGTACCGCTCGTTGGCCTCCTTGAGCGCGTAGATCTCGTGGTACACGCGCACGAAGCGCACCACGTGCCGCGAGAGGCCCCGCGGTACCTGGACGAGGCGCCGGTCGGTCCAGTCGGCGAGCGGCGTTTCGAAGGGTAAGTCCAGCAGCTCGGTGGCGGCCCCGAGCGTCGTCAGCGTGTAGTTCCCCATGTCCTCACCGAGCCTACGGGCGGTGTTCTACCGGTATATGACGGCAACGTCACAGGGAGCACTAGGTTTACCGCCATGGACGAGCAGATCAGCACTGACTGGATCAGGCTCGGCGGGGGTC
>JBKPQY010000058.1:0-6017 GCA_046734315.1 Actinomycetota bacterium | reverse complement strand
CGCGATCTGCACGTCCTCCCGCGCGGCGATGACGAGGGTACGGACGCGTGCGCCGTCTGCGGCGATGTCGCGATCTGCGCCGTCGCCGTCGTTGCGGCCCGGGTCGATGGTGATGCCGAGATGCCCGAGCCGCTCCGCGGTGCGATACCGCACGCTCGCGGAGTTCTCCCCGACGCCGCCGGTGAATATCAGTCCATCGACACCACCGGCCGCCGCGGCCATCGCGCCGATGCTGATCACGAGGCGGTGGACGTAGACGTCAAACGCCAGGCGCGCCTCGGCGTCACCGGCCGTGGCGCGGGCGTCGACCTCACGCATGTCTGCGGTCCCGGCCAGCGCGAGCAGACCCGAGCGCCGCTCGAGTGCGCTGGCTATGTCCTGAGGAGCCTCGTGTTCGTGCTCGGCAAGCCACAGCACCAGTCCCGGGTCGACGGTGCCGGAGCGCGTCGCCATAACCAGACCCTCGAGCGGCGTGAAACCCATCGTGGTGTCGACACTGCGGCCGTCGACGACAGCCGCCAGCGACGCGCCCGCGCCGAGGTGGCAGGTGACCAGCCGACGGGCACGGGTCAGCTCGATCGCCCGGCGGGAACAGTACGCGTGGGACAGGCCGTGGAAGCCGTAGCGGCGCACGCCGTAACGCTGCTGCCACTCGCGCGGTACCGCGTAGGTCGCCGCGGCCGGTGGGATCGTCGTGTGGAACGCGGTGTCGAAACAGGCCACGGCCGGGATCTCGGGCAACGCCCGGCTCACCGCGTCGAGCGCAGCAAGCGATTTGGGCTGATGCAAGGGGGCAAGGGCGGTCAGCTCGACGAGCCGCGTGCGAACACGCTGGTCGATGCGGACCGCGGTCGCGAAGTCCGTGCCACCGTGCACGACCCGATGCCCGACTGCGTCGGGCGCGGGCCACTCGCGCACGGCGTCTGCCACGTCGGCGTCGGCGGGCAGGTCTGCCGCAGCGACGACCGCGTCGTCGCTGTCGAGCAGGCGCAGCTTCAGGCTCGACGAACCGGCATTGACGACAAGGACGTTCACGCCCGCCCCGGCCAGACCCAGTCGGCGATCGCCGGGTCGTCCTCACCGTATTCGCGGGTGTACGCGCGCGCGGCCAACCGAGCGTCCTCCATGCTCTGGCGCAGCGTGGCGGCGTGGCTGCCGAGTGACGGCACGCGATCGATGACGTCCATGACCAGATGGAACCGGTCCAGGTCGTTGAGCATCACCATGTCGAACGGCGTTGTGGTGGTCCCCTCCTCCTTGTAGCCGCGTACATGGATGTTGTGGTGGTTGGTGCGGCGGTAGGTGAGCCGGTGGATCAGCATCGGGTAGCCGTGGTAAGCGAAGATCACCGGCTTGTCGGGCGTGAACAGGGCGTCGAAGTCGCGGTCGGACAGCCCGTGGGGGTGCTCGGATTCCGGCTGCAGCCGCATGATGTCGACGACGTTGATCACGCGTACCTTCAGGTCGGGCAGGTACTGCCGCAGCAGATCGGCGGCGGCCACGGCCTCCAGCGTCGGGATGTCGCCGGCGCAGGCGAGCACCACGTCGGGCTCGCCGTCGGTGTTGCTGGCCCACGGCCAGATGCCCAGCCCGCGCGTGCAGTGCGCGATCGCCTCATCCATCGAGAGGTAGGTCAGCGCCGGCTGCTTGCCGGCCACGATCACGTTCACGTAGTGCCGGCTGCGCAGGCAGTGGTCGGCAACCGACAGCAGCGTATTCGTGTCCGGCGGCAGATACACGCGGACGATCTCGGCCTTCTTGTTCAGGACGTGGTCGATGAAGCCCGGGTCCTGGTGACTGAAGCCGTTGTGGTCCTGCCGCCAAACATGCGACGAGAGCAGGTAGTTCAGCGACGCGATAGGCCGCCGCCACGGGATGTCGCGGGTCGACTTCAGCCACTTGGCGTGCTGGTTGAACATCGCGTCGATGATGTGGATGAACGCCTCGTAGCAGTTGAACAGGCCGTGCCGCCCGGTCAGCAGATAGCCCTCCAGCCAGCCCTGGCACAGGTGCTCGGACAGTACCTCCATCACCCGGCCGTCCGGACCCAGGTGGTCGTCGCCGGGCACGGTGATCGCGTCCCAGACGCGGTCGGTGACATCGAAGACGGCCGACAGCCGGTTCGAGGCGGTCTCGTCCGGCCCCATCAGGCGGAACCGGTCGGGATTGCGGGCGATGACGTCGCGCAGGAACACGCCGAGCACCCGCGTCGCCTCGCTGGTCTCGACAGCGGGTGTCGGCACGTCGACGGCGTAGTCGCGGAAGTCGGGCAGGTCGAGTGCGCGCAGCAGCACCCCGCCGTTCGCGTGCGGGTTGGCGCTCATGCGCCGCTCGCCGTGGGGTGCCAGCGCTCGCAGCGCCGGGCGCAGCGCGCCTTGCTCGTCGAACAGCTCCTCCGGCCGGTAGCTGCGCATCCATTCTTCGAGCAGCTTGCGGTGCTGCTCGTTGGTCCGCGTCTCCGCAAGGGGCACCTGATGCGCACGGAACGTTCCCTCGACCTGGACGCCGTCGACCTCACGCGGGCCCGTCCAACCTTTCGGCGTACGCAGCACGATCATCGGCCACTGTGGGCGCTGGCGGGGCGCGTCCTCAGTACGAACCGACGCCTGGATCGCGGCGATGTCCGACAGCGTCTCGTCGAGCGTCGCCGCCAGCTGCTGGTGCACGTCGGCGGGATCGTCGCCCACAACGAAGCGTGGCGCGTAGCCGTAACCGCGAAACAGCGCTGCCAGTTCGTCGTCCGGGATGCGGGCCAGCACCGTCGGATTCGCGATCTTGTAACCGTTCAGGTGCAGCACCGGCAGCACTGCGCCGTCGCGAGCCGGATTCAGGAACTTGTTCGAGTGCCAGCTCGCCGCAAGCGGTCCGGTCTCGGCCTCGCCGTCGCCGACGACGCACAGCGCCAGCAGATCCGGGTTGTCGAACACCGCGCCGTAGGCGTGCACCAACGCATACCCCAGCTCGCCGCCCTCATGGATCGAGCCGGGCGTCTCCGGCGCCACGTGGCTGGGGATGCCTCCCGGGAACGAGAACTGCCGGAACAGCGCCCGCATCCCGTCCTCGTTCGCCGCGATGTTCGAGTAGACCTCGCTGTACGTGCCCTCCAGGTAGGCGTTCGCCACCAGACCGGGCCCGCCGTGGCCCGGACCCGTTATGTAGATCGCGTTCAGGTTCCGGGCCCGGATGGCCCGGTTCATGTGCACGTACAGCAGGTTCAGCCCCGGGGTCGTGCCCCAGTGTCCCAGCAGGCGCGGCTTGATGTGCTCCGGGCGCAGCGGCTCGTGTAGTAATGGGTTGTCCAGCAGGTAGATCTGACCCACGGACAGATAGTTCGCGGCGCGCCAGTACGCGTCGATCGATGTCAGTTCTTCGGCGCTCAACACTTGATCGGGCATTCCACCCCACTCCTCGGCTCATACGACGCCAATCGGAACTGTCCCGTCGCCCAGTCTTGCGGACGTGGCGGGGGCTCGTACAGCCGAGGATCGTGCAGCTACGTCAGCGGCGTACCGGTGGCGACCAGCACGAACCACGCGCCGCCCGGGGCCAGCGTGATCGGCTTGCCGTGTGCATCGGTGAGATGCGTGCCGTCAGCCACCGCTGCGCGGTGCCAGGTCCCGTCGATGCGCCGGCCGTTCCGGAACACCGCCACCTTCCCGTCGCCGATCGTGTGAGTGACCTTGGCCGGGCTGCCCGACTGGTCGATGTCGCCGAGGAACGTCGTGATCTTGCAGAACTGCACGACGACGTTGGGCGTGGCGATCACCTTGCCGTCGGTAGCCTTCTGGACCGCTCCGTCGATCACCCGGACGTACCGGTGCCGCGCGGCGTCCCAGGTGAACACGACATGCGTGCCACCCACCCGGGTATCGACCTTGGTACCGGCGACGGAGCCGGTGTTGGTCACCTTGCCCGACCAGACCATCCCGAAGTCCTTGGCCTTCGGCCCCTTCAGGCGCGCCCCGATCGCCGCCAGGTTGGCGGCCAGGTTGAACGGCACGGACCGAATCGGGTCGCGCGCGAAGCCCGCATCACCCCGGTCATTGATCGCAGTCTTCAACGGGGAGGCATCCAGCGGCTTCAATTCGCCGAGCGAACCTCCCGATGCGACATAGACGATCGGCCCGAACTGCAGCGCGATCTCCGGGTCGCCCACTCGGGTGCTGCGGACCGGCTCGACGGTAGGCAGGCTCGTGTCGAACACCGCGAGCAAACGGGTCAGCCCACCCTCGACCTGCTCGATGTAGACGATGTCGGCCTTGTCGATCCCGCGCTGGGGCCGGCCGGCTGCGGTGTCGTCGATCTTGGCGGCCACCACGGGGTTGTTCGACGGCGCTTCTCCGGTGAGCGGGTTGATCAGCGGGGACGGTGGCGTGGTGCCCGCTGACGACGGCGCCGCAGGCGTCGTCGTCTGTGTCGCATGGTGGCTAGTTGAGCACGCCGCGAGCGCGATGACACACGTCGCGGCGGCGGCCATTCGTACAGCAATCATGACGGGGCGCCAGGTTACGCGTCGTACCTTGCTCACCGCTCAGCGGCCCGCGCCGAGGTGCCGACAGCCACTCGGGCGCGCGCGACTTTGATGGCAGCTGTGAGGGTCTTCGCGTCGTATGCCCCGTAGTGTCGCTGGCCGTTGATGAAGAATGTCGGAGTTCCGGACACACCACTGAGATCGGCGGACTCGACGTCCTGGGCGATCCGCGCAGCGTGCACGTGCCGTTTCAGATCGGCGTGGAACCGCTCGCGATCGAGGCCCAGCTCGTCGGCGTAGCGCAGCAGGTCCGCGATCCGCAGCTGGTCTTGCCGGGTGAGCAGCAGGTCGTGCATGGGCCAGAACGCGCCCTGTGCGGCCGCCGCCTCCGCGGCTTCGGCGGCGAGCTGCGCCTGCGGATGGACGTCGGTGAGCGGCAGATGGCGCCAGACGAACCGGACGTCGGCGTCGCTTCGCACCTCGCTGACGGCGATCTCCGCGCGGCCGCAGTAGGGGCACTGGAAGTCGCCGTACTCGACCACCGTGACCGACGCACTCTCCGGGCCGCGGATGTGGTCACGATCCGGATCCACCGGTTCGGTGAGGTCGACGAGGCGTTCCGTATCGCCGAGCAGGGCGCGGGCCCTTCGGATCGGGGGCAGCCGCGAGGTCATCCGCAGCACCGTCCAGGTGAGGAGCGCCGCGACGACCGCGGCGGACAGGATGCCGACCTTCGCCTCGGCGAGCTGCTCGCCGTGGAACGCCAGGGTGGCGATCAGCAGCGACACGGTGAACCCGATCCCGGCGATGGTGCCGGACGCGAGCACTGCTGCCCAGCCCACCGGCGGACGCACGCGTCCGCGGCTGATCCGGCCGACCAACCACGTCGCGCCCACCACCCCGACCGGCTTACCGACGACGTAGCCGATCAGGATGCCGAGGGTCACCGGCGTGGTGTATGCGTGGGCGAGGAAGCCGCTGTCGATGTGGATCCCGGCGTTGGCCAGGCCGAAGAGCGGGACGATCACGTAGCTCGTCCACGGATGGAAGAAGCGCTGGAGCCGGGCGTTCGGCGACAGCGTGGACGTCAGGCCGGTGCTGGCAGCCCGAGCCAGCTCAGGCGTCGGTTGTTCGCGGAACAGCCGGAACAGCCCGGTCGCCTGCTCGAGATCGACGCGGCTCGGCGTGTACGCCGAGGCGGTCAGGCCGATCGCCAGCCCGGCGACCACCGGTTCGACGCCGCTTGCGAGCAGGGCGCCCCACATCGTCAGACCGAGCAGCGCATACGCCAGCGGCACATCGATCCGCAGCGCGAGCCCGGCGATCCAGACCGCGAACGCGGCGACGGCGATCAGCACCTGCATGACGTTGATGTGCTCGCTGTACGCGAAGACGATCACCAGCAGTGATACAAGGTCGTCCGCGACGAACACCGTCACCAGGAACGCCCGCAGCTGCCCGGGAACACCACGTCCCACGACGGCGAGCAGCCCGAGTGCGAGCGCCGTGTCGGTGGACATGGCTGCCCCCCAGCCGTGCCGGCCGG
>JBKPQY010000057.1:0-28075 GCA_046734315.1 Actinomycetota bacterium | reverse complement strand
CAACGGCGTGCCGGGCTGCGGCAACCAGGAGACGATGACCGACATCCTCAAGGGCGAGTGGGGTTTCAAGGGTTTCATCGAGGCGGACTGGGCCGCTGTCGCCGAGATGCGTGCGTGCCCGCCGGTGAACCCCGCCTCCGGAGACTGTGGGCACGGCTTCGCGGCGGACGGACCGGACGCGGCAGCCAAGGCGCTGAACGCCGGCCTGGACTCCGAGATGACCAGCACGCTGATCCGCGACTTCGGGGCCCAGCTTGTCGCCAACCATCAGGTCTCGATCACCCGAATCAACGACGCCGTGAGCCGCATCCTGACGGTGAAGTTCGAGGCCGGGCTGTTTGACCACCCGTACGTCGACGTCTCCCAGGCGGACGCCGCGCAATTGCGGCCCGCCGCGGTGGCACTCGCGCGGCAGGACGCGGCCCGCTCGATGGTGCTGCTGAAGAACGACAACTCCACGCTGCCCCTGGATTCGAGCAAGTCCGTCGCGGTGATCGGTCCGCTGGGCAATGACCCGCACGACATGCTCGGTCCGTGGTGGGGTACCGGACGGGACGAGGACGCGGTCACCCTGTACAACGGCATCAAGGCGCAGGACCCGAACACGACGTTCACGCAGGCCTGCACCCTGTCGAACCTGGAGCCGCCGCAGTACAACCCGGCCCAGGACTGCCCGAACACGAGCTTCCCGGACGCGGTTGCCGCGGCCCAGTCGGCCGACCAGGTGGTGCTCGCGCTCGGCGAGACCCGGGAGATGAGCGGCGAGGCCGCGTCGCGCAGCAACATCGACCTGCCGGGCAACCAGCAGGAGCTGATCAACGAGATCGCGGCCACCGGTAAGCCGTTCACCGTCGTGCTGTTCAATGGCCGCCCACTGACGCTGACCAATGTCGCGGCGAAGTCGCCTGCGATCCTCGAGGCGTGGTTCCCGGGCGTCCAGGCCGGCAACGCGGTCGCCGATGTGCTGTTCGGAAAGGTCAACCCGGGCGGGAAGCTCCCGGTGTCCTTCCCGGTCAGTCTCGGCCAGGTGCCGATCTACTACAACCACGAGCCGACCGGCCGGCCATGTGACATCACCTCGAAGTACAACTCGCGCTACCGCGACTTGAACACGTGCGACCCGCTGTACTCGTTCGGATACGGCCTGAGCTACACCAAGTTCAGCATCTCAAACCTGCAGCTGAGCTCCGCGACGATGTCGCCGAGTGGCAGCATCACCGCCACGGCCGACGTCACCAACACCGGTTCCCGGGCCGGTGACGAGGTGGTGCAGCTCTACATCCACGATCCGGTGGCAAGCATCTCCCAGCCGGTGCGCCGGCTGCGGGCATTCGAGCGAGTCACCTTGGAGCCTGGTGCCAAGCAGACTGTCTCGTTCACGCTCAACCGCGATGATGTCGGCTTCTACAACAACTCGGGCAAGTTCGTCGTCGAACCTGGGCAGATCGACGTATACGTCGGCGACAGCTCGCAGGCCACCATGACGAAGTCCTTCACGGTCCAGTAGCGAGAAAGGCTGATACGGCGGCGGGATCGTGCAAGGTGGCGCGATCCCGCCGCTTGCTGACCGACGATCAGACGTTCTGCCCGTACAAGGGCCTGGCCGCCTATTACGACATCGGCGAGCGCCGCGGCGCCGCCTGGTCCTACCCCAAGGCGTGGCCGGAAGTCGCCCGCGTCGCAGGCTTCGTTTCCTTCGAGCCCGACCAGATCGACGTCTACCTCGACGCCAAGAAGCTGATGCTCGAGCCCGGCCAGACCGTCATCGCGCACGGCCTCGACCGCGGCCTGGACCCCGACGAGATCCTCCAGCGCGTCTAGAACGGCATACCGATGACATCCGCACTCGCTCAGTGGGCGCATCGCGGCCGCCGGCTACTCCTCGGGCGGGCACAGCGGGAACGCCGACGCTGCATCCGTGGCCTGGGCAGCTATACCCGCCCTGGGACCACTGCCACCGCTGCTCCTCCGGGCCAAGCTTGACCCCGACGCGCGGAATTGACATCAGACGAGAGGAGCACCGCGATGGCGACCCTGTTGTCGGTCAACGTCGGGCTGCCCAAGGATGTCGCCTGGCAGGGACGCACGGTGCACACGGGAATCTGGAAGCATTCCGTCGAAGGACCGCGCACGGCGCGCCGGCTCAACATCGACGGCGACGGCCAGGGCGATCTCAACGGGCACGGCGGCGAACAGCGTGCTGTGCTCGTCTATCAGATCGGCTCGTACCGCCACTGGCAGGACTACCTCGGCCGTGACGACTTCGAATTCGGCCAGTTCGGGGAGAACTTCACGGTGGAAGGGCTGAGCGATGACGACGTACACATCGGCGACCGGTACCGCATAGGCGGGGCGGAATTCGAGGTCACCCAGCCACGCGTCACCTGCTTTCGCGTGGGCATGCGACTCGGCGAACCGGAACTGCCCGCCCTGCTCGTCTCCCACCACCGTCCCGGCTTCTACCTGCGCGTCATCACCGAAGGGCAGGTCCAGGCCGGTGACCACATCGTGCGGACCCGGGTCGGCCGGCATGCGCTCAGCGTGGCCGACACCGACGCCCTGCTGTACCTGCCCGGGCGGGACATCGAGCGACTGCGTGCTGCCGTCGATATCCCGGCGCTCAGCCCCGGGTGGCAGCAGTCCTTCCGTGAACTGCTCGACGCTGCCGAGAGCGGTACTCGAGCCGAGGCACCGCCGGTAGGCGTCGAGCCGGGCTGGGCAGGTTTCCGCCGCCTGCGTGTCGCCAAGCTGGTGGCGGAGAACCCGGCCGTGACCTCTGTGTATCTGGCCGCCGAGAACGGCGATGCCCTGCCGCGGCCTACAGCCGGGCAGTACATCACACTGAGGCTGAGCGGAGCGGGCGATCCGGCGCCGGTGCGCAGCTATTCGCTGTCGTCGGATCCCGCCGCCGATACGTATCGGATCAGCGTCAAATGCGAACCGGAGGGCCTCGTCAGTGGCTATGTCCACTCAACGCTGCGGGCCGGGTCGGTGCTCGACGTCGCCGCCCCGCGCGGTGAGTTCGTGCTCACCGACGATGCCACGCCGATACTGCTTGTCTCGGCCGGCATCGGCGTGACTCCGGTTCTCGCGATGCTCCATCAACTCGCCACCGTGAGTACCGCCCGAGACGTCTGGTGGATCCACACCGCCCGCGATGCGACGCAGCACGCCTTCGCAGGCGAGGCACACGACCTGCTGCGATCACTTCCCCACGCCCACGAACGCGTCTTCTACACCTCGCCGGACGCACCGGCGTCCGGCGAAGTCATCCGAGGTCGGCCGACGTTCGCCGCACTCGCCGACCTAGGGCTGCCGAGCGACTCCGTGGCCTACATATGCGGGCCGACGGCGTTCATGAACGATGTGCACGACGCGCTTGTCGAGCTCGGTATCGCCCCGGAGCGGCTGCACACCGAGATGTTCGGTGCTCTTGCCGCCATCAACCCCGGCATCACCGACACGCGTCGGCCGGCCCCGCACCAGCCACCGGGACCGGAGGGCACCGGCCCGGAGATCACGTTCGCACGCAGCGCCCTCACGGTGCCGTGGGCCGAGCGGCACCGTTCCCTGCTCGAACTGGCCGATGCCTGCGACGTTCCCACCCGTTACTCCTGCCGAACGGGCGTCTGCCACACCTGCGTCACCCCGGTGCTGTCAGGCGACGTCAGCTACGCGCCCGCCCCGCTGGAGATGCCCCCGCGTGGGGAGGCGCTGATCTGCTGCGCCCGGCCGGACAGCGACCTGGTGCTGGACCTGTGAGCCGGTCTGTTGCCTACGGAGCGCGTCCATCAGGCCCGGGGGGCTACCGCCGGGAAGATCTCTGCCTTCTCCAGCGCGTCCCAGAGCCGGGCGAGGGCGTCTTGCTGGTCGACGTAGAACTCCGACTCATGCATCCGATGGAACTGCCACCCACAGCGCTCGAGATCTCGTTCGCGCGCCAGATCTCGCTCGTAGTGAGCCGGCCCGCGCCACGTGTCGCCGTGGCATGCGACGCCCAGCCGCCGTTTCGCACCCTCGACGACGATGTCGATCCGGTATCCGTTCGCCTCGACCCGAGCGGTTGCGGCGTAGCCCCGATCGATGATCCGGTTGAAGACCCGCTGTTCGAAAAGCGATTCGAACGGGCTGACGATGACGTCCTCGAGCACCGGCGCCGGTCGCGCTCTCGACGGCCGGCCGACCACCCCGTTGCAGTAGTCCAACAGCACGCGGCGCAGGTCCTGGGGATTGGTGACGTCTGAGGCCGAAAGCGAGTGGACGAGCCACAGTTGATCTTTCGCACGCGACACCGCCACGTTGTATCGCTGTAGGTGCTGTTCCTGGGTGAGGGCGCCGAGTCGCCGGCCCGGCTCGGCACTCGCCACCATCGACAGGAACATCACGTCACGCTCAGAGCCCTGGAAGTCAGCCGCGTCGCCGCAGCGCAGGTCTCGCGCGGTCCACTCCTCGGGCGGAACGCGGTACAGGAGCTTCTTCTCGATCGCCTTCGCCTGCGCTGAACCGAGAAGCGAGATCACTCCGAAGGTCTTGCCGTCGTAGCGCGGATCGCGGAGGCACTTCTCGATCTGCTCGACGACCGCCTCCAGTTCGACGGGGTTGACTCTCTCGGCGATGCCGCGCTCGTAGCCGTGTGCGGTGTAGATGGTCTTGATCGGGTCGAGTCGATCGGTGCCGTACTGACGCACCGGGACGAGCCGAATGCCCTCAGGTTCGTACGCAATACGGTTCGAGAACCCGATGATCTCCGGCACGCACCGGCGATGCTCGGTGAGCGTGATCCGGCGGCCGTAGCGCATCACCGCCTCATCGAACAGGCTGCGTTTCGGATCCTCCCAACTCGCCTTGTAACGATCTCCGCCGAGATACTGGTTCGCCAGGTCGCGAAGTTGCTGTTGATCGACGCCGACCGCGGCCGGCGAAACCTGCTTGTCGTCGCCGATCACCACCATCTTCGGCGCGAGATATTGCAGGAACGTCGCTTCCAGTCCCGCCTGGGAGGCCTCGTCGACGACGACCAGGTCGAACATGTTCGGTGTGACACGCAGCTGCTCAGCGATCCGGTAGATCGGCATGATCCACACTGGAACTGCTGTGCGACAACGATCCATCGCCCTGCGAATCTCGGCACGCCGCCGGTCGGCGTACTTCCCGGTGCCCCGACCGAGGCGACGTACGAGTTGGGCGTACTGGTGAAGATCGGCCTGGGCGCGCCCCGTCAGCCGCCCGGGTGACACCGCATGTGCCCAGGCTCGGACAGCTGCCAGGCGCTCGACCTGGCCGCGAAGCTGCTCGTCGATCACCGCAGCCTTGGCCTGCAGCGCGTTGACGTCGGTACCGTCCTGGCTCAGGAGCCACTCGCCGGTGGCCGCCCAGTCCCACGATGCCCCGAGCTTGCCGAAGCGAGTCGACCAGTCGCTGTCCGCCGGAGAACGCAGGACGGCTTCATACAATGCGGCGGCGGCGTCGCGCAGCCGCCCGCCGAGGGCGTCGCGTCGCGCCACTAGCCCACGCACGTCGTGCAGTCGTTGCAGCCGCCGGTATGCGGCGGCGTACTGGTCGTGATTTCGCGCCCGCAGCGCCAGGTGCACTTGATGCACGCTTGGTGCCACGTCAGACCAGCGGGCCGCTGACTCCACGTGCTCGGCGAGTGCTTGCAGGGGCCGTAACGCCAACGCATGTTCCTCTTCGGCAGCAGCCGCATCGACCAGAGCGGCATAGCCGAGAACCGAGTCGAGATCACCCCAGTCCGGCTTGGTCACACCGGCGGCGTGCAGGTAGCGCTCCTCCGCCGCGAGCCGCTCACTGAAAGCGAGTACCCGCTGCAGCTGTTGCGCCTCCGTTACGTGCCAGGCCAGGCGCTCGGCGAGGGTGTCCTCTCCGGCGACCTGCACGGTAGTCGGCCAGGCGCGGTCGAGTGCGTCGAGCGCTCGCAGCGCGGCGATGTGTGTCAGTACGGCGCGGACCTGGTCGGCCGTAACCGGGGGCCGACCGTTGACGCGCACCATGTCGAACACCGGTGCACACTGCTTGACGGTCTTCGAGGTCAGCGCGCCGATCTTCGGGCGGCCGTCGGCGAGCGTCCTGATCTGCCCGCCCGCGTCGAGGTAGCCGAGCAGGCTCTGGCACAGCGCGTCGATGGTGCCTGGATCAGGGCTGCTGATTCGGACGTCGGTCAGCGGACCCAGGTCATTCACCATGGGCGAGACATGCTGGATGAGGCCGTCGATCTGCTCCGCGCGGGACTGCCAGAACTCCCGCCGCCCCGACCGCACGTCTGCCAGCGCCTCGTTCATCCACGACTCGCGACGCTGTTCGAGCTCGCGGGCTTCGCGAGCCAGCTCGTGCATACGCGTCCGCAACTGCGCGCGTTCCTCACCCGGAAGCTCGCGGATGGGGCTGAACGCCTCGTGCCGGCTGGCCTGCTCATGCGGGTGCCTCGCGTCCTGCGCCGCCTGCTCTCGCTCGCACAGGTCGGCGAACTGCTGGGGCGACGGAAGGTCCCCGATGTCGAGCAGGCGGCTGCGCGCTTCCGGCTCGTCCGCCGTCAGCTCCTCGTCGCGGACGAGTGCCAGCCACGCGAGCGCCTCGTCGTTCGTGAGCGGCGGCTCGGATCCGGCCACCTTGCCGAATCTCGTCAGCCAGCCGTATTGATCCGCCTCGGCTGCGTACTGCTGCGCGATCGCCGCCAGTGTTCCGTGGTAGCGCCGGTAGCTGTGCTCGATGACTTCGCGCTCGCGGGACTCGAGCAGTTGCCGATGCACCAGAGCACGCTCGCGTCCGAGGTCGTCGATGCGGGTCAGCGTGTCGTCGATATCGCGCTCGGATCGTTGCGCGTCGTAGTTCGCTGCCTCTGCGGCGATGC
This sequence comes from Actinomycetota bacterium, assembly GCA_046734315.1. Classification (GTDB taxonomy): domain Bacteria; phylum Actinomycetota; class Actinomycetes; order Mycobacteriales; family Jatrophihabitantaceae; genus DASXRA01. Next base: position 21,210 of record JBKPQY010000057.1, on the reverse strand, counting down.
GCGCGACGGCAATCTCGAGATTGGACAGGTCCTCGCGCGAGCCGCCGACGACGGCGACGCTCAGCGGCTGTATCTGCGCGGGCAGCTTGACGCGCACCTCCTTGAGCGCGCGGTCCGTGTGCGCTGCCACCAACACCCGCTTGCCCTGGGCGAGCAGCTGCGAGATCAAGACCGCCGCTGTGTGCGTCTTCCCGGTTCCGGGCGGACCCTGGACGACGGTCTGGGCCTTGGTATCGACACTGTGGATGATGTCCAGCTGCCCGTCGTTGACCGGTAGGGGCAGGAACGGATCGTCATCGACCAGTACCAATGCGCCAGGCGTCGGATCCGGATTCGATACCGGTCGATGGTCCGGGTCGATGAGCGGCACGATGCCGTCAGGAACCTCGCCGGCCGCGCGCAGCTGCTGCACGATCGTCCGGTAGACCTCGACGAGCCCCTGCTGCGATCTTCTGCGCAGGATGATCGCAGGCGCGAACGCGGCGACCGGGGCCGCCGCGTACTCCGGTGGCTCGCCCGTGTCGTCATACCGTCCCGCCGAGTCCAGGGTGTGCACCAACCGCCGAGCCAGGGCGCCGGCCTCGTCGCGGTTCATCGGATGCGCAGTGAACTCTCGCGCCTCGGCCTTCACGGCGTTGATGCGCTGCGGATCGGTGAGCAGCTGTGGATCGAGCATGTCCAGCTCGACCGATATCACCTCGGACGTGGGGACCAGGACGACGGCGAGGTCGCCGGTGTCCTCGTCGAACCGGATCGAAGCCGGGCTGGTCAGCAGGTGACGGCGCGCCGGCTCGGCGTCATGGGGCCGCCATGCCAAGCACCCCGTTGCGACGATCAGCTCGAACTCTTCAGGGCGCGCGGTGAGATTGACGTGGGTGGCGAACAGCCTCCCGTACAAAGTGCGCGCCGGCTCGTCGATGCGCTCCTGCGCGGCCCACGGTCGCCACCGTTGCATCCAGTCGGCGAAGTCCGCTTGCACACTCGGGTTCACCTGGAGCGTAACCAGGCCGTCGCTCTCGGCGAGCTCTGTGATGACGTTGCCCGTCGTCGCGTCCACCGATAGCTGGTCGATGAGCTCAGGCTCTTGGTGCGCGTCCTCGGGATCGCCGGCAAGCCATGTTCGTACCTCGGCGGGCGGCGCGGGCGGCTCTCGGCGCGGTATCCGCCTGATGGTGAGGACCTTGGCGTCGGGCTCGGGTATGCCGGCTCGAACCGGACACCCGACGGCCGGATGCGCGGGTACGTCCGCGAGCCAGATGACATCGCCGTCGCGCTCGTATGCGTCAACGGTCCTTACCGGTCTGGTGCGAAGGGCCTGCGCTTGGGCCAGGAACTCGAAGAGGTTGATCGCCTTTGCCAGGCGTGGATCCTCCTCACCGGCTCCGTCCTCGCGCGCGGCCTGGCTGCTCATTCGCTGGCGCTCCTTCATGCGCTGCTTGCCTGGCAGCGCGTCGACACCCGCGTAGACGATCGCGCGGAAGCTGTCGCACGGCAAGCCGACCGCAGCGCTGAGCAGGCCCGGGCAGACGTCAGGCCGGTGGCGCGAACCGGGTGCCGTCCCAGGTCCGGTCAGCCAGCGGAGCCAGGGCGCTGCCGCTGATCTGCGTTGCGGGATAGACGAGGGCCAGCTCGTCACCCAGCCGCGTCACCAACGGGATGAGGCCGCCGAGTGCGGCGAGCCGCGCCCAGGACCGGTCTGCTCGATCGGTCGGCGCTGCAGGAATCTGGGCGGCCGAAAGCCCTGACCCGGCCAAGGCAGTCTCGATCGGGAGCATGGACGCGCCCGTCACGGTCTGCGTAACGAACGTGTCGGAGGTCTGATCCCGGAGCAGGCATGCCCAGTCCTCGGTGCTGGCGCCCGGACTGCCCGTGTTCACTCGGACGGCGAGCCGGTACCCGGTGCCCGGATCCGACGCGGCGCGGCCGAGCACGACAGGATCGCTCTGTGGATCGACCAGCGTCACGGTGGGCGCGATCAGTACCGCCCGGCCGAGATACACGAGAAGGTCGAGCGCGACGGTCGTTCCGGCGGGCGGGAGCGCGCTGGGCGACCATAGCGGCAGTAGCCCGCCGGCCCGGTGGACGGCATCCAGCGCGACGGCCAGGCCTGCCACCATGTCGGAGCGTAGCGACACGGTGACCGGCACAGCGCCGCCGCCGCGGTCGTTCGCGATGGGGACGAGCGGCAGCGCGGGTGCCGGCGCGGCGAGCCCTGGCAGCGGTGTGGAACCGGCCAGCCCCAGCGCCGCCCCCAGCAGCTGCGAGCGCAGGTCACTCTCGCCCAAGGACGTGAGCAGGTTGACGTACCCGCCCACCTGGGTGATGTTGGCCGGCGGCGGGATGCGGGACGGGATGACGCTGCCTTCCAGGGCCAGCCGTTGCAGCAGCAGCGTTGGCGCCTGTTGCGATTCCGGGGTGCTCGCACCCGCGATCAGGTTGGTCAGCGCGCTGAGCAGCGCGTCGACCGCGGTCTGCGACGGGGCGCCGTCAGTCGTGTCGGTGAGCGGGTCGGTCATCGTGTTGCCTCTCTCGCCGGCGGTCAGCTGGGCTTGGTGGCGGTCGCGTCGGCTCGCCGGCACGTGGCGGGCGGGTCGGCGGTGAGCAGCCCGCCCGACTCGGCGGAGACGCTGGACAGGCCTGCCTCGCCGAGCTTGGCCTTCACCGCGTTCGCCCGGCCGATCGGGAGCACATCTGCGTGCGAGCTGTCGTCGTCTTTGGCTGCGAAGCCCTTGACGGTTACGGATGTGGCCTTGGCGTCCTTGACCTTGCCGGCCCAGGCAGTGATCGCGGCGAGCTGTCCGGTGGCTGACGTTCCCGCCGGCGCGTCTTCCACGACCGTGCTGTTGGAGGCGAAGAAGACCGACAGGGTGCCGATGTCGTCCTTGGGCGCGTCGGGCTTGGCTGCGTCCGTCTTCTTCGTGCCGGTGACCAGCGACACGGCCGCGTCCATCGCCTTGGTCGCGACGTCGGCCGCCTGCTTCAGCGCGTCAGCGCGGGCGGATTCCGCCGTGTCGAGCATCTTCCCGGTCTGGGTGAGCAGGTTGACGGCGTTCGTCAACGTCGCCGCGTCGAAGCCGTCGGCCTGGCCGGCCGCCGTGCCCAGAGCCTCGGCCAGGGTCGAGCTTGGCGTCGCGCCGGTCGTCGAGAAGTTGTTGATCACTGGGGTTAGGCCGGTGAGCTGCGACGGGCCTTCCGGGTTCTGGATCAGCGACTGGGTGGGGACGGACACCGCGTTGATGTCGGTGGCGTCGTCGCCCGGGCTGTCCTGCCAGTTCCAGAACCGGGTCAGGTCGATCTTCTCCGCCGACGGGCAGTGGCCCAGTACGGCCTCGCCCAGCACGCCCTCGGTTGGCAGGGCGATCGTCGAGTGTGGCGGCGCGAACCCGTCGGTGTGGAACCGCGTCAACGCGTCGGTGATGTCCGCCGTGGTCAGCCCGCGGCGGATCACGTGCCCGTCGGCATCGGTCTGGGTCGTCAGCGCCGTTGCGGCGCACGGGATCTGGAACGGCAGCACCATGCAGTTACCGAAGTAGCCGAGCACGGTATTGGTAATGCACGACAGCAGCGGCACGGCCTGCGGGTTCCCCTTCTCGTCGGGTGGAAGCGGCGGCCCCGCACGCTGTACGTGGCGCGACCGGACGCCACGCGTGCCGGCGCTCGCAGTTATCAACTGCTTGCCGAGATCCTTGCCAGTTTCATCGGAGCGCAGGTTCCGCAACCGGGGCGGGCTGCTCAGACCGCCGGCCGCGAATGGGGGCGGTACTTGACCGAACGACCCGGTCCGTTCGAGCGGGTAACCGCCGCGACCGCGACCCGCCACTTGGTCGACGCCCTCGACAGCTTCGGGTTCGCTCCCGAGGCCAAGACCGCGGGCGGCAAGCGACAGATCCTGTTACGCCACTGCCCGTTTCGAGAGTCGGCTAGCAAACACCCGGAGGTCGTCTGCGCCGTCCATCTCGGATTGATGCGGGGAATGCTCGCCGAACTCGACGCGCCGATCGACGCGGACCAGCTGGACCCGTTCGTAGAACCAAACCTCTGTATCGCCCGCCTGACGCGGCGCCCCAAGGCGGGAAGCACGCCGACCCGGACCAGGGCTCGCGGCCAGCCCGGCCGCGCTCGTCCGCATTGACCCGACGTACTCGGTAAAACGAAGTCGATCGGCCGGCAGTGCCGTCTCGGCGCCGCGCGGCTACCGCGTCGTAACTCATCCGCCGGCCGACCGGCGCAGCATCTCGGCGAGGACCGCGGCCTGACTGATGTCGCTTCGTTTCGTGGCGGTCAGCAGCGTGAGAGCTCCGGCAGCCGCGAGCTCACGCAGGTGCGACAGGGCCGTCGCGCGCTCGGGCTCGTCGAGTTCGGTGCGGTAGCGACGGGCGAACTCCTGATACCGCTCGGGATCGTGGCCGTACCAGGTACGCAAGCCGGTTGACGGAGCGACCTGCTTGCACCACTCGTCGAGGTGGGCGTGGTCTTTGCTCAGCCCGCGCGGCCAGACGCGGTCGACGAGCACTCGCCGGCCGTCGCCGGGCTCCGGCTCGTCGTAGACCCGTCGTACCTGGACATAGGCGGTTCGCCTCATCAGCATCGTGCCCCAAGAACGCGGTTTCGCCGACATCGCGAATGTAACCGGACGAAGGGCGAGGACGTCGAGCGGGTGACCGGTAGATTGCTCGCGAAGAGCAGGTCCAGGCTTCGCCGTTTCAGACCTCTGAGAGGAACCAGGCATGCCGCGTCACGTCCTCATCATGGGAGCTGCTGGGCGCGATTTTCACAACTTCAACGTCGCTTATCGGGGCAACCGCGGGGTCGACGTCGTTGCGTTCACCGCGACCCAGATTCCGTTCATTGACGACCGGACGTACCCGGCGAGCCTGGCCGGCGAGGGCTACCCGCGCGGAATCCCGATCCACGACGAGGGTGAGCTCACGCAGCTGATCAGGGAGCGCGCGATCGACGACGTGATCTTCAGCTACTCGGACGTCAGTCACACGCATGTGATGCACAAGGCCAGCCAGGTGCTGGCGGCCGGCGCGAACTTCGTCCTGCTCGGGCCGCACGAAACGATGCTGGCTGCGAACGTTCCGGTGGTTGCCGTGTGCGCCGTCCGCACTGGCTCAGGCAAGAGCCAAACGACGCGAGCGGTCGCCGACACCCTGAAGGCCGCGGGCAAACGGGTCGTGGCGGTTCGGCATCCGATGCCGTACGGGAACCTCGAGGCGCAGCGCGTGCAGCGATATGCGACGCTCGGCGACCTCGACCGGTACGACACGACGATCGAGGAGCGCGAAGAGTACGAGCCCCATATTTCGTCGGGCACGATCGTGTACGCGGGGGTCGACTACGGCGACATTCTCGAGCAGGCGCAGCGCGAGTGCGACGTGCTCTTGTGGGACGGCGGGAACAACGACCTGCCCTTCTATGCACCGGACGTCCACATCGTTGTTGCCGACCCGCTCCGCGCCGGTCACGAGACGAGCTATCACCCGGGCGAGGCCAACCTCCGCATGGCCGACGTGATCGTGATCAACAAGATCGACTCGGCTTCGGCCGATCAGGTGACGGCACTCGTGGACTCGATCCGCGAGGTGAACCCGAAGGCGACCGTCGTCAAGGCGAACAGTCGCGTCAGCGTGGATGATCCCGCCGCGATCAAGGGAAAGCGCGCCCTGGTGGTCGAGGACGGTCCGACGCTCACGCACGGCGAGATGAAGTTCGGAGCCGGAGTCGTCGCGGCACGTGCTCTGGGTGCAACCGATATCGTCGACCCGAGGCCGTGGGCGATCGGCACGATCGGCGAGACGTTCCGCAAGTATGACGTCGGACCGGTGCTGCCGGCCATGGGTTACTCGGACGGCCAGCTCGCCGAGATGGAGCGGATCATCGACTCGGCGGACGCCGATGTCGTCGTGATCGGCACGCCGAGCGACCTCCGCCGGGTGATCGAGATCCGCAAGCCGGCGTGCCGGGTGCGATACGACCTCGAGGTACTGCCGGACTCGCCCAGCCTGCTCGACGTGCTCGCGCCGGTACTGACCTGAGGCCGGTCAGCTTCAGGCGAGGGTGAGCTCCTCGGCGAGTTGGCTGAGCGCCCACTCCAGGTCAGTGGCCTCGATGACCAAGGGTGGGGCGAGCCGGATCGTCAGCTCGTGCGCATCCTTGGCCAGAACGCCTCGCCGCAGCAGGCCTTCGCAGAGGTCACGGCCGGTGCGGTTCGCGAGGTCGATCCCAGCCCACAGGCCGCGGCTGCGCACGGCGGTGACGGCGTCGGACGGCAAGGCCTGCAGCATCTCGGCGAAGTGCTTACCCAAGGCAGTCGCGCGTTGCTGGTACTCGCCGGTGGAGATCATGCGGACGACCTCGATCCCGATCGCGCAGGCGAGCGGATTCCCGCCGAACGTGCTGCCGTGCTCGCCAGGCCGGAACACGCCCAGCACGTCGCTTCGGGACACCACCGCCGATAGCGGCACGATGCCACCGCCAAGCGCCTTGCCCAGCACGTAGACGTCGGGTCGCACACCCTCGTGGTCACAGGCGAAGGTATAGCCCGTGCGACCGAGCCCGGACTGGATCTCGTCGGCGATCATCAGCACGTTCGCGTCGGTACACACGTCACGCACGGCCTGCAGATAGCCGTCCGGCGGGATCACCACTCCGCCCTCACCCTGGATCGGCTCGATCAGGACAGCGGCGGTCTGGTCGTCGATCGCCGCGCGCAGGGCATCGGCGTCGCCGTATGGGACGCGGACGAATCCCGGAGTGAACGGGCCAAAGTCGGCCGTGGACTCCTTGTCGTCGGAGAAGCTGACGATAGTGATCGTCCGGCCGTGGAAGTTGCCGCCGACGACCACGATCTTGGCCTGGTCGGCAGGGATCCCTTTGACCTGGTAACCCCACTTGCGAGCTGTCTTCAGCGCGGTCTCGACGGCCTCGGCGCCGGTGTTCATCGGCAGAACGAGGTCCATGCCGGCGAGTTCGGCGAGTGCGGTGCAGAACGGGCCGAGCTGGTCGTTGTGGAATGCGCGGCTTGTCAGCGTCAAACGGTCAAGCTGCGCGTGCGCGACGGCGGTGAGCTGCGGGTGGCGGTGCCCGAAGTTCAACGCACCATATGCGGAGAGCAGGTCGAGGTACCGGCGCCCGTCGACATCACGGACCCACGCCCCGTCACCCTCGGCGATGACAACCGGCAGCGGCGCGTAATTGTGTGCACTGTGCGCCTCGACGAGGTCAATCGCCGCATTGGTCAGCGCCGACATGCTGCCGTTCCTCACGTCCAAGCCTGAATCGTTCATCATCATTCGACTCCTCAACCGAGACAGTAGCGGTCGCAGCCCTATCGAGTGCGGAGTGAGTGCATGGTTCGTAGGATCGCGCCGTGCGGGTGGTGATCGCCCTCGGCGGGAACGCGCTGACGGCGCCTGACGGGAGTGCGCGGCCGGATGACCAGCGACTGGCCGTCGAGCAGACGATGCCGCACGTCGCCGCCATGGTCGCGGCGGGGCATCAGATCGTGCTCACCCACGGGAACGGTCCACAGGTCGGGAACCTGCTCGTCAAGAACGAGATGGCCGCGGCGGTCGTTCCGCCCGTGCCCTTGGACTGGTGCGGCGCGCAGACGCAAGGCACGATCGGCGCACTGATCCTCAATGCACTCGACCGTTCGCTAGCCGCGCGCGGGCTGCCGTCGAGGGTCGCCGCGTTGGTGTCCCGGACTCTCGTCGCCGCGGACGACCCTGGCTTCGCCCGTCCGACGAAGCCGATCGGCCGTTATCTACCGCGCGCTGAAGCGGCGCTGATGATCGAGCACGGCCAGGCGTGGGAAGACCGCGGCGTGCGTGGCTGGCGCCGCGTCGTCGCGTCGCCGGAACCGCGCGCGTTTCTCGACCACGAAACAGCCCGTGTGCTGCTCGACTCCGGCTTCGTCGTGACGTGTGCCGGGGGCGGTGGGATCCCGGTGGTGGCCGACGGCCTCGGTGGCCACCGCGGCGTGGAGGCCGTCATCGACAAGGACCTGACGGCCGCGCTGCTCGCCCGTTCCCTCGATGCCGATGCGCTGATCATCGCCACCGACGTCGACGCGGTGCTACTGGGCTGGGGCACGCCGTCGGCGCGCCCGCTGGGCCGGGTCGACGTCACGGAGTTGGGCGGGTACGTCGCCGCCGGCGCGTTCGACAGCGGCAGCATGCTGCCCAAGGTCGAGGCCGCGTGCCGCTTCGCCTCGTCCGGGCGGGGATTCGCGGTCATCACCTCGCTCGAGCACATCGAGGAGGCGCTCGCCGGCCGCTCCGGCACCATCGTGACCGCCCGCGACGAGATGGGTCCGAAGCCCGAGCGCGCGCCGCGGTAGGACGCGCCCTCGGCGCCGGCCGTACTCTCAGGCGCTCCAGCCTCGATGGCGAGTGGCTGCCGGCGCCGGCGGGGGAATCTGCAGTGTGCCGTGCTCGAGCGGTGTCTCGACCACGATGTGCGAGTTGGTGTCGGCGTGCTCCCCGATGCGTTCCAGTAGCGACGACATGTGTGCTATCGAGGCGGTCCGCACCTTGATCATGGTGCAGGAGTCGCCGCTGAGCCGGTGGATCTCGACGATCTCCGGGAACTTCTCGGCTGCCGACGTCTTGAGCAAGCAGCGGCCGGGGTGGCAGTGCAACTGCAGGAACGCGGTAACCGGCAGCCCGACGGCGGCGGAGTTTATATGTGCGTGATAGCCCTCGATGACTCCGGCCTGTTCCAGCAGGCGGATCCGGGCCGCGACCGACGGCGCGGACAGGTTCACCCGTTTGGCGACCTGGTTGAACGAAAGCCGCGCATCGCGCTGGATCTCACCGATGATGGCCCAGTCGGTCCCGTCCAGTTCGGTACCTATGACAGAGACGGTATCCGGCGCCACGCGTTGCAAATGGAACGTGGGCCGCTCCCATGCGTTTGGTTCGCGATGGTGGGTCCGCTGCCGAGCTGGCTAGCGTCGAGCCAGACGATGTGAAGGAGCACATGACAGTGGACTTCGCGCTGGAACTCGTGATCATCCCAGTCTCGGATGTGGATCGGGCCAAGGACTTCTACACCCAGACCCTGGGCTTCAAGCTGGAGGTCGACGGCCAGGCCAATCGAGGCGGGCGGATCGTGCAGGTGACTCCGCCCGGATCGGCCTGCTCGATCGGGTTCGGCACCGGGCTGGCCCTCGACTCCGGGCCGCTGGTGACCGCCCCACCCGGCTCGCAGCGCGGACTGCACCTGGCCGTCAGCGACCTGGTCGCCGCACGAGACGAGCTGATCGCGCACGGCGTTCAGGTCGGCGAGATCCTCCACGTGAGCGACGGTGAATGGCAAGCGGGGCTGGACCCGGAACGCAGCAACTACATGTCCTTCGCCGAGTTCAGCGACCCGGACGGCAACCTGTGGCTGCTGCAAGAGATCCGGCGTGGCGGCGAATGATTCTCGTTACCGGCGGCCTGGGTTCTATCGGGTCGCACACCGCACGGTCACTGCTCGACCTCGGCGAATCCGTCGTGCTCACCGCACACCGGTCCACCCGGCTGCCGGAGTTCCTCGCCGACGAGCCCGCTGGCCGGGTCGTCGTCGAGCCGCTGGACACCACCGACGAGGCGGCCTTCCTCGACGTCGGGAAGCGGCACGATATCACCGGCATCGTGCACCTCGCTGTGGCCAGGTACGACCTGCCCGATCCGGTCGAGTACCTTCGCGCCAGCACCATCGGCCTCCTGAACGCGCTCAAGGCGGCGACGGTGTGGGGCGTCGGGCGGTTCTCCGTCGCCAGCACCATCGGCGTGTACGCCGGGCTGGACGACATCCCCTACCGCGAGGACGCCCTGCTGCCGGTCGTGGCCGAGCACCAGATCCCGACGTTCAAGAAGGCCGCGGAGTCGTTCGCCGCGCTGATCGGCGGGAGTGCTGGTTTCGACACGGTGAGCCTGCGAATCGGCACCATCTGGGGGCCGCTCGGGGTGCCCGACAACCCGTTCACCCCGCTTCCCCGGCTGCTCAGCGCAGCAGTCTGGGCCGAGGACCCCGACCTCACCCCGCCCCGCCCGCCCGCGTACGCCGACGACCAGACAGACCTCTGCTATGTGAAGGACTGCGGCCGGGCCATCGCGATGCTCATGCTTGCCGAGCCGCTGAACCACCGCATTTACAACATCTCGAGCGGGCGGCCGGTGCGGTACAGCGAGGTCGTCGCCGCGGTCAACGCCGCTGTGCCGGGCGCGAACATCACGCTCCCGGACGGGCGTAATCCCGAGCGGCCGCCGGGCACCTACCTCGACATCGCGCGGCTGCGGGAGGACACCGGCTTCCGGCCGGACTACGACGTCGACCGCGCCGTACCGGACTACGTCGACTGGCTGAGCAGACATGACTGCTAGCCCACTGGACCGGACGAGATCGTCAGTCCGCTCGGACGGTAAGTGGAATCCCGGTCTCGCGTTCTGAGACCTGCCACAGCGTCCGGACGGCCCGGCCGGTTCCGGGGCGTAGCACCGGCAGCCGCACGGCGGGGCCGAAGTTGCCGAATCGGGGGCCGTAGAACTGTCCGCCCTTCGCGCGTGGGTCGGTGGCCGCCCGGATCAGGGGCATCGCGCCATGCTCGACGTCCATGCCGGTGTATTTGGCCATCCACGCCCAGAACGGGCCCATCCAGCCACCGCCACCTTCGGCGACGGCCCTGATCTGCAGATCGGTGTGGCTCAAGCCCGGGTGGGCGATCAGGCTCTGTGCACGAACCCGCGCCTGCTCGAACTGCTGCTGCAGGCCGAGTCCGAAGTGGTAGTTCGCCAACTTGGACCGGCCGTAGGCGCGCCAGGGGTGGTAGTTACCGGAAAGACGCGGGTTGTGCGGATCGAGCGCGCGTCCGAAATGGTGCGCCGTGCTCGTCACGGTCACCACGCGGGCCGCCGGAGCCGCCAGCAGCGCGGGCATCAGCGATGCGGTGAGCGTCCAGTGCCCGAGGTGGTTGACGCCGAGCTGCATCTCGTACCCGTCGACGGTTTGCCGTTCCGGCATCGCCATCAGGCCGGCATTGTTGACGAGAATGTCGATCTCGGCGTGTCCCGCGAGGATCTGCCCGGCTGCCTTCTTCACCGACGTCTGCGACGCCAGGTCCAACTCGACCAGTTCGAGACGGGCGTCGGGTGTCTCCGCCCGGATATCGGCAACAGCCGTCGCTGCCTTCGTCTGGTCGCGGGCAGCCAGCACGATCCATGCGCCCTTGCTCGCGAACACCCTCGTTGTCTGTAGCCCCAAGCCTCCGTTGGCGCCGGTGATCACCGCGGTGCGGCCGTTCAGGTCCGGCACCGAGTCGCGGGTGTAGGCCATGTGTCCATCTTCGTCAACGGGGGCAAGTGATGGTGATCGGCAGGCGCCTTCGTCGGTGAGGTGGTAACGCCGCAAGACGTACCAGTCGCGTACCACGACCGGTGCCCCGCAGCCTGTGCATTGCGTGGTGCCGCCGGCGCGATCGTGGACGTTGCCGGTGTAGACGAATCGCAGCCCGTTGCCCAGGGCGATCCGCCGGGCGCGGCTGAGCGTGGCGGGAGGGGTAGGCGGCACGTCGCGCATCTTGTAGTCCGGGTGGAACGCGGTGAAGTGCAGCGGCACGTCCGGCCCGAGGTGGTCGGCGATCCATCCGGTCTCGGCGTCGATCTCCGCGTCGGCGTACTCGAGGAAGATCGTCGGGTCGTTGTACGTGAACGCCACGCCGCGACAGCCGAGTGCTTCGGCGGCCTCGGCGAGCATGTCAGGTGAAGCGGCATCGGCGAGCGTGTCGATCTCACGAGACTTGGAGATGTCCCAGTTCTGGCAGAACTCGCAGGCGAGGTTGCATCCCGCGGTGCCGAACGACAGCACCGGGCTGCCGGGCAGGAAGTGGTTCAGCGGCTTCTTCTCGATCGGATCGACACAGAACCCGCTGGAGCGCCCGTAGGACGTCAGCAGGATCCGATCGCCCGCGCGGCCCTGAGCTACTGGAGTCCGGCGCGGACGGAGGTGATGCGTTCCGTGTTGAACCCCAGCCAGTGCATCCGGCCCAGGTAGCGCGCGTGTTCGACCTTGAGGCAGCGATCCATGATGACCGTCACGGAGCCGTCCTCCGCAATTCGCGCGCCCTCGTCGTTGATGACGCCGTACTGGCACCAGAGCGCACCGGCGTCGATCGCCACCGCGTCGCGGGCGATGCCCGGCAGCGCGTCCGGTGCGCGGAACACGTCCACGATGTCGACCGGTTCGGGAACGTCGAGCAGGCTCGGATAGGAGGTCTGGCGGAGGATCTCGGTCTCGCGGGGATTCACGGGGATGACGTGGTAACCGTGCCGTTTGAGGTAGTAGCCGACGAAGTAGCTTGCCCGCAGTTCGTTGTTCGACAGGCCGACGATCGCGATCGTCTTCGCGGTGTGGAGTACGCGCTGGATGGTCAGCGGGTCCTGGTAGCGGGCGAGATCGGTCATGCGGTCGCTACTTTCTGTTCGAGCGCGGTCGCGACGCGCGCGAAGCCCTGCTCGAGATCCCAGGTCAGGTCGTCGACGGATTCGGTGCCGACCGACAGCCGCACCGTCCCCGGGCCGACGCCGGCTGCCCGCAGCTCGTCGTCGCTCAGCTGGCGATGGGTCGTGCTGGCCGGGTGGATGATCAGGCTCTTGGCGTCGCCCACATTGGCCAGGTGCGACCACAGTGTCACGCCGCGGATGAGGTCCTGCCCGCCGGTGCGGCCACCGGCGCAGTCGAAGGAGAACACTGCGCCGGCGCCGCGGGGCAGGTACTTCTCCACGAGCGGCCGGTACCGGCTGCTCGGCCGGCCGGGGTAGGTCACGTTAGAGGCCAGTTCGTGCGATTCGAGGAACGCCGCGACCGCCTGTGCGTTGTCGACGTGGCGTTCCATGCGCAGTGACAGGGTCTCGAGCCCCTGCAGGAACAGGAAGGCGTTGAACGGCGAGAGCGCCGCGCCGAGGTCACGCAGGGTCTCGGCGCGCAGCTTCATCAAGTAGCCGTAGGTCCCGAACGTCGCGTGGAACTGCAGGCCGTGGTAGGCAGGCGACGGATCGGCGACCACGGGAAAACGCCCGTTGGACCAGTCGAACGTGCCGGCCTCGACGACAACACCACCGATGCTTGTGCCGTGGCCGCCGAGGAACTTGGTCGCCGAGTGGATCACGATGTCGGCGCCCCACTCGATCGGGCGGCACAGGTAGGGCGTCGCGAACGTGTTGTCCACGATCAACGGCAGCTCGTGCTCGTGCGCGACAGCCGCGAGGGTCTCGATATCCAGCACGTTGCCGGCAGGGTTGCCGACAGTCTCGCCGAAGAACGCCTTCGTGTTCGGGCGCACCGCCTGCCGCCAGGCCTCGGGGTCGTCGGGATCGACCCAGGTCAGCCCGACGTTCATCTTGCGCAATAGATGCTTGAACTGGTTCACCGTCCCGCCGTAGAGCGCCGACGACGAGACGACGTGGTCGCCCGGCTGCAGCAGCGTGAACAGCGCGGCAGCCTGCGCGGCAATCCCGCTCGCGAACGCCACCGCGCCGGCGCCGCCCTCGAGGTTCGCGACTCGCTCCTCGAACACCGCGACGGTCGGGTTCATGATGCGCGAGTAGGTGTTTCCGTACTCCTGCAGGTTGAAATACGCCGCCGCCGACTCGGGGTCTTCGAACACATAGCTGGTTGTCTGGAATATCGGCACCGCTCGGGCCCCCGTATTCGGGTCGGGCCGTTGCCCGGCGTGCAGTTGCCGGGTCTCGAATCCAAATGGGCGGGCCTGTTCGACAGGATCGGTCACAAGGCCATCTTCCCCGACGTTACGCATCCGCCAGGAACCGGCGGATGATCGGGGTCTGACGCGCTTCCTCGAGCAGGAAGCAGTCGTGCCCGTAGGGTGCGTCGATCATGTGGAACTCCACCGGTTTGCCGAGCCCGCGCAGGGCGTCGTCGATGTCCTGTGACGCCGCCGGTGGGTACAGCCAGTCGGAGCTGAACGCGATGAGCAGTGTCCGCGCCGACACGCCTTCGAACGCCTCGCTGAGCGAGCCGCCGCCGTGCTGCCGGGCGAGGTCGAAGTAGGTCAGCGCGCGTGACGTGTAGAGATAGGTATTGGCGTCGAAGCGCCGGACGAACGAATCGGCTTGGTGGCGCAGGTAGTTCTCGACCTCGAACTCGGGTTCGGTGACCGTGTAGCGGACATCGTCGGCGAACTGCAGTCGCCGGCCGAACTTGTCCTCCAGAGCCGCCGCGGACAGATACGTCACGTGGCCGACCATCCGGGCCACGCCCATGCCGGCTTCCGGGGTACGCCCGGTGCCGTAGTAGTGGCCACCCTGCCACGCCGGATCACGCATGATCGACTCGCGGGCGATCGCGTTCCAGGCCATACCCTGCGGGTGCAGCGCGTGCGTGCTGGCGATCGCCACGACGGCGTCGACCTGGTCGGGGAACAAGATTGCCCACTCGAAAGCCTGCATTCCGCCGAGCGAGCCTCCTGCGACCGCAGCCAGCCGCTCGATACCGAGTTCGGCAAGGAACGCGCGCTCGGTGCGCACCATGTCAGCCACGGTGATCACCGGAAAGTCCGACCCGTACGGCTTACCGGTCGCCGGGTCAATCGAGGACGGGCCGGTCGTTCCACGGCAGCCGCCGAGCAGATTCGTCGAGACCACGAAGAAGCGGTCGGTGTCGAACGCCTTGCCCGGGCCGATCATGCCGTCCCACCAGCCGAGTCCCTTGCCGACGACCCCATCGCGATCCTCTGCCCCGAACCCGTCGCGGGTGCTCTCCGCGGGCGGCGTGCTCGCGAAGCCCGCCGCGTGTGCGTCGCCGCTGAGCGCATGGCACACGAGGACGACGTTGTCGCGTCGAGGGGAGAGGCTGCCGTAGGTCTCGTATGCCACGCGAACCGGAGAAAGCGCCTGTCCGCAGTCGAGATGCACGGGCGCCGGCAGCTCCAGGTAGCGCGTTTCGACCGTGCCGACCGTGCCGGCAGGGAGCGCCGGGGCTCGTCGCGCCATAGGCGCGAGCATAGCTGCTGCTGCCGTATTGTCCCTTATTCCTACGGGAACAGAGGGAAAGGCTCGGAGAGCGGCAACAACGGAGGGCGGACGGTCGCCGACGGCGTCAAGGTGCGCGAGCTTCTCGATGAACGGCTGGCCGTCACCTCGCGTCGGCGCGTGGTGCAGCGCGACGATGGGCGTCATGCGGGTTGTGGTGGTCGGGGCCGGTCAGGCCGGCCTGTCGGTGAGCCGGGAGCTTACGGCCGTCGGGGTGGAGCACGTGGTGCTGGAGCGAGCCCGGATTGCCCAGGCGTGGCGGGACCGGTGGGACAGCTTCACCCTGGTGACCCCGAACTGGACGCTGGACCTGCCCGGCAGTCCCTACCCGGGCGACGATCCGGAGGGGCATGTGCCGCGCGAGGAGATCATCGCTTATCTGCAGGACTACGCCGCCAGGTTCGCGGTGCCGGTCCGCGAGGGCGTCCGGGTAGAGCGGCTGCGCCGCACCGGCGAGCGCTTCCAGCTCACCACGTCCGACGGGCAGCTCGAGGCGGCCGAGGTGGTCGTCTGCACCGGCGCTTACCAGCGGCCGTACCGGCCACCGCCGGCCGCCGGCAACCTGCCGGCGGGGGTGCTCGCGATCAACGCAGCGGACTACGGCAACCCCGGCCAGGTCCGCCCGGGGAAAGTCCTGGTCATCGGAAGTGGCCAGACCGGATGTCAACTGGCCGAAGAGCTGCATCTGGCCGGGCGCGAAGTGTTCTTGTCGTGTGGCCGCGCGCCATGGGCCCCGCGCCGGTTGGACGGAATCGACATCGTCACGTGGCTGGCGAAGAAGACGACGTTCTACGACCAGCCGGTGTCCGCGCTGCCGTCTCCGGCCGCTCGCTTGATCGCCAATCTGCAGACCACCGGTGCCGCCGGCGGGCACGACCTGCATTACCGCACGCTGCAGGACCTGGGCATTCGACTGCTCGGACACCTGTGCGGTATTGACGGCACACACGCAGTTTTCGCCGATGACCTCGGCGCGTCCGTCGCGTTCGGCGACGCCAGATGGGCCGAGGCTCGACGGCTCCTGACCGAACAACTCACCGCCCAAGGCCTCGACGTTCCCGAGCTGCCCGTACCCGGCGCGTTTCGATACCAGCCGCTCCACGAACTGGACCTGCGCGGATTCGCCGCAGTCATCCACGCCACGGGATTCCGCCCCGACTACCGATGGATCGACGCCCCGGTGACCGACGAACTCGGCTTTCCACTCACCATCGCCGGGGCGAGCACCGTGCTGCCCGGCCTGTACTTCTGCGGCGTCCACTTCCTGTGTACCCGCCGCTCCTCGCTGCTGTTCGGCGTCGGCGACGACGCCGAACGAGTCGCACACCACATCAGCTCCCGCCGCCAAGATCACTGACGCCGGTCCGTGATCTCCCCGCGCCCATGTCCGAGGTCGGGTGCGCAGATATTCTCGGCAGGTTGTCGCGGTCCCAGGCTGTGTCGATCCCGGGTGCGGAGTCTGACGGTGAATGAGCCAGCGCAGTCGTCCAAGGATCGTGCCGCGGTCGCCGCGCACTTCACCCGCGTCGCCGACGCCTACCGCCAGTACTCGAGCGCCGCTTTACTGCCGGCGAGCAGGCAGCTCATCGACATGTTCACCATGGTGAACGCGCGCGCCGTCGTGGACATCGGCGCCGGTGTCGGCTCGCTCTACCCGACGCTGTCTTCGGCGGCGCCGCAGGCCCGGGTGGTGCTGACCGACCGGGCCGAAGGGATGCTGCGCCTTGCGACACCTGCTGCCGCCCGCGCGGTTGCGGACGCGGATCGCCTGCCGTTTCGTGACGGTTCGTTTGACGTTGCGATTCTGGCGTTCATGCTGCAGTACGTCGACGATCCACGACATACCCTGCGCGAGGCACGCCGTGTGCTGCGGCCCGGCGGACACGTCGGTGTGCTCGTCTGGGGAGCGACGGCCGAGTCAGAAGCCGAGCAGCTCTGGCTCGCTGCCCTCGATGACGCCGGGGCGCCTGAGGCAGGCAGGCTGGCTACGTACTACGACGCCGTGGACTCACCCGACAAGTTGCGCGACATCCTCACGGACGCCGGCTACACGTACGTCGACGTTCGCGTTGTCGCGTGGTCGGATCGACCAGACCTGGAGACGTTCGTGAATCGCCGTGAACTACTCGGGGTAAGCGGGCGTCGTCTCGCCGCGTGGGACTCGCAGCGGCGGGCCGCGTTCGTCGCCCGCATGCGCAGCCGGCTCGGCGGGCTGGAGCCCGACGCGTTCCTCGACCGATCCCAAGTGCTCGCCGCAACATGCCACGACTGACGGACAGTCCCGCTTCGGATGCTCAGCCGGGCACACCGGAGAGGGCGCCGGACACCGCGTGCACAAACGCGCCGATGACTTCGTCGGGGGTGGTGAGTGTGTCGACTTGGCCACCGACGGGCGCGACCGCGGGTTCGAGGAGGCTCGCGGGGACGGCGCGGCCGATGCCGAAAATGCTGAGCTGGAGGCGCTTGTTGGGGTTGCTGGCGGCCAGCCCGGCGCGCAGTTGGGCGAGGCTGATGGAGTCGGGGTCGTCTTCGTTGACGCCGTCGGTGAACAGCACGACCTCGTTAGGCATGTTGGGCAGGTAGTGGGCCTGCTGGTAGCGGTAGGCGGCCAGGATGGTGTCGTAGAGGCCGGTGCCGGTGGGGCGGGCCCGCAGGTCGGCGGCGCTGGTGGTGATTGCCTTGCGCTGGCTTGTGCCGAGCGGGGCAGGTGGGACGAGGGCCTGCCAGTCATTGGGAGGGGCGAGTTCGGATCCGAACTGCCACAGGCCGAGTTCGGCGGAGTTCGGTAGCAGGGCGTTGACCTGCGTGAGGCCTTGCCGGGCGAGGGTGATCTTGCGCGTCCGGGTGCCCGGAGCCGGGTCGTCCATGGATCCGGAGACGTCGAGGACGATGAGCATGTTCGAGCGGCGCATGTCGGGGTGCCAGGTGGACAGCACGTGGTAGGCGAGGTGTGCGGGGATCGCCGGCATGGCAGCGGCCTTGGGCGTGGGCATGCCGGAAGCGGCGACACCCGGGGGTGGGGGATCAGGCCAGGTCGGGCCGCGCAGGCCGGCAGCCGCCAGCGCTTGGCCTGCGACCGGAGAGGTCAGGGCCTGGTAAAGGCGGTTCAGCGCCGCGGCCTTGTCCGGGTCGGCTAGGCCGGCGACGGTCGGGAACCAGGTGTAGTTGAGCAGCGTGGTGCCATCGCTCGGCGCGATCACGGTGTAGTCGCGGGCGTGGCCGGAGGCGAGTAGCGCGTATTCCGGCACAATGCCGACCTGATCCGACCGGGTCGGCAGCGCCGCTGCCGCCCCCGTGGTGGTTGCCGTGCGCCAGACCCGGAACAGATCAAGCGCCGACACCAGCGGCCCGTCGACGCCGAGGATCGATAAGGCCAACCCGCCCGCGCCGGCCATGCCGGCGCCGCTGCTGGCCGGGTCGGCGAGCACGAGGTGCCAGGGTGACCTCGCTCCGGCCAGCATCCGGCCCAGGCCGAGCCAGGACCGCGCATCGGCAGGAAGGGACGGGCTGTCGCGGCGGGTGACGAAATACAGCGGGCTGGTGGCGATCACGCGTGCAGATCGGGAACCGGGTGGCAGCGCGATCGGGTTGAACACCGTGGCCCACGAGGTGTCGTCGGGGATCCAGGCATCGGCTCCGACCGCCGCCGCCGCCGGAGCGGCTAGTCTGCCGTCGGCCGTGATGACCCGGACCGCCACGCACCGCGGCCCGCTGGCCAGCGAGCCGCTTACCCGCCGCAGCACCGCCGCGAACGATGTCGCGGCGACCACCGTCACGTCGTGTGAGCACGCAACGGGCCGGGGCGCACCCGATGCCGGCGCCGCCTCGCTGGATGCAGGACGCTTGGCAGGTGAGCCGGTCCGTCCCGACACGGCTGCAGCCACGATGCCGCCCACCAGCACGCCTACCGCGACCGCCAGCAACGGCAATACCCAGCGGCGGCGCACCCGTTCGCCCTCGCGACTGCCCGGTACCGACGATCGAACAGCCTGATGTCGGCCCATCGCTGGCACCCCCCGAGAGAACCCACCACCGAACATAGAACTGACCGCGTCAGCGACGGAATCAGCACGCCGTAGCCGTCCGGATACATGGACCGCCGCGGTGATTCCTGCTTTGCGGCGTTACGCCCGGTCAGTCGGGTGGTCGGCCGGACGGAACTTGGCATTCAACACCGTCCGGAGCACCGTGCCGATCGTGTCGGCCACGGTGGATGTGGACGCCGACGGGGTACCGGTCGCCGTGCACGCCGCGCTCGACCTGACGGGCATCGCGACGGGCAACCCGAAGCGGGACAGCGATCTCCAGAAGCCGCAGCTGATGGGTACCGTCGAGCATCCGCGGCTGACCTTCACGGGCACACCGACACAGCGCGCCGACGCGTGGCAGGTGCCCGGCCGGCTCGCGGGCCGTGCTGCGACCGACGTGACGCTGGACGCGCAGATCGTCGACCGCAGCGCTTCCGGTGAGCTGATGGTGCACGCCACGTGCACCATCGACCGGCGCCGGCTCGGACTACGCGCGCCCAGACTGCTCATCGGCAGGTACGTCGCAGTCACGGTCGCAGCCGTGTTCGCCCCGCCGCGATGACCGCTGACCCGGGCGGCGGCCCGGTCCGACCCGGACGCCGCAGCCAACCCGCTAGCGGTCTTTGCGGGAATCCTGCGGGCGGCGGCCGATCTTGATGCCCCAAACGAGCCCGGCCGCCCACGCGGATGCCATACCGCCGGCCCAGTACTTCCACTGATACCGAAGGCCGAAGCGGCGCCCGAGGACGGCTTGGACGGGCGTCACAGTCCACCCATGCCTGGCCGCGCGCTTGTGCCCGGCAACGCGCGTGCTCATCGCAGTACCGTAACAGCGCCGATCCACCAACGGCTCGTCCTCCGAGGACGAGCTCGTCAGGGGTCAGCGGACGACCGCCCCGGGCGCTCGACGTCCCCGATGCTTTCGATATCGGTTGTGTGATTCCAGAAGATCAAATCACGGTCATCATTACTCCGGCTGAACGTCCAATCCGATCCGTTGCAACGTCGGCGGATGCCTTCGATCGAGATCAACTCTTCGATAGCTCCGGATCCGAGGATTCCTGCGTTTATGAGCTCTTTTCATAGGGTCGAATCAGCTTGAATACTCCGCGCACGATCTCCCGGACGTAGTTGGCGGGATCCGGTGCCATCCGTTCGGTGCCAGCCGTGCGCGACCCGCGCGTCCACGGGGTTTCACCCTGAGTGTGTGATGTCCTGTCGCCGGAACGGCGCGATGGTATATACGGATATTCGGGACTGTCGCTTCCGGCCGAGCGACTTTGCGTTGTGTCTGACCAACGCCAGGCACAACGTGAGAATCATGTCCTGAAAGGAGCGGTTGCGAGCTGCGGTAGATTCCGTGGGCGGGCAGCCCCCGATTCGGGAGGAGATCGGCCGTGATCACAGTGGGCGATGGTCGCCTCGCTATATCGCCCACTCGGACCTCGGCGATGCGTCCCCGGCGACCTCGCCGGCTCGTGCCGGACGCCTGCCGACTTCCGCGGCCGGTGGGGCTGCCGACAGTCATCGCGCTGACTGTCGCTGCTGTAGTTGTGTCGGCGTGCGGGTCCGGTGGGGTTAATCCGTCACGGTCACCGACGTTTTCCGGCCTGGCCTCGCGTTCGGCGGCGTCGACGGCAGCGCCGCCGACTCAGTCGGCTGCTCAGACCGGGACGCCGACGCCCTCGCGGTCGAGACCACAAACGCAGACCCAGACGACGACCCCGATCCAGACGCAGACCGCGACCCAGACCCAGACCGAAACCGCGACCCAGACCCAGACCCAGGTCCGGACGCAGACCCAGGTCCAGACGCAGACGCAGGTCCAGACGCAGACCCAGGTCCAGACGCAGACGCGCACGGCAGCGGCGCTTCAGTCGCCGACACCGACCCCGGCGTCGAATCCGTCGACGCAAGCCACCGCAGCCGCGTCCGGCAGCACGAGTAGTTCACCGCCGGCGTGGCTGTGGTGGCTGATAGGCGCGCTGGTACTGACTGCCGCGGTTGTGACCGCGTTGCTACTGCGCAAGCGAAGCCGGAAACGCGCCTGGGCAGAAGACCTCACCGCGGCAAAGGACGATGTCGCTTGGTTCGCGCGAGACCTCATCCCCCGACTTGAGCAGGCGCCCACGGCTCAGCAG
>JBKPQY010000056.1:0-7783 GCA_046734315.1 Actinomycetota bacterium | reverse complement strand
AGGGCGCGGCGCTAGTCCACTCTGCCCGCCCGCTGTTTCGTGCTCGATCTATCAGAGCAGTCGACGCCGGGATCCTTCTTCAAGGCATCAGCACCGCCACGCACACGACGCAAGCGTCACTGAAACGCACGCACATGGCTCCCTTCTGCGTCAAGACGCTTTGCGGGCCGGGTCTTAGCTTTGTCTTGGCGGGTCCGGTAGGTGACTTGTCCGAAGAGCCGGTGTGGGGATGCGAGCCGGCCGCGCTGGATTGTAGTGTCGCGCCCCGGTGTCCTCCCGGGCCCGTCGCGTTGTTAGCGGCGAGGCCGTTGGCGTGGCGGTGCACACCGGACCAGGCGGGACCGCCCTGGATTCGGGACGATCGGCGACGTGATCGAACGGCGCCGGAGGCGTTGAATGTGATCAGGAATCGAGAAGCGCCGCGCATATGGCCGGGCCTACCGTTTCCGCAT
The DNA here is from genome assembly GCA_046734315.1 of Actinomycetota bacterium. Taxonomy (GTDB): domain Bacteria; phylum Actinomycetota; class Actinomycetes; order Mycobacteriales; family Jatrophihabitantaceae; genus DASXRA01. Next base: position 7,331 of record JBKPQY010000056.1, on the reverse strand, counting down.
GCGGCCAAATACATCCGGCCGCTCAGTGTCGAAAGGAAACCCAAGAATGCCTGCGAAGAATTCCATGACCGAGTCCTCGGGCTTCAGCGCCGAGGAGCGTGCTGCGATGAAGGAGCGCGCCGCTGAGCTACGCGCCGAGGGTAAGAAGGGCGCCAAGAAGGCCGACGGCCTGCAAGCGGTCCTCGACGGCATCGCGGCGATGGCACCCGAGGACCGTGCGCTTGCCGAGCGTGTGCACGTCGTGGTGACCGCGACCGCGCCCGAACTGTCGCCGAAGACCTGGTACGGCATGCCCGCATACGCGGACGCGGACGGCAAGGTCGTCGTCTTCTTCCAGGACTCGGGCAAGTTCAAGTACCGCTACTCGACGCTGGGCTTCCAGGACGCGGCGAGCCTCGACGACGGCGACATATGGCCGGTGGCGTACGCCCTGCTGAAGTGGAGCCCCGTGGTGGAGAAGAAGGTCGCCGAATTGGTCCGGGCTGCGCTCTCCTGAGCAGATCGGCGACCGCGGCTCCTGCGACGCCTACGGGGTACTGCCCGCGGGCTCAGCGCTCCGATGTGATGCCGAGATCGGGTGCAGCGCCGGCCGGGCGATGCGCGCGTAGTCGGCGGTCGCGATGCTGATCGAGCGATCCAGTCGTGCCGCGTTGAAGTACAGCCGGGGCTGCTCGAGGACGCTCGGATCGACGAGCAGCTCGACCTCGGGGTCGAGAGCGAACGGCAGTACCGTGCCGGTGATCGCGCGTGCGAGCCGTTCGGTCGTCGCGGTGTCGCAGAAACCGGCGTATCGCGCCTGGTAGCGGGCGCGGATCAGGTCAAGGTCAACCTTCCGGTCGCCCGGCACGACGGCAAGAACGTACTTCTTCGTCCGGCGGTCGAGCTTCACCAACAGCATGAGGCACTTCGCGGCCTGCCGTACCGGGTGACCGCGCAGCGCGCTGACGAGCTCGGTCGTACCGAGCGGCTCGTGATCGACCAGCTCGAAGTCCGCCTCGTGTTCCGCCAGCAAGGCGACCAGGTGGCGATAGGTTGAGTTCTCGCTGTCGTCCACGTCCATGCGATCCACTCTGCGGCCGAACGTCTAGGAAGGCAAGACGCATGTTTCTCAATCGATCATTAAGTTGAACTACACTCATCGCAGTGGATATTCGGCAGTTGCAGATCCTGCGCGAGCTGGGCGAACTGGGCAGCGTTCGCGCCGTCGCGGACACGCTGCGGATCACACCATCGGCCGTCTCGCAACAACTGCACCTGCTACAGGGCACCGTCGGGGTTCCTCTGACTCGCCGGGAGGGCCGCACCCTGCAGCTGACCGAGGCCGGCGAGGAGCTCGCACTCGCGGCCGCGGATGTCCAGACGGCGCTGGCTCGGGCGCGAGAGGTCGCCGAAGGTCTGTCCCTCTCGCCGCACGGTGCGGTCACCGTGTCTGCCTTCAACAGCGCCGCACTAGCCTTGTTTCCCGCGCTGGCACGCGCCTTCCCGGCGACCGCGGCTGTCCGGGTCGTTCTCACCGATGAAGATGTCGAGCAGAGGTTCTTCGCGCCATTGACCGCCACACACGACATCGTGGTTGCGCATCGCTTCGAGCACACCGATCCCTGGCCCAGCACCGTGACTGCCGTGTCACTGCTGACCGAACCTCTCGACGTCGCGCTCCCGATCGACCATCCACTGGTCCGACGCCGGTCGATCACGGCCCGCGTCGCGGCGCGTGAGCCGTGGATCGTCACCCACGCCGGCTTTCCGGTCGGAGCCATCATCGAAGCGCTTGCCGTGGTCAGCGGCCATCCCGTGACCGTGGCCCACCGGGTCAACGAATTCACGGTTGCCGCAGAACTCGTGCGCGCCGGCGCCGGGCTCGCACTCATCCCGCGCTGGACCACACCCGCTCCCGACCAGGTCGTGTTGCGACCGCTCGCCGACGTGCGCTCGACCCGCCGCATCGACGCATTGATCCGCCCGGAGAACACCACACGAGCAGCGGTGCGCGCGGTACTCGCGGTACTCCGTCAAGCCGGAGAACGCCTCACGCGGTAAACCCGGGCCACTGATTACTCATGGCGCTTATCGTTCGGTCATGCGGACCAGCGATTTGGACAGCGGGGTCGACATCGACGACCCGCGACAGGCTCACGTGTCGGCCCGGTTGAAGAGCAATCTCATGGCGTGGTTCACCACAGTCGATTCCCGTGGTCGCCCACACAGCGTGCCTGTGTGGTTTCTGCAACTCCCCGATGGTCGCATCTTGATCTACACGCGACCCGGCAAGCAGAAGCTGGCCAACATTGCCGCTAACCCTGAAGTGTGTCTGGGGTTGGACGTGACCGACATCGGTCGTGATGTGATCCGCATCGAGGGTCGCGCGCGCATTGACACCAGCCTGCCCATGGCGGAACAGCACGCCGACTACCGAGCCAAGTACGCCGAGCGAATCGGCGCGTTGTTCGGCAGTGTCGCTGAGTTCTCCGAACTGTTCTCGGTGCCAATCGTGATCACACCGCGGCGGCTACTGGCCTAGGCACGCAGGTCGTCTCAAGGCCGCGGATGCTTGGTGGCGACGCCTTCGTAGCTGTAGCCGAACGGTTTGGGCCCTGTCAGGTAGTAATTGTCGATCCGCGTGATGTCGAGGCCGTTGCCGGTGATGAGCTTGTCGACCGGGCGGTTGAGATGGCACCCGCCGGCCACGCGCCGCTGTATCGGGGTGAGCCGATCCTGCCAGCGGGCGACGCCGGAATCGGGGGAGCGGCCGTGCTCGATGAAATGCAGTGTGCCGCCGGGGCGGAGCACGCGGTTGATCTCCGCCAGTGCGCGTTCGACATCGGGGATGGTGCAGAGCGTCCAGGTGGTCAGCGCGTGATCCACGCTGTCTGCCGGCAGCGGCAGCGACTGCCCGTCCAGGCCGATGTACTCGACGGGTACTGGGCTGTTGGCGACGCGCCGAGCCGCGAGTTTGCGTCCGACCATGGCCGGATCGACGGCCAGTACCCGCGTGACTGCTGGTGGGTAGTGGGCGACGTTGAGTCCCGAGCCGAAGCCGACTTCGAGGACCTCGCCGGACAGGCCGGCCGCGACTCGGGCGCGGATCGGCGTGTACTCGCCTGCGCGCATGACCACATCCATGATCCGCGGCACCACGTACTCGGCGTACCAGCCCATCGCCGCTCAGTTCCGCTGCGTAGCGCCGGGGGCGGCGCGGGCGACGATCGCCTCGAGCGCCGTGACGTGTCCACGGAATGCGGCTCGCCCTGCAGGAGTCAGGCGGGCCAGCACACGGCGCCGGTGGTTGCTCACCGTGCGTTCGATGCGCACATAACCGGCCTCGTCGAGCGTGGACAACTGCTTGGACAGCGCGGAGTCCGACAACGCGAGCTGGTCGCGGATGAACGCGAACTCGACCCAGTCGGAAGCGGCCAGCAGCGCCACGATCGACAGCCGCGTCGCCGGATGAATCAACTCGTCGAAGCGGGGCACGCTCATGCGCGCGGGCCGGCTCGGACGGCCCTGCGCCGGACGACGGCCAGCACTTGCGGGCCGCCGAGCGCGATCACCACCGCGACGATGATGCTGACGATAGTGACCGGGTGACCGGCGCCGTCGGCAGCCAGCGCCAGCGAGCCGGCGACCGTCACGCCCGCGAGCAGCAGCAGTCCGCCGATCACGAATTGCGGCAGCCGCCGGCCGACGACGTCGCTGCGAACGCTGAGCTGCCGGCTGCGGCGGCGGCCGTCGATCACACGCGGGGCAATCGCGGCGTGGACCGCCCCGAAGGCCAGCGTCGCCGCGGCGGTGATCCACGGATGCGCCAGGTCGGTGATGACCCCCAGGCCGATCCACCCCAGCGCCAGCCCCCACCAGTACCAGCCCGGGACGTCGATCTGCTCGATCACCCGCAGCCGGCCCCGCTCCACGACCTCGAGCGCCGCACGTGCCTCGGCCGGTGTCGGCTCGTAGTCCATCAGGCTCCCTCACTTTCCAGCTTGGAAAGTGACGCTAAACTTTCCCGTCTGGAAAGTCAACCGAGATGCATGGCCGTGGGGCGCGTCAGCGCATCGAGCCCGTGACACATCACGGTTTGCGTGTGGCGGCCAAGGCCGTGGCGTCGTCGGCCAGACGCGACCACCCGAATCGCTCGCACCAGCGCGGGAAGTCCTCGGCCGGGCCGGTCCACTCCCAGTCGTCAACCGTGCCGACGGCGGCGTCTGTGCGCAGCGTCGCCAGCAGCTTGAACGTCTCGGCGTCACTACGGTGGGAGACGAGTGTCGCCGCCAACGTGGCCGCGCCGCGCACCGTGACGTCCCAGTCCTTGGCCTGCGCCGGGATGTCTTCGAGGTGCCGGTAGCGGGCGAGCAGCGTCGCTGCGGACTTCGCTCCGAACCCCGGCAAGCCCGGAAAGCCGTCTGCGCTGTCGCCGACGAGGGCCAGCCAGTCGGGGATCGACTCGGCCGGAACGCCGAACTTCGCGATCACTCCGCCGGCGTCGATCAGCTTGTCCTGACGGCGGTCCCACTGGATGACTCTGCCGCCGACGCATTGTCCGAGATCTTTGTCGGGCGTGCAGATGATCACCTGCTCGACTCGTGGGTCGGCAGCGGCGATGACCGCTGCGCTGGCGAGGCCGTCGTCTGCCTCGAGGTCCACCATCGGCCATACCGCGACGCCGAGTGCGCGCAGCGCGTCCTCCAGCGGATCGAACTGCGCGAGCAGCAGCGGATCCATGCCTGCGCTCGACTTGTACGTCGGCCACATGTCGTTGCGGAACGATTCGATGACGTGGTCGGTCGCGACCCCGACGTGCGTTGCGCCGTCCTGCAGCATCGTGAAGATCGATTGGACGACGCCACGTGTCGCGCCGATCTCGATGCCGGCGCTGTCGAGATGCCCGGGTCGCGGCGCGTAGTACTGCCGGAAGATCTCGTAGGTCCCGTCGACGAGATGAACGATCACGTCCCGAGCCTGTCACAGCAGACCTGATGCCGCTCGGCACCGAACCATCCGAGACCTAGGAGTCTTCAGCCGTTTGGCACGGGGCAGCGGAGGCTCGCTCCCCCCGGTGTGCACATACGTCAGCAGCCCCCGCTGCCTCGGCGCCACCCTGCGCGGTGCAGACAGGTACGGACATCCTCGTGTCTGCGGTACATCCGAGTCAATCCTGCGTTTCGTACCGAGCACGAACCGTCGAGACCCGGACTGCACGTCGTGGTGAGGGCGATACGCGGTACTTCGCCCGATCACTACTACGCATCGACGAGTACACCGGCCTCGGCGATCTCCTCGCCGGTGGCCACGTGCCGTTCGGGCTTGGGCCTGCCCGGCAACGCCCTGGCCAGCACCGCCACGATCACCATGGCCCCGGCGCTGATCCAGAACGCGCGGTCGTAGCCGGCGGTCGGGGACGACGCACCCGCGGCGACGGTGGCCATGGCGGCCAGGCCGACCGCGCCGCCGAGTTGGCGGGTGGTGTTGATCAGCCCGGAGGCCAGCCCGGCCTGGTGTACCGGTACGTCCGCCGTCGCGGCGATGGTCATCGGCACGAACGATAGGCCCACGCCAATCCCGGCGAGCACGAGTGCTCCGAACACATGGCCGACGTAGCTGTCGCCCGCTGAGAGCTGGCTCAGCCACGCGAGCCCGGCCGCGGCCAGCAGCGGACCGATGATCAGCTGGCGCCGGACGCCCACGAGCGCGACCAGCCTCGGGGCGGACAGCGCGCCGGCCAACGTCGCCAGCGCAGCGGGAAGGAAGGCGAAGCCGGCCCTCAGCGGGCTGTAGCCGTTTACCTGCTGCAGGTACAGCGACAGGAAGAAGAACATGCTGAACAGCGCCGCGCCGATCATGACGGCGATGCCGTTGGCGGCAGCGACCTGGCGCCGCCGGAACACAGCCAGCGGGACCAGGGGATGTGCGCGGCGCGACTCGATCACCACGAATGCGGCGAGTAGAGCGGCTCCGCCGAGCAACGTAAGGATCGTGGCCGGCGAACCCCACGGGCGGGTATCGGTGCTGACGATGCCGTAGACGAGCAGAGCGAGCCCGCCGGTGACCGTGACCGCGCCGGCCAGGTCCGGGCTGGGCCGAGTCCCCGCTCGGGACTCAACCAGCGACACGCTCTCGGCCGCGATCAGCGCGGCGCCGATAGGCACGTTGACGAACAGCACCCATCGCCAGTCGAGCAGGTCGGTCAGGATGCCGCCGGCCAGCACGCCGGCCGTGGCACCGCTCGCGGCGGTCGCCGACCAGGCGCCCAGCGCCCGCCGGCGCGCGGCCGGCTCGGTGAACGTGGTGGTGAGGAGGCTGAGGGTGGCCGGCGCCAGCAAGGCCGCACCGACGCCTTGGACGGCCCGGGCGGCGATCAGTTCCCCGCCGTTCCGGGCGAGGCCGCCGAGCAGGCTGCACACGGTGAACAGGGCCAGGCCGAGCAGGAACACGCGCCGACGTCCGAACAGGTCAGCGGCCCGGCCGCCGAGCAGCAGGAAGCCGGCGAACGTGAGCGTGTAGGCGTTGATGATCCATTGCTGGCCGGTGGCCGAAAGATCGAGATCGGCCCGCATCTTCGGCAGGGCCACGTTCACGATCGACACGTCGAGTACGACCATGAACTGAGCGATGCAGCACACCGCCAGCACGGCCCACGTCGGTATGGCACGTTTCGACATCAGGGTGCTCCAAGTTCTGTCATGCCGCGGCTGGCGGCTTCGGCGTAGGGGCGGTCGAACACGTCCCGTGCCCGCCGGCCGGCGCGGCCGGGGAAGGCCGGGACAGGTAGTCGCTGATACCCAGGCGACGAACGAGCACCAGCCTTGGGGACAGCCCCGCTCGACCGGGAGGTCGGTGGCCGCAGTCGGCGGCGAATTCGATCAATTCGGGTTGCCCGGCATGGGAACCCGTCGCAGCACACCGGATCGGCAGTATTTACCTCAGCCAGCGGTGCCGCCATGCTTAGCGCATGGTGGACCAGACTGCACTGCGCGTCGTTCCGGAATCCGTGCTTGAACGCATTGCCCGTCGGGGGTGGTTGTGGCTGCTGGGCCTGGGCATAGTTGCGGTCATCGTGGGCATCGTCGTGCTCATCTGGCCGAGCCAAACGGTCCGCGTCGTGGGCGTGTTGTTCGGAATCTACCTGCTGATCAGCGGCATCATGGAGATCGCCTTGGCGTTCGCGCCAGGCCTGCGAGGCGGAGCTCGATTCATCGGCGTCTTGGTCGGCGCGCTGTCGATCCTGCTCGGCCTGATCAGTTTCCGTGGCGCGTTGGAGTCCATTCTGCTGCTGGCGTTGTGGATCGGCTTCGGGTGGCTGCTGACCGGAATTACCCGCGCTGTCGCGGCCGGCT
>JBKPQY010000055.1:0-13733 GCA_046734315.1 Actinomycetota bacterium | reverse complement strand
CTACTGCGCCAACGGCTCCGGCACCAGCCAGCCGCTCCCGATCGTGCAACCGCATGGCGATATAGCCCGTCGCTAGCCCACTCGGCGGCAGCGCAGCTTGTTCTTGCATGACCGCCATTCGGCGAATCCACACCTCCAGGCGACCACGGACAGGACACCTGCGTATGCAGCAAACGGTATGCGGGCGGTCGAAATCGTTGGGTCCATCCTCACCCTCGGTGTCCTTCAGGGGACACACCAAGAAATGGCCACGGCGTGCGACAGCGACTAGCGGTTCGTGGTGGTCGTCTGCTCGATGTGGTCCGGAAGGGCGCGGTGGTGTCGGCCGTGGTGCTCGCTATTGGCGCCGTCGGGGCGACAGGTGCTCGGCATGCGCCGGCCCGCCGCCAACTGCACGTCCCTGTAGTACGCCGGTTACAACGCCAGCCTTTCGCGGGCCCGCATCGCGTACTCCTCCGCAGCGTGGCCGGCAGCCTTCATCTTCTCTGCGGCTATCGGACCGTACTGCGCGGCGGCGAGCCGAACCGCCTCGCCTGCCGCGCGCGCCTTCTCCGCCGCCACCGGCCCGTACTCCGCGGCGGCGTCTCGAACCGCCCCGCCTGCCGCGCGCGCCTTCTCCGCCGCCACCGGACCGTACTCCGCGGCGGCGTCTCGAACCGCCCCGCCTGCCGTCCGCGCCTTCTCCGCCGCCACCGGCCCATACTCCGCGGCGGCGTCTCGTGCTGCCTCGCCTGCCGCGCGCGCCTTCTCGGCCGCTACCGGTCCATACTCGGCGCGCAGCGCGGCCAACCGCTTGGCGGTCACCTCGGACGCGTCACCGACGTGCTCGGCGAGATGCTTGACGAACTCGGAATCGGCGATCTGTGCTCGGCGGACCAGGCGCCGCGCCTGCTTATCCCCGCCAGCGCGCCGCCGCGCGACGGACGCCTCGATCTCCCCGACGCCTTCGCGTGTGCCCTCGAGCGCCGCGTCGGTCATCAACGCGAGGCCGATGCCGAGCATCCATACGTCCTTCGAGATCGGTGTGCCCTCGGGGGTCGGGCGCAGGCTGCCCTCGTGGTGCATGCCGGGCGTGCGCCAGTACATGTTGAGCAGCCCACCTGAGTAGCCGAATAGCGCCGCGCCCGCGATGAAGGGCGGGACGATCGGCAGTAGCAGCGTGGCGCCGACGGCGATCTCGCCGATCGCGAGGGTCCGCGCGAACGCCTTCGGTTGGAGCTTGCCGAGGATCGGATACGTGCCACTCGCCATACCGTGCAGCGACTTCGCCGTTTCGTCGTCGACGTTGAGCTTCGTGAGGCCGGTGTTCAGGATGTAGGCGCCAGCAGCAAGGCGTAGCGGTGCGCGGCGGAGTTTCGCCGAAAGACTCACGACCCCTCCTTAGACCTCGGCGGACGATCTTGCGTCCCCCTATTACCTTCCGTCATACCCACAATGGCGGCCAGATATGCCGGCGGTCGGATCGCCTCGGTGTAGCGGTGGCGCATCGCCGCATCGGCTCGGCGTGGTGCGTAGACCGCGTCGGCAGCCATGTCGGCCCTGCCGGCCGATCTACCTGCGCAGCCGCCGCACCGGTGATACCTGACGCGCCACCGGATGCGAGCACAGACGTTATTCATCCAGCCACCCTGGGAAAGCACCTGGGCAGGTCATCGGAAGCGTCCGCTGGGCTGGCTGCCACGGCGAAACCCGTGGCTAAACCAGGATCGCTCCGCGCCAACTACCGCCGATTTGGACCACGCCGTGATCAGGCCGGACTTAGGAGACCACGTGATTGTCCCGGACTACAGCAGACTCGACGGCGTCGAGGTGACCAACGAGGACGATGAGAGGCTGGGCAAGGTCGGTGGGTTATTCGTCGACGACGAGACGGAGATACCTACCTGGGTCTCCGTGCGCAGGGGCATCTTCGGCAACCACCAATGCCTGGTGCCGCTCGCCCAGGCCCGATACCTCGACGGACGGCTATATGTCCCGTACAGCAAGGACGACCTGGCCCTCGCCCCGCACCACGATCCCGACGTCCCGCTTACCGTGGACCAGGAGCAGACGCTGTTCGCGCACTACAACGTCGGCTACAGCGACGCCGATGCCCCCGGCCCGCACACAGGCGTCGAAGCCAGCGAGACCGGCCTGGTCGGCTTGGTTGATACCGGCTCACACCCGGTCGACCTCGCCGAGGTCGACGTTCTCGCACCCGAGGTACCCGGCGTACCGGGACTGCCTAAGACCCAGGCGCCCCGGCTGCGGCGCTACAAGCCCGCGCCCCCCGTCGGATCCTGAACCCGTTCACCGCTCGGCGCAAAGCCCGGCACCGTCATCATTCCTGAGCTGCGCCTGGGCTTTTCGACGATCGCGGGCAGCGATCGCAGGGTTGCCACCCGGTTCGAATCCTGCCGGGGGCAGCGCGTGATCTGTCAAGACATCGGAATGGCCTGAACCCTCACTCGGGTTCAGGGTGTGTCCATCGCCGTCACGCCAAAACGCGCTCGAACACCGATGTGCCTCGGTCGCAACGCCGTCGACGCGATAGTGAGCGGGCTCCGGCAGGCACGATGCCAGCATCGGCCGTGCGCCGTCAATGAATACCGCGGATGCGGCCCGGGCTGTGAACAAGCACCGGACCGCATCCGCGTGTACTGGAGCGATCCGTTTCTCTGGCTACGGCTGGCCGGTGAGTGGGTCAAGCAGGAAGGGCTCGGCGTTGGGTGCGTTGCCGAACGCGGCGCCCTTGCCCTTCTGGGCGGCAAAGTTGAACAGCCCGTCCAGGCTGCCCGCCACGGCGTCGAAGCTGCCCGCGATGCGCGGCAGTGACCAGTTGTCCTCTACGAAGCGCGGAATCGAGGACTGATCGGTCAGGGTGTGGTCGACCGCGTTGCGCTTCGCCCACGGCGAGATGACCAGGAACGGCATCCGCGGACCGTAGCCGCAGCGGCCCTGCTGGCCGGCGAGCGGCGTACCGGTGCCGCACGCGCCGGTGCCCGTGAGAGCGTCGGCCACCGAGCTGGACGGGTTGGTCACCCCGGAATAGGCGTGGTCGTACCAGCCGTCGGAGTCGTCGTACGCAATGATCACCGCGGTGCTGTTCCAGTCCGGGGTCTTCTGCAGGGCGTTGATCTCGTTGACAACGAACTGCTGCTCGTCGATCGGGTCGGAGTATGCGCCGTGCCCGTCCTGGTAGCCGCCGGCCTTCAGGAAGCTGACCGCCGGTAGCGCCGACGGAGGCAGGTCACCGGAGCCGATCGCTCCGACGAGCTGGTCGAAGTCGCTCATGTCGTACTGGTGGTTGGGGGTGTCGAACTGCGGCTGCCCGTCGACATAGTGCTGAGTGTCGGTGCCGATGCTGCGCAGCGCCTTGACCGGCAAGGATCCGTCGGCCCTGGTGGGCAGCGTGAGGTGGTGCGGGTTGGCGGTCGAGGCGTAGTACTCGAACGGCTCATGGTGCGGGATGTAGTCGTCCTTGTACCGGTACTGACCGGTGCCCGGGGTGAGCGGCGCGGTCAGGCCGGCACCGACCGGATGCACGGCATCGCAGATCCCCTGGTTCGACGAGTGCGGTACCGAGTTGTTGAAGCCACCGTTCTTGAACTCGTCGACGATGAACGTCCATGTCTGCTGCCCGGCGTGCCCGGTGGCCGCGGCGGCGTCGGCGAACGTCGTGGTCGGCCGGAATCCGCCCTGGAACCAGCCCCACGACAGGCCGGCGGCGTTGAGTTCGTCACCGATGTTGGTGCCGGACATCGCGACGGCGTCGCGGGTCGAGCAGTCGTCCCAGTACGGCTGGGCGTCACTGGTCAGCGAGAAGCCGCCAAGCCCGTCGGCGGTCAGATCCGCGTTCGGGGCGGCAGCAGTCGCGATCGAAGGGTTGTTCGCGGTGTGCGTCATGTCCACGCCACCCGTGTCACCGGACGCGAGGTTGATCGCTCCCGGAGAGGACGGCCCGAACGTGGTGCCGTAGGAGTTGTCGCTCATCGCGTAGCGCTGCGCGTAGTTCCAGAGCGCCGTGGTGGTGTTGCCGTCGTAGTAGTTCATCACGTCACCGGCGACGCAGTTGTTGCCCTCAGGGGACTTGCCCGTGCCGGTGCCGACGGTCTGCGGGAACCTGTCCATCGCGCCGCCGTCGAAGGCTTCCTGCTCGTCGCTGTAGTTGTGGTCCTGATCGCAGGTGAGCACGTCGTTGACGTTCGCCGGATCGTATCGGCGCGGATTCACGCCGTTCGGGTTCGCGGTGAGCAGCGAGCCGGTCAGCCCGTCCACCGATGGGGTGCCCGGCGCCGCCGTGAAGGGCTGCCCTGACGTATTCGCGGCGTTCGGATAGGTGCCGAAGTAGTGATCGAAGGAGACGTTCTCCTGGAAGATCACCACCAGGTGCTTGATCGGGGTCGTCGTCGCGGGACCCGGGTCGGCCGACGCGGCCGAGCCTGGGCCGACAGCCAGCGCGAACGCTGTGGCCGCGACCGCCCCGATAGCGATCAGCGTCTTCGTTCTTCTGCGAGACATCTGAACCTCTCTGCCGTCGATGTGGGCCACCAGCACACTCCGCGCGGAGTACGAGCAAGCGTGCATAAGGTAGCGAACAGGTGTCGCGCGCAGAAACGGCCATGGGCGACCAGGAGCAATCGGGCCCTCAAACTGGCCGAACAGACCCACCCAACTCAGCGCCAGGCGTCGCCCACACCCTCATCGGCGAAACCCCGTGAGCTCCGGATCATCGCAGCGCGATGAGCGCGCCGAGCGCGAACCCGGCCGCTGCGACCCACAGCAGCGTCGGCAACACGCGCCACCACATCGCTCCTCCTCAGGACGTGTAGATCTCGCCGCCGCGAACGACGACTGCAATCGGCGGCAGCGGGCGCGGGGCAGGGCCAGCCAGGACCGCCCCGGTCTGCGCATCGAATCGGCTGCCGTGGCAGGGGCAGCCGATCACGCCGTTGCGCACCGAGCTCACCGTGCAGCCCTGGTGGGTACACACCGCCGAGAACGCGTGGACCGTCCCGTTGCTGCCGCGAGTGAGCACGATCGGGGCGCTGGTAAGGATCAGCCCGCCACCAACCGGTACCTGCGCGAGCCCCGCGAGTCGGCGACCTTGTGTCGGTGCGGCTCCGTAGCCGTTCGCGGCGGTTGTCAGACCCTTTCCGCGGGCCGCAGGGCTGTTGCGTGCGACCACGTATCCCGCGATGCCGGCACCCAGTGCCACGCCCAGGCCCAGCAGTCCGGAGCGGCGGCTGAATGTGAATACGTCGGACATGACTACCCCCGCTCACGTCAGCGGAAGGCCGGACCGCGTGAAGAACCACACCGCCGCGGTCAGCCACGCCAACACCAGCATTGCCATCACGGTGCCGCCGAGCACCGGAATCACCCATTTCGGCGAGTTCCGCAGACGCAACCCGAGCATCTTGGCGGCGTATGCGCCGTAGAACAGACATCCAGCCGCGCTGTGCACGACAACCCGCGCGTTCGTAGTGCCGAAACCCAATGCCCACAGGCAGTGAAACGCCACCGGGAGGGTGAGCACGAAGGCAACACTGCCGCTCCAGCGATGCACCACAGCCACCCACCGGGGAGCCGCGCCCGCAGCCGGCAGTCGGCCCCACATCCACAAGGCGCTGACGAGTTGCACGGCAAGCAGCGCGACTGCAGCGGTGCTCAGCCACACCTTCATCTGCAGCATGCCTGAGAACCCGAGCGTGAACAGCGGACGCCCGCTGGGCGAATGCTCCTTGGCGTAGACGCCGAGGGAAACCGCTACCGCCGCGGCGACGAGCAGCATCGCTACAAGAGCCCCCCGCTGTGCTCTTGCAGCCGACACGTCCCTCCGCACGGCCGACATCACGCATCAGTTTCCTGCCCCCGACCCTGGCCCCGCAATCGCAGCGGTGTCAAAAGGCCCATGAGCGCAGACACGGGCTCGACGCCGTGTCGCCATATGCGCCGGATGTCCCGCGCCTGCACCGAGAGCGGAGTCTGCCACCACAAGCGGTGGCAGTATGTGGCCGTGAGCGAGCGGCATGTGTCCATCGCGCAGACCGCAGCCGGCCGCCCACCTGGAGCGCATCAGGGCCGCGAGGAGAGGGTGGCCGCGGGGAAGGCGGCGCGGCAACACGCACCGCTTTCGGCGCATCGCGACCTGCCCACGAATGCGTCGCGGGATCCGGTGGGCCTCATCCTCGGCCAGGACGAGTCGCGGGTGCCCGAACTGGTGCCGGTACGGCACGGCCGAATGCTCGTTTCGCCGTTCACCTTCTTCCGCGGCGCTGCACTGCCGATGGCTTTCGACCTCGCCGGCACCGCCACCTCCGGATTGCGCGTGCAGCTCTGCGGCGACGCGCACCTGGCCAACTTCGGCGCGTTCGGATCACCCGAACGCCGACTGGTCTTTGACGTCAACGACTTCGACGAGACCCTGCCCGGGCCGTTCGATTGGGATGTCAAGCGGCTCGTCGCAAGCATGGCGATCGCCGGCCGCGACAACGGGCTCTCGGCCAAACGCCGGCGTACGGTCGCGCTGGCGACCACCTCTGCATATCGCACGGCGATGCACGAGTTCGCCGCTATGCCGATTCTGGCTGTGTGGTATTCCCGCTTCGACGTCGAGGACGCGATCGACGAGTTCAAGTCCAGGCTGCCGAAGAAGGCCGTCCGCGCCAGCGAAGCACAAGCGGCGAAGGCCCGCACCCGGGACAGCACGCAGGCGGTCGCGAAGCTGACCACGATGGTCGACGGGCAGCGCCGTATCGTCAGTGATCCGCCCTTGATCGTGCCGATCGAGGAACTCGCCGGCGAGCTGAACATCGAAGACCTCTACCCTTTCATCCGCAGCCTCATCGACCAGTACGCGAGCACCCTGCCACCGGACCGTCGCACCCTGCTCGAACGATTCAGGTTGACCCGGATCGCCCGCAAGGTCGTCGGCGTGGGCAGCGTCGGCACCGAAGCGTGGATCCTGCTCATGGAGCCAGACGACGGCCTGGATCCGCTGCTCCTGCAGGCCAAACAGGCCAACCGCTCCGTGCTCGCCGGCTACCTCGGCGAGAGCGAGTACACCAACCAGGGCGAGCGTGTCGTCGTCGGTCAGCGCCTGATGCAGGCCGCCACCGACATCTTCCTCGGCTGGACCCGCCTCGCCCCACCGGGCCGGCCGGCCGCCGACTACTACGTTCGGCAGCTGCGCGACTGGAAATACGCCGTCCCGATCGAGCGCCTGGACGCCGCGTCGATGGCCACATACGGCCGCATGTGCGGCTGGACCCTGGCTCGCGCCCACGCCCGCACCGGCGATCGGATCGCGATCGCCGCCTACCTCGGCAGCTCCGACAAGTTCGATCAAGCCCTCGCCGGCTTCGCCGAAACCTACGCCGACCAGACCGAGAAAGACCACGCCGCCCTCGCCGACGCCGTCGCGTCCGGCCGCACCAGCGCACTCGCCGGAGTCTGAGGCGTATCCCGTGTACCCGTGGGGGTTGCTGATCTGATCGGGCCGGCGCGCTCCCCTACCAGGGAAGGGCGCCGGCGGCGTCGAAATAGCGTCCGGTGGGGTCATCGGGGCCCATCTGTGCAACCCGTGCGATCACCTCGGCGCCCTGCTCGACGGTCTGCCGGCCGATGTTCCAGTTCAGGTCGGTCTTCGTGAAACCCGGCTCCACCGAGTTGATCCTCATGTTCGGAAACGCCTTCGCGTACTGCACGGTGATCATGTTGACTGCGGCTTTCGACGCCGGATAGGCGACGCCCTGGTACGTGTATGCGGGCGTTCCGTGAGTGCTGACCCGGGTCAGCGAGGCTAATCCGCTGCTGACATTGACCACGACCGGGCCGGTGGAACGCTGCAGTAGTGGGAGAAACGCATGCAGGACGCGCACGATGCCGAAGACGTTTGTCTCGAAGGTCTGCTGCATCAGGTCGGCCGTCACGTCCGCGGCACCGATCACGGCGCCGTCGTCACCCATCTCTTTCTGGATTCCCGCGTTGTTAACCAGCACGTCCAGGCCCCCACCGGCCTCGATGGACTTCACTGCAGCAGCCACGGACGCGTCGTCGGTGACGTCCAGTTGAACGGTCCGTGCCCCTAGCTGCTCGGCGGCGCGGAGGCCACGTTCGGCATCCCGGCTTCCGAGGTAGACGGTGTGGCCCGCGGCAATGAGTATGCGGGCCGTCGCGAAGCCGAGCCCCTTGTTGGCTCCGGTGATCAGCGTTGCTGTCATGTCTCGAAGCTAGAATTTAGAGCGTGCTCGAAGTCAAGCCACGGACCGTCTCCGACTCTCAGCCGGGTATGAGCATTGCCGAGGCGGCCCACCGCACCGGCGTCAGCGTGCACACCCTGCGCTACTACGAACGCGCCGGCCTGGTCGTCACCATTGTCGATCGCACTGTCAGCGGTCGACGGCGCTACCACCAGCTCGACCTGGACTGGATCATCGTGTGCACCAGGCTGCGAGCCACCGGCATGCCCATCAAGACCATCCGGCGCTACGCGCAACTCGTATCCGCCGGGCGTGGAAACGAGGAGCAAAGACTTGCCCTCTTGGAGGGCCACCGTGCCGAGGTGACCGCCAAGCTCGCTGAGATAGAGGACAACCTCAAGCTCATCGATCACAAGATCGACGTCTACCGAGGAAGGCTCGCCGCGGGCGAGGCTGACCAGCTATGGGCGCCGCGCCGGCCCGCGCCGCGGTCTGGCGTACCGATCCGTCACGGGTAGGTTCGCTGGCTCCGGCTATATCCGCCGAGCCTCAGCCAGCGATGCACGGTCATCAGGCTGGCACGCGTGTTCCACTCGACGAACACAGCCTGCTCGATGTGCAGGCAGAACACGACGGCCTTTTCCGGAGGCCAAGCGCGCCACCACGCCTCGGCGGCTTCGCGGCGAAGGTCGTCGCCTGCCTCGACGGCTGATCCGTACAGCTTGAGTTCTCCTTCGCCGCCGTCCGGGTCGGTGACGGCACTGTGCAGCACGCAGCGGGGGTCGCGGCGCAGGTCGTGCACCTTCGCTGACCACGCCATCGCACCGATGAGCAACTGATCCGCGACAAGGTGCGGCTCGATCGGACTGATGCGCGGCGATGAATCCCGCCGCAGCGTGCCGAGCATGGCGACGCGTTGGGCGTTGAGCCGCGCCGCGCCCATCCGGGCAAGCTCAGGCGCACCCAGCTCCAAGTCCCGCCACGTTCCGGACCCGCTGCCGGGCATGGTCGTGACAGTACAAGCAGCTAGGGACCGCAAGCCGATCGGCTTGCGGTCCCGTCATGGACGGCGCCCGCCGCCTCAGGCGTCGACGACCTCGGCGATCTCGACGCTCACGCCGGTGGCGAGTCCGGGACAGCCCTTCGCCAGCGTGACCGCGGAGTCCATGCTGTCCGCGCTGACCACCATGTATCCGGTCAGCGTCTCGCCGCCGGATGCGCCGCCTGCGGCCTCGAGCCGCGTCACGTTTCCGACGCGGTTGCCGCGGTCTGCGATCGCCGGGCCCAGCTTTCCGAACCAGGCACCCCATGCCTGCTCCGCGCCCTCCGGCATCGCGCGTTCGGGCGCGCCCCGGAATGCCAGTACGTAATTCGCCATCGCGTTCTCCTTCCCGCGCAGGCCGGTGCCAGTCCCGGCCGCCATCTACTCCGACGAGCGGCCCGCGGGGAAATCGACATCCGAACACACGGTGATGCGGTCGCCGACATGCATTTCGCCGTTCCCGAGGATGTCGGCACGCAGGCCGCCTCGATGAACCAGGGCGCGAAGGAGCGGGCGCGACGCGTATCCATCCATCACCCGGCACGGCTCGCACAGCCGCATGCCGCGGCAGCGCACGTCGCCGATCATGAATTCGCGACCGACCAGACCGTTGAGCTCGACGCCGCGCGTGACCAGGTTGCGCCGATGCTCGTCTGCCCGCACTGGCGGGTCGAAGGACTCGCACACCTCGGCTTCGATCAGGGTGAGCGCGCTGCCGGGCAGGCCGGACGGGAATGTGCCGGCGCCCACCGCGTGCCGGTCTCCGGCAAGGCCCTGGCCGGCGATAGCCCGCGCCGTGTGGAGTGATCGCGTCGGTTCCCCGGCCGAGGCGGCGATCCAAATCCCGTCCACGGCGCCCGGGGCGGGCGGCCTGGTGGCCGGTACCGGCAGCGCCAGCGCGATGTCGGTCGCGGCGAGGACGAAGCCGTCCTCGATCGACTCGTTGCTGATCTGGCCGTCGCCGCCCGGATCCCATGTCACGCCGGACGGGACCCCGTACATCACGACGTAGCGAGCCGGCCCAGCCGCCGGGCAGACGCGCGCCAACCACGGCCCGGGCCACGAGAACGTCGTGGGTTCGGCGACGCGGACAATGCCCAGCCCGCGGCCGCCGAGCCACCGCGAAACCAGCCAGCCGGTCGCCGGATCGCCGTCGCTGGGCAGCTGCGGGAGTTGCTCGATCGGCATCTCGAGAATCGTCGCCACGCAGGCGAGAAACGAGCGCACCTGCAGTGGCTGCCGCGACGTCGGCAGCGGCACGTCTTTCACGGGCGATCACCTCTTAGCCGACGGGTCTACCGCCACGATGTTGCCGCGCCCGCAGTCGGCGCGCCAAGGGCCAATGTCACCGGCCCGGCCGCGCCGATCAAGCCGGGGCTGCCGTATCGACTTCCGCGGCCGCCGGCTCCACCGCCCTACGCTGCATTGGGTAGTTCGTTGCCGGCCGTCATGATCGGACCTTGCCGTGCAGCGCGGCCAGCCGGTCCCGGTACTCGCTCTCGTCGATATCGCCGCGAGCGAACCGCTCGGCCAGGATTTGCTCCGGCGTTTCCGGTGGCTGACTGGGCGACCCGGCGTGCAGGTAACGGACGAGCAGCACGATCGCCGTGATCACGAGTCCCCAGAACACCACCGCGCTGAGCGACATGGCGAACCAGCCCCAGCCGCTCATGTGGTCTCCGTAGTACATCATCGTGCGCTCCCTTGGACCTCGTCGTGGATGGTCGGCCGGTCACTATCACTGTCGCGCCGCCGGTAGCTGGGCGGCAGGGCCCTTGGTCCCCTTGCTGACCCGCGCGAATGCGTGTACCCCTAGGGGGTATAGTCGGCGAGACAGTGACCAGCTCCTGAAGGGACGGTTGTCGTGACCATTGCTGAGATCGCCGTCCTGGCTGGCACCGTGGTGGCCCTCGGCGGGCTGACTTTGTTCTTCTTCGGGCCCCGCCGAGCCAGCACCGCCCGCATGGAGGACGGCGTGCAGCGGGTCGAGGTGACGGTCCGCGGCGGATACAGCCCCGACCAGATCCGGGTCCGGCAAGGCGTCCCAGTCGAGTTGACCTTCGACCGCCAGGAATCCGGAGAATGCACCTCGCGGGTCGTGTTCCCGGGCCTACAGGTCTCCGCCTCGCTGCCGGCCTACGAGCGCACCACCGTCCGAATCCGCCCCGCAGCCGCCGGAACATTCGGATTCGCCTGCGGGATGAACATGATCCACGGGACGCTGGTCGTCGAGCCTTCCGGCTCGGCCGATCAGCCGTCCGCCGAACGACCGGACGGAGAGGCGCCAGGGGTACGTCTCGACGACGCCGCCTCTGCCGAGGCGGGACAGGCCGCCGAGCGTCGCGCCGAGATCACCGACCTGTCCCGCAGGGTGCTCGTCGGCGCGATCCTGACGCTGCCGGTGCTGATCGCGGTGATGGCCAGCGACGTGTTCAAAGCGGCCTGGGTGCCCAGCTGGCTGCTCAGTCACTGGCTGCAGCTCGGCCTGATCACGCCGGTGATGCTGTATGCCGGCTGGCCGATCCACCGCATCGGCTGGCTGGCTCTGCGCCACCGCGCCGCCGACATGAACAGCCTGATAACCCTCGGAACCACAGCCGCCTTCGGCTACAGCCTGCTCGTCACCGTGGCCCCGCGCGTGCTGCCGTCCGACGTGCGCGAGGTGTACTTCGAGGCAGTCGGCGTGATCATCACACTGATCATGCTGGGCTGGCTCATCGAGGCCCGTGCCAAGGCCGGCACCGGCGAAGCAATCCGTGCCCTGCTCGGCCTGCGGGCACGCACCGCGCGGGTCGTCCGCGGTGGCGCCGAGTCCGAGATCCCGGTCGAAGACGTCGCCGTCGGTGACGAGATCCTCATCCGACCGGGCGAGAAGATCCCCGTTGACGCCGTCGTACTGTCCGGCCGTTCCGCAGTGGACGAGTCGATGGTCACCGGCGAGCCCATCCCGGTCACCAAACGGACCGGTGACGCCGTCGTGGGCGCCACCATCAACGGCACGAGCTCGCTGCGCGTGCGTGCGGTCAAGGTCGGGGCGGACACGATGCTCGCGCAGATCGTCCGGCTGGTGCAGCAGGCTCAAGCCTCCAAGGCGCCGATCCAGCGCATGGCCGACGCGGTCTCGGGCTACCTTGTCCCCGCTGTCATCGGCATCGCACTCGCGACGTTCGCCGTATGGTTCATCGCGGGGCCTTCGCCCGCGTTCAGCCTCGCGCTCGTCTCCGCCGTCGCGGTCCTGATCATCGCCTGCCCTTGGGCGCTCGGACTCGCCACCCCGCTGTCGGTCATGGTCGGCACCGGCAAGGGTGCCCGGTCCGGCATCCTCATCGGCTCCGCCGAAGCCCTGGAGACCGCGCACACGCTCGACACGATCGTGCTCGACAAGACCGGCACCATCACAGCCGGCAAGCCGACGCTCACCGACATCGTCCCCATCGGCGACTGGAGCGAGCATGACCTGCTGCCAGTGGTCGCAGCTGCCGAAGTCGTAAGCGAACACCCACTTGCCGTCGCCATCGTTGCCGGCGCCCGCAGCCGCGATCTGGAGCTGCCGACGACGAACGGATTCGACTCGATCACCGGCAGGGGCGTGCAGGCCACCGTCGGCGGCCAGGCCGTCCTGATCGGGACCGCCCGCCTGCTGGGCGACGCCGGCATCGTCACCACGGCACTCGACCCCATTGCCGCGGAGCTGTCCGCGCAGGGCAAGACCCCGATCCTGGTCGCGGTCGACGGTCGGCCCGCAGGCGTCATGGCCGTCGCCGACACCGTCAAGTCCGACTCGGCAGCCGCCATAGACGGACTGCACCGCCTCGGCGTCGACGTCGTCATGCTCACCGGCGATAACGCCCGCACCGCAGCCGCCGTCGCAGCACAGGTCGGTGTCCGTCGCGTCGTCGCCGAGGTGCTGCCCGAACATAAGGCCGACGAGATTCGCCGCTTCCAGCGCGCAGGCCGCCGGGTCGGCATGGTCGGTGACGGCATCAACGACGCCCCCGCGCTTGCGGCCGCCGACGTCGGCATGGCCATCGGCACCGGTACCGACGTCGCCATCGAGGCTGCCGACGTGACTCTCATCTCCGGCTCGCTCGCCGGCGTCGTGACCGCGATCGAGCTGTCCCGGGCCACCATGCGCAACATCCGACAGAACCTCTTCTTCGCCCTCGCGTACAACGCGATCGGCATCCCGATCGCCGCCGGCGTGCTGTACCCCGCCTTCGGCTGGCGGCTCTCCCCGATGATCGCCGCGGCCGCCATGGCCCTCTCGTCGCTATCCGTCGTCGGCAACGCAAACCGGCTGCGTCGCTACCGGCCGTCGAAGGCCGACGCAGCGGGGACGGCGCCCCGGCCGCACGCCCTCCTCCTGAGGGTGAGTCGGCGGGGGGAGTCTCACCCCCCGCCGCTCGCAGGACCGGACGTGACGATCTCCCGTCATCCGGCCCCCACAGTCCGGCCGGAGGTGGCGGCGGCGAGTTGCCAGTGGGCGAACAGGTCTGGCTGGTGTTGGT
>JBKPQY010000054.1:0-4769 GCA_046734315.1 Actinomycetota bacterium | reverse complement strand
GTCCTGCCGGAGCGCTACCGCCCCGGCTAGGTGCGCCCGCGATCCGGAGAGCTCGGCCGAGAGTGCCGCCTCGCGTTCGCGGACCTCGCGGGCCTCGGCCTCCATTGCCTCGGGCTCGCGGCCGGTGCGCACGTCGGCCTGCTCGGCGGCCAGCAGCCGAGCACGCTCCGCGGCGAGCGAGGCGGTGCCGCGGAAGCGCTCCTCCAGCGCTGACAGCCGATACCAGTTCTCCTGCGCCCTCGCCAGCAACGGGGCGTCCGCGGCCATTGCCTGCTCCAGCGCCGACTCCCGCTCCCGCACCTCGGCCAGGGCCGCCTCGACGTCGGCTCGCCGAGCCAAGATCGCTTCCTCGTCGGCCACTTCGCGGTGGAGCTCGCCGCGGAGTGCGACGAGGTCGTCGGCGAGCAGCCGTAGCCGCGAGTCGCGCAGCTCCGCCTGGATGCCTGCAGCACGGCGAGCGATCTCGGCCTGCTTGCCCAGTGGCTTGAGCTGGCGGCGAAGCTCTGCAGTCAGGTCGGTGAGCCGTGTGAGGTTGGCCTGCATCGTCTCCAGCTTGCGCAGCGCCTTCTCCTTGCGCTTGCGGTGCTTGAGGACGCCCGCGGCCTCCTCGATGAAACCGCGGCGGTCTTCCGGACGAGCCGAAAGCACCGTGTCGAGCTGGCCCTGCCCGACGATGACGTGCATCTCGCGCCCGATGCCGGAATCAGAAAGCAGCTCCTGAATGTCCAGCAGCCGGCACGAGCTGCCGTTGATCTCGTACTCACTGGCGCCGTTGCGGAACATCCGCCGGGCGATCGACACCTCGCTGTAGTCGATCGGTAATGCTCCGTCGGAGTTATCGATGGTCAGGGTGACCTCAGCGCGCCCGAGCGGTGGCCGGCCGGCGGTACCGGCGAAGATCACGTCCTCCATCTTGCCGCCGCGCAGCGTCTTCGCGCCCTGCTCGCCGAGCACCCACGCGATGGCGTCGACGACGTTGCTCTTCCCGGTGCCGTTCGGCCCGACGACCGCCGTGATGCCGGGCTCGAAACGCAGCGTGGTGGCCGACGCGAAGGACTTGAATCCCTTGAGCGTCAACGACTTGAGGTGCACGAATCTCCCGGGCCGATATATGCCGTCGTGCTGTGTCCGCCGCGGCGCCTGGACCTGCGGTCGGCGCGCGCGCGTGCCGCGGGCTGACACGCGAACCGTCCCGTCGGAAAGGTCATTCGTGAAATCTAGCGTGCGAACGCGGGAACGCGCCGCAGACAGGCCGTACCCGCTGACCGGCCTAGCGCGAGCACACCAACAGCAACGCCGAACCCGGCGACTGGCGGGTCAGGCCAGAGCGGGTTCGGCGCCTTCAGCCATGCGGTGCAGTTCGAGGTCGAGTGTGGGATCCTGAGGAGTTGCCCGCAGCTCGGCAATCTCGTGCTCGAGTTCCTGTACGCGACGTCGCAGGCGTACTACCTCGAGGGAGAGAGTCTGTTCGGATGCGCTGCCTACATAACCCAGTAAGGCGCGTGCCATATAGCGACCTTTCACACCACAGCGTCGATGCCCGATGTGTTTCCCTGGTCGGTCATCGACCTAACGTACGTTGTCTATGAACGACCCGGCGGAAGCGACGCACATCAACCGCACATGTCCAGATTGAACGCGGTGACCCGCCAAGCTCCCGTCAAGCGACTTCATGGTCGCACTTCGGTAACGACTGGTCAACTACAGCGGGTCGCCGCTCGCCAGGCTCACGGCGAGCAAACAGCGACGCGTCGGGTCAGAATCGCCAGCGAGTGGCACCGCCCGGATCCACCGTCCGCAGTGCGGTGGCTGCCCTAGGGGCCATCCGGTAGACGAACCAGGGCGGCGGGCCTGCAGAGGGCGCGTTGTACTCAGCGGTGATGGCCCGGCCGGACTCATCGACCCGAGCCGGCCAGCCCTCGGCAGCCCATCGCGCGGCCATCGCCGCCACGACCGGCGGGTCGGTGACCTGCCGGGCGTCACCCTCCGCAATCAGGTCGAACTCATCGGTGGCGAGGCTGAGCGCGCAGCGCGAATCCCGCGCGAGGTTTCTGGCCTTCCGCGTTCCCTCCCCGCTCTGGAACCAGAAGGCTCTGTCAGCGTAGAGACCGCCGATGCCCGTGACGTGCGGGCTGCCATCGGGGTTGATCGTCGTCAGCCAGCAGGTGTGCCGGTTCGGCCCGCCGGTGCCCGGCGCTTGGGTGACTCCTGCGGAAAGCCGCGCCTGTATCGCCGGCCAGTCCAGCAGCGGCAGGTCGTACAGCTCGGCCAAGTTGGTTGCGTCCATGGCTCCTACAGACCGTCGTGAATGGTGCGATTCATCGGCGCGGGGCCCGCTGGCAGTGCGGGCAGAAGTAGCTCGACCGGTTCATGAACGCTTCCCGCCGGATCGCCGTGCCGCACCGATGGCAGGGCTGCCCTTCGCGTCCGTACACGTCGAGGGTGCGGTCGAAGTAGCCGCTCTCGCCGTTGACGTTGACGTACAGCGCGTCGAACGAGGTTCCGCCGGCCGCGATTGCCTCCACAACCACGGCGCGGGTGGTGGCGAGCAGCGTGCCGACGACCGGCCTGGTCAGTGTCGCGGCCAGCCGCCGGCCATGAAGCTTCGCCCGCCACAGCGCCTCGTCGGCATAGATGTTGCCGACGCCGGAGATCAGCGACTGGTCGAGCAACGCGCGCTTGATCGCACTGCGCCGCGCACGCACCCGCACCGTGAAGCGTGCCTCGTCGAACGCCCCGTCGAGCGGATCACGCGCTATATGTGCAATCAGCGACGGCACCGAGTCGCCCGGCAGATCCCAGGCCGGCACGAGCTCGTCGACCAGGAGCCCGCCGAACGTGCGCTGGTCGACGAAGCGCAGCTGCGGGCCGCCGTCGGTGAAGCTGATGCGGACGGAAAGGTGCCGCTCGTCCGGCGCTGCCGGTGGACGCACGAGCATCTGGCCGCTCATACCGAGGTGCCCGAGCAGGCACTCATCCGGGTCAGACAGGGGCAGCCACAGGTACTTGCCGCGGCGCCGCGCCGAGCCGAGGCGCTGCCCACGCAGCCGCGCCGGAAAGTCACCACCGAGGTGACGGCGGATCGCCCGGGGATGGCGCACCTCGACGTCTGCGATAACGCGACCCGACACCCATTCGGCGAGGCCCGCGCGGACGGTCTCGACCTCGGGCAGTTCGGGCAATGCTCAGGCCCGCGCGGACGCGTCCGAGGCGGCCTCCTCGGCCCGGGCCTGCAGCTGCCGGTATGCAGTCTCCGCGGCGGCCTGTTCGGCCTCCTTCTTGTTGTGCCCGGTGCTTGCCGCGAACAGCTCGCCGCCGACCGACGCCCGGGCGGTGAACGTCTTGGCGTGATCGGGACCGTAAGACGTGATCGCGTATTCGGGGACGCCGGCGCCGAGCTCGGCGGTCAGCTCCTGGAGGCTGGTCTTCCAGTCGAGGCCGGCGCCGTGGTTCGCGACCTCGCCCAGCAGCGCGTCGAACAGATCGTGGATGACCCGCGCGGCGCCTGGCAGGCCGTGCTCGACGTAGATCGCGCCGAGGAGCGCCTCAACGGTATCGGCGAGAATGCTCGCCTTGTCCCGGCCGCCGGTGACCTCCTCGCCACGGCCGAGGCGCAGGTATGGCCCGAGCCCGCCCTCGTCCGCCATCCTGCGGGCCACGTCGGCCAGCGCGCGCATGTTCACCACCGACGCGCGCAGCTTGGCGAGCTTGCCTTCAGGCAGGTCCGGGTGCTGCCGGTACAAGGTCTCCGTGATCACAACCCCGAGCACCGAGTCGCCGAGGAACTCCAGCCGCTCGTTGTGCGGCACGCCGCCGTGCTCGTATGCGTAGGAGCGATGCGTGAGGGCACGCTGCAGCAGCTCGGGGTCGATGGCGACGCCGAGCGCTTCCGCAAGCCGTGCCTGACTGGCCGGTTCCACGGCGGACGCCACTGCGATGCGAGTGGCCGCTACACCGCGAGAACCTGCTTGCCGTCGTATTGACCGCACGTGGGGCACGCGGTGTGGGGCAGTTTGGGCTGGCCGCAGGCGCGATTGGGGCATGGTGCCAGCGTCGGTGCGCTCGTCTTCCACTGCGCGCGGCGCGAGCGCGTGTTGCTGCGCGACATTCTCCGCTTGGGGACTGCCACCGTGACTCCTCTATTCAGTCGATCCGATCCCGCCGGTGTTCCACTCCGTCAGGGCGGCCCACCTCGGGTCGAGCACCTCGTGTGCATGCCCGGCAGGAAGGTCGTCGAGCCGCTGCCCGCAGGTGGGGCAGAGCCCGGCGCAGTCCGGCCGGCACAGCGGAGTCAGGGGCAGCCCCAGCACCACCGCGTCACGCACCACCGGTTCGAGGTCGATCAGGTCGCCGACGATCCGGTCGACCTCGTCCTCGTCCGTCGTCTCGGCGGTGGCGCTGCCCGGATATGCGAACAGCTCGCACACCTCGACGACGAACTCGTCGGTGACCGGCTCGAGGCACCGCCCGCACTCGCCTGCGACAGTTGTCGTGACCGTGCCCGTGACGAGCACACCCTCCGTCGCCGACTCCAGCCGCAGGTCGAGCTCGAGCGGAGCACCTTCCGGCACCCCGACGAGATCGTGGCGCAGTCCCGCAGGCGCGGGAACACGACGCCGGTCGGTAACCATCGACCCGGTGCCGCCCAGTCGCCGGATATCGAGGACGAGCGGATCGCGAGGGTCGAGGTGTGGTCTCGGTGTGTTGTTCTCGGGCATGCGAAGCTGGCCGTGATCGGAACGAAGCCGTCCGCTAGCTTAGCGGACGAC
>JBKPQY010000053.1:0-17148 GCA_046734315.1 Actinomycetota bacterium | reverse complement strand
GGTCGAGGGTGCGCTCGCGCGGTACGACGCACGAGCCGGACATCGGAACGGCCCGCGCCGTCTCGACGAGCTCGACCAGCTCGGTGAGCAGCTCATCGACGCGGCGCGGGGTGCGTTCTCTCATGAGCCGCGGGTCCGCTCGATGAGGCGTTTCAGAACCGTCGCGGGCACGAGGTTGGAGACATCTCCGCCCCAACCGGCGATGTCCTTGACCAGGCTGGACGCGAGGAAGCTGTATTCCGGGTTTGTCGGCATGAACAGCGTGTCGACGCCGGCCAGACCGCGGTTCATCTGCGCCATCTGCAGTTCGTAGTCGAAGTCGCTGACCGCGCGTAGGCCCTTGATGATCACGTGGATGTCGTGTGCCTTGCAGTAGTCGACGGTGAGGCCGCGGAAGGAGTCGACGCGAACGTTGGGCAGGTCGGCCGTGACTTCTTCGAGCATGGCGATGCGCTCGTCGACTGTGAACAGGCCCGACTTGCTGCGGTTCACGAAGACGGCCACGACGAGCTCGTCGTAGAGGTTGGCTGCCCGGCCGATGATGTCGAGGTGGCCGTTCGTTACCGGGTCAAACGAACCCGGGCAAACGGCCCGCCGTACCGGAATCCTCCGCCCGTGGTGGGCTGCGTCCCGCGACGGCTCGTCGCTCGGTTGCTCGCTCATTTCACGCGACCGTACCAAAGCACGCCTGCCCCGTAGCGTCTTTGCTTGATCGACTGGATCACATCCGGCCAGCGTGGCTGGCCCGCCTGTGCCGGCCGTTCGACCACCACCACCGCCCCTGCGACGAGCCACCGCGGCGCGTCGAGTCCGGCGAGGACGGCACCCAGCGCCGCGTCGTCCAGAGCGTACGGCGGGTCGAGGTATACGAGGTCGAACGGCGCGCCGACGACACCCGCGAGGTACTCCTCGACTGAGCTGATCACGACCTGCGCACCCAGCAGGCCGACGGTCTCGACGTTGCGCCGCAGGATCGCGGCCGCCGTCCGGTCGGACTCGACGAACGTGACGTGGCCGGCGCCCCGCGAGAGCGCCTCCAGCCCCACGGCGCCGGTGCCGGCGTAGAGGTCGAGAACGCGGGCGTGGTCCAGGTCCAGCAGCCCGGCGAGCGTGCTGAAGAGTGCCTCGCGCGCCCTGTCGGACGTGGGCCGGGTGCCCCGCGCCGGGACGACGAGCCGGCGCCCCTTGGCCACGCCGGCAACTATTCGGGTCACGCTTTCTCCAGGTACTCCGCCCCGGCGTCGCCGACGAGCGTTGCCACCTGCTCGGCGAGCAGCGGATGCCGGGAAAGCTGCGGATCGGCCGCCACCAGAGCGGCGGCGTCCTCGCGGGCCTCGGCGATCAGCTCCTCGTCACGCAACAGCGACAGCAGCCGCAGCTGCGAACGGCGGCCCGACTGGGCGGCGCCGAGCACGTCCCCCTCGCGGCGCTGCTCGACGTCGAGCTTCGCGAGCTCGAAGCCGTCGGTGGTCGCGGCGATCGCATCGAGACGTTCGCGGGCGGGCGTGCCGGGGCCGGCCTCCGTGACCAGCAGGCAGAGCCCGGGATGCTGCCCGCGGCCGACACGCCCGCGCAACTGGTGCAGCTGCGAGACGCCGAACCGCTCGGCGTCGAGCACCACCATCATCGTGGCGTTGGGCACATCGACGCCCACTTCGACCACGGTCGTCGCGACCAGCACGTCGATGTCGCCGGCCGCGAACCCGGTCATCACGCGGTCCTTCTCGTCGGGTGCCAGGCCGCCGTGCAGCACGGCCAGCCGCAGCCCGCTGAGCGGGCCGGCGCGCAGCATCGCCGCGGTGTCGGTCACCGCGAGCGATGGACGCCGCAGGGGCAGCTCGACGTCGGCGAACTCCGCCTCGAGCTCGACGTCCACCTCCGTGCCGGCGCCGATGCGCGGGCAGACGATGTACACCTGGCGGCCGGAGGCGACCTCCTCGCGGACGCGCTGCCACGCCCGATCCAGCCAGGCCGGCCGCTCGCCTACCGGCACCAGTGTCGTCGAGATCGGCGAGCGGCCGAGTGGCAGCTCACGCAGGACGGACGTGTCCAGGTCGCCGAACACCGTCATGGCGACAGTGCGCGGTATGGGAGTAGCAGTCATGACGAGCAGGTGCGGCGGCTGTTTCGCCTTGCCACGCAAGGCGTCTCGCTGCTCGACGCCGAACCGGTGCTGCTCGTCGACGACAACCAGCCCGAGGTCGGCGAAGCTGACGTGCTGCTGGATGAGCGCGTGCGTGCCGATCACGATGCCGGCGCTGCCGCTGGCCGCGTCGAGCAACGCGGCGCGGCGCGCCGCGGCGGGCAGCGACCCGGTAAGCAGGGCGATCCGAGTGCCTTCGGTCGCACCGCCTAGCTGGCCGGCATGCGCCAGGTCGCCCAGCAGCGCCTCGATCGAGCGGGCGTGCTGCGCGGCGAGCACCTCGGTGGGCGCGAGGAGCGCTGCCTGCCCGCCGGCGTCCACGATCTGGAGCATGGCGCGCAGCGCTACGACGGTCTTGCCCGAGCCGACCTCGCCCTGGAGCAACCGGTGCATCGGGTGTCGGCGGGCGAGTTCGTCGGCGAGCTGGGCGCCGACCTCGCGTTGGCCGGTGGTGAGCTCGAACGGCAGGCGCGCATCGAAGGCGGCCAGGATCCCGTCGCCGATGACGGGGCGCGGCGTCGCCGGGTTGGCCGCGGCGGCCGCGCGGCGCTGAGCTAGCGCGAGCTGCACGCCCAGGGCCTCGTCCCACTTGAGACGCCGCCTGGCCGCGTGCCACTCGTCGCGGGTGTCCGGCCGGTGCACGGTGCGAAGTGCGGTGTCGAGGTCAATCAGATGATGGCGGGCGCGCAGCTCGCCGGGCAGTGGGTCGGCTACGGGGTCGAGGCTTGTCAGCACGAGCGAGACGCTGTTCGAGATCTGCCAGGTGCGAATCTCCTTGCCGGCCGGGTAGACGGGGATGAGCGCGCCGGCGTACTCCTCTGCCTCGTAGCGCTCCAAGCCGTCACCGCGCAAGACGATGTACTCGGGATGGGTCAGCTGGCGCGTGTTGCGGAAGACGCTGACTTTCCCGGCGAACAGGCCCAGTGTGCCGGGCGCGAGCTCGCGCTCGCGCCACGTCTGCCGGTTGCCGAAGAACGTCAGGGTCAGCGTGCCTTTGCCGTCGCTCACCACGACTTCGAGCCGGGCGCCGGAACGGTTGCGGTGGCGGATCACCTTGGCCGAACGCACCTCGGCGAGCACCGTGACGTCATCGTCGACCCGCAGCGACGCGAGGTCGGTGAGCTCGCCGCGCTCGGCGAGCCGGCGCGGATAGTGGTGCAGCAGGTCGGCGACAGTCTCGAGCTCCAGGCCGGTCGAGAGCGCCCGCGCCGTGCGGCCGCCGAGCACATCGACCAGCCGAGTCTTGAGCGTCGCCACTACTCCACTCCCAGCAGCAGCGGATAGTGCGGCTGGCCCCCGTCGAAGACGGCAACCTCGATGAACGGCGCTGCCTCGGCGATGCGCGCCTGGACCTCGGTGGCGAGTTCGGGCGCGGCGTCTTCGCCGGCGATGATCGTAATCAGCTCGCCGCCGACGCCCAGCAGCCGGTCGAGTGTGGCAAGCGCAACGTCACGTACCGACGTCCCGATTTCGACGACCTCGCCGTCGATCAGCCCTACGACATCGCCCGCATCCACCCTGCCGAGGCTGGTCAGCGCGTCGCGCTGCGCGACAGTGACCTCGGCCCAGCGGGTCGCGGCGGCCGCCTCGGCCATTGCCACGACATCGTCACCGAAGCGGCGCGCCCCGTCGTGTACCGCGACCGCCGCCAGTCCCTGCACCGGCGAGCGCGTCGGCACCACTGCGACCTCGACGCCGTCGTCACGGGCTTGCTCGGCGGCGGCGTTCACCACGCCGCTGACGTGCGAGGCATTGGGCAGCAACACGACCTGCGCCGCACCTGCCGCGTGCACCGCAGCCAGCACCTCGGCGGTGGACGGGTTGGTACCGCCCACGACGCGCACCCCCTCACCCTCGAACAGGTGCGCCAGCCCCTCGCCGGGGGCGACCGCTACGACCGCGACGCCGGAGCGCGCGGGCGCGCGCGCCTGGTCCGCGAAGCGGACAACGGTGATGCGGTGCGGGCGGCCCGCCTCGACTCCGGACTCGATCGCGGCGCCGACGTCGTTGACGTGCACGTGGACATTCCAGAGTCCCTCTCCGGTGCCCACGACGACCAGCGAGTCGCCCATCCGTGCCAGGTGCTCGCGCAGTACCGCCACCGCGTCGGCGTCCGCCTCGAGCAGGTACTGCACCTCGTAGCCGAACGTCTCACTGCCCACCTCACGCAGCGCCACCAGCGCCGATCTGTGTCGTGCCGAACGACGCGGCGCCGCCAGCACGGCACGCACCCCGGTGATCACGCTCGCCAGCGCATCGAGCAGCACCACCATGCCGCGGCCTCCGGCATCGACCACGCCGGCGCGGGCGAGCGCAGGTAGCTGTTCGGTCGTGCGATTCAGCGCGTCTTCGGCGCCGGCGACGGCCCCCTCGACGACGGCAGCCAGCGTCGCGGCCGGCACGGCTGCTCCGGCCTCCGCGGCCGCGCGCGCCACGGTCAGGATGGTGCCCTCGAGGGGCGCGGCCACCGCCGCATACGCGCGCTCGGCACCCTCGCGCAGCGCATCCTGAAGCCGTGCCGCGCCGCACACCTCACCGTCGACGGCGGAAGCGAAACCGCACAGGATCTGCGACACGATCACCCCGGAGTTCCCTCGCGCGCCGAGCACCGCGCCACGTGCCAGCGTGCGCAGGGCGGCCGCCGCGGTCGGGGCGGTGTCACCGGCCAGCGCATCGCAGGCCGCGCGCATGGTCAGCGCCAGGTTCGTGCCGGTATCGCGGTCGGGCACCGGGAAGACGTTCAGCTCGTCGATCTCGTCCTGGTGCTCGGCCAGCGCGTCGGCCGCGGCGATGCTCCACTGGCGGACGGCGGCGGCGTCGAGCTGATCCAGCACGTCCACCTCCACGCCACCGCGGCTCGCCGTACGATACTTGAGCCGCAGCCCGGTTTGGTCTGTGCGCGGCGGCGCCGCTAAACTGAGACGCTGCCCGGCGATGTGCCGGGCGCAATCACGTACAAGCATGGGAGGCCACGGTGGCCAGCGTCTGCGATGTCTGCGGCAAGGGCCCGGGTTTTGGCATGTCCGTTTCGCACTCGCACCGGCGCACCCACCGACGCTGGAATCCCAATGTGCAGACCGTCCGGGCGATCGTCGCCCCCGGCACTCGCAAGCGGATCACCGTGTGCACCTCGTGCCTCAAGGCCGGCAAGGTCACGCGCGGGTAGCCCTACAGCGGTTTCGCGTAGAAGCGGGCATCCGGCTCACAGGCGTAGATGCCGTACGGCTCCGCCACCTGGTACCCGGTGGACTCGTAAAGCGCGATCGCCTCGGGCTGGGCCAGCGCAGTCATGAGAACCACTCGCTGATACCCCGCAGCGGCGAGCGCCGATTCCAGCTCGGTGAGCATTCGGCGTGACAGCCCGCGGCGGCGCGCACGCTCGGCTACGTACATCCGCTTGATCTCGGCGACGCCGTCCCCGACGCGGCGCCAACCACCCGCCGCGACCGCGTCGCCGTCCAGGGAACCGATGAGGAACAGTCCGTCCGGCGGGTCGAACTCGCCGGGCTCGACCGGCGTCTCATCCGGCCCGCCATACCTCGTCACGTACTCGGCCTGTAACTCGCCGATCAACTTGGCCGCCACGGGATCGGCGTACGGACGCGACTCGATCTGAAACACGCCCGTCACGGTACCGGCGGGCACCGACGCTTCAGCGGAAGTGCTCGTGCCCCCCGGTCGGCCAGCGCCGGCCGTCCACCCGAACGCCCTCGCCCTCGGCCGCCGTGCCGATCGGTGTCCACGCGTCGGGCAGGTCGATGCCCGCCGGGAATGTGGCCACCAAGGCGTAGTCGTCACCGCCGGTGAACACCCACACCTGTGGGTCGATGTTCAGGGCTGCGCCGACCTCCTTGAGCTTCATCGGCACCGGCACGAGGTCGGCGCGCAGGTTTATGCGGACGCTGCTCGCCACTGCGATGTGGCCGAGATCGGCGATCAGCCCGTCGCTCACATCGGTCATCGCTGTGGCGCCCCACTCGGCGGCACGCGGGCCCTCGGCGTACGGCACCTTGGGGCGGCGGTGTGCGGCAACGATCTGCACCGGGGAACGGAAGCCCCGGCTGAGCACCGCATAACCCGCATCGGCGTAGCCGAGGCGCCCGGCGAAGGCCACGACGTCGCCGGGGCCGGCGCCGGCCAGGGTGACCGGATCTCGGCCCTGCAGGTCACCGAGCGCGGTGATCCCGAGGGTGACCACGTCCGCGGGGGCCACGTCGCCGCCCACCACAGCCGCGCCCACCTCGCCGCACTCCTCCCGCAGCCCGGCCATCAGGCCGTCCGCCCAGGACAGCTCAAGGCCGGGCGGCGCGCCAAGCCCCACGAGCAGCGCGGTGGGCACGGCACCCATCGCCACGATGTCGGCGAAGTTGCGGGCGGCCGCCTTGTGCCCGACGTCGTTCGCTGTCGACCAGTCCCGTCGGAAATGCCGTCCCTCGATGAGCAGGTCGGTGCTGGCGACGACTCGCCCGTCGGCGGCACGCACGACGGCGGCGTCGTCGCCCGGGCCGAGCAGCGTGGTGTCCGCTGCGGCGAGCTGCGCGGTGACCCGGGCGATCAGCCCGAACTCCCCGACATCGGAAACGGTGATCGCGCGATCCTCACTATGCGGGGCTTTGCGGTGCCTGCGCTACGTTCTACCTTCCCAACGAGGCGAGGACGGAAGGACGCGCCGATGGCAACCGTGAACGCGTACATCCTCATCCAGACCGAGGTCGGCAAAGCGGCTGCTGTTGCCGCCGAGATCGCGTCGCTGGCCGGAGTCAACAGCGCCGAGGACGTTACCGGTCCTTACGATGTCATCGTGCGCGCCGAGGCTAACAGCGTCGACGAGCTCGGCAAGCTGGTCGTGGCGCGCGTGCAGGCGGTGGCGGGCATCACCCGCACCCTTACCTGTCCCGTCGTCCACCTGTAGAGGAGCCACCCCGATCGACGCAGTCCGCCGCCGCAATGCTCTGATCGCGTCGGCCATCGCGGTACCGGTGACCGTGCTCGTCGCGTTCGGGCTGGCCCGGAACGTCGACCACGGCACGTCGACGGAGAAGTCGGCCGGGCCGCCGCCGCCGATCACGGTATCTGCTCCCCCGTCGGACGCCGCGGCGGAGGGGCCGTGCGCGCAGGTGCTGAGCGCACTGCCCGTGCAGCTCGGCCAACTGGCCCCACGCGTCGTGCACACCCGGCCCGACTCGCCGAACGTGGTGGCGTGGGGCGATCCCGCCGTCGTGCTGCGCTGCGGCGTTGCGCGGCCCGAGGCGTTCGTTCCCACGTCCGACGTCTACAACATCGGCAACGTCTACTGGCTCGCGGTGAAACAGAAGGAAGCGACGGTCTGGACGGTCATCGACCGGGCGGTCTATGTCGAAGTGACCGTTCCGGAGAAGCAGGCGTTCCAGCCGCTCCCGCTGCTCGGCAGAGCGATCGCGTCCAAGCTCAAGCCCATCTGCGCCGTGCCCGAGGATCAGACGATCCCGCCGCAGAACCGGCTGTGCGTCAACCGGAAGTAGTTATCGCGATCCCGTCCAGGTCGGGCGAATAGGTTCGCGGTCCGGGGAAGTCGCCCGGCCCGGCGTGTGTGAGGTACTTGCATGCGCCGTCGCGGAACCTGCCGCAATCGCCAGCGCGGCCGCGCAGCGCACGGTGCGGAATCTTGACATCAACTCGGGGTCGGCGCGACGAGGATGCGGTCGAAGTCGGGTGCGAACGCCTGCGGGTTGGCGAACTCGATCGTGTTGCTCGTCCCGGCGGAAAGCGGTACCTGCACGGTCATCGCCCCGACCGTGTTGAAGTCGCCGGTCGGCGTGAACGACAGCGTCTGGAGCGTGGCTCCGTTGACGATCAGCTGCGCCTGGCGGCCGTCGCCGTCGGCGTAGTAGATGGTCAGCCAATACGTGCCGTTCGCAGGGGCGGCGACGCCGTTGAACGTCAGTGTGCCGCCGCTGCCCACGAAGCCGACCTTGCGCCCGCCCGAGCAGCCCGAGCAGCTGGCCAGCCGCGCGCCGCCGGCGATGGTGTTCGCGGACGACTCGGCCTCGTACGACGTGGCCAACGTCGGCGCGTTCGTGCCCGCGGCGACATCGAACCCGTTGAACACGACCTGCGCGGCCGACCCGGTCGCGTGCGAAGTGACGAACATGCCGGCGTCCTGAGCGTCGGCCTGGGCTGACACCGTGGCGGTTCCGACCTGCAGCCAGTCATGATTGTCGGGCGAGAAGTAGCCGGTGTAGGTCGAGCCGTTGCGGACCAACCGCAGCCAGACCGGCAGCGTCTTCGGGATCGTGCCGTTCGGCGGCGTGACCGCGTTCATGAACGTGCCGCCGTTGTTCGTCCACTCCAGCTGGATGCCGCCGGACGGCGACTCGAACAAGATCACGCCCTCCGGCGTCGTTCCGGATCCGGTCATCGTGTTGCGGACGATGATCCCGGCCTTGCCGAAGCCGGTCAGGTTCTGCTGCGAGACGACCTCGGTGTCGATCGTGGACGTCGTACCCACCGCTCCCGGCAGGTAGATCGTGCTGTACGAGTCGCTGCCGGAGAACAGGTCGGCCCCCGCACCCGAGATGCCGAACTGGCTGCCCAACTGCCCGAACACCGCGGGAGCATCTGTCGCCGATGAGAACGTCCGGTACGGCGACTGCACCGGTGGGCTGGTGGTGACCGTGCGGGGGACGGCGAGATTCACCGTGGTCCTGCCCGGCCACGCGTAGGAGGCGGTGCCGGTCACCGTCGCGGTCTGGAACAGCTGGTCCGGCGGGGGTGCCACGACCTGGAACGTCGTCTGCACGGTCTGCCCGGTTTCGACGGCGGAGAACGACGCAGGCGAAGTTGCCCGCGCCGACCAGCCCGCGGGAACCTGCAGCCCGAGGCTGACGCGCTGTGCGGCCACGTCGCCGTAGTTGGTGAACGAGACGGTGCCGGTAGCCGGCTGCCCCGAACCGAGCGTGGACAGCCCCGTCAGGTCCGCCACGCCCAGCGGAGGAGCCGCCGTCGGATTGTTCAGCGTGCTGACCCGGTAGAGCGCCACGCCGTGTGCGGGCACGTTGGCGCTGATGGGGCCCACCGTCTCGGTGGTCTGATGCGTCCACAGGTCACGGACGGCGTAGTCGCTCCCTGCGGCCAGGCCGAGGTTCGACGCGCTCGTGGAGATCACCTGGGAGGTGCCGTTCGTGTTGAACAGTCCGACGACGGCAGCACCGTTCGGCTCGGTCTTGGCGAAGATCTGCTGCCCGTTGGCGTTGTAGATGCGCGACGCATCGATCGCGTCCTGGTCCACCGCGAGCACGTCGGTGTTCTTGAGCAGGCTGAGATCAGCAGAGTCGAGGTGGGTCAGGTCGGTGCCCAGGATGTACGTCGACGCGGCTAGCGCCCACAGGCTCATCTGCGTCTTGCGCTCGTCCGGGGTCAGCCCGTCCCGGGCGCCGTTGCCGACTTCGATGGAGTCGTAGTCGTTGAATCCACCGGGGCCGCCGTACGGTGCCCACGCGGCGACCTGGTTGAACCGCCCCGAGACACTGTTCCAGGTAGTCAGCGGGAACGGGTCGCCGTTCGCGTCGGAGCCGCAGTAGCACTCGACGTCGCCGCCGGTGCGCCAGCCGTTGGCCAGCTGTGACCACGTCGACGCGAAGTTGATGTTGAGGCTGTTGGACAGCTCGAGGTGGATCGGCCGGCCGGTGTTGCGCAGCGCGCTCGACCAGGCCGAAACGTCGGGGATGTCGAACGAGCCGACGCCGTCGAGCTTGACGTAGTCGACGCCCCACGAGGCGAACTGGTTCGCCCAGGAGTTGATGAATTCCTGTGCGCCCGGCTTGCTGTAGTCGATGCCGACCATGCCGCCGCAGTTGTAGTTGTTCTCGCCCGCGGTGGTCGCGATGTCGTCGGCGTGGTAGGGCGTTCCCTCGATCGCCGTATTCTGCGCGACCGCCTGGCGCGAGATGCCCGGCGTGACGTACAGCCCGAACTTCAGCCCGAGGCTGTGCACGTGATCCGCGACGGCCTGGATGCCGTTCTCCGACCCGACGTCGGGGAACTTGCTGGTGTCGATCACCCAGCGGCCGAACTGGTCGACGGCGGGGCCTTGACTGCCCGGGCAGACGTACCAGAAGTCGTCGAGGTTGACGTAGTGGAACCCGACGTCGGACAGGCCGCTGGCCTTCATTGCGTCCGCCTGCGCCTCGACCTTGGCCGCGGTGGGGTGGGAGCGGACGAAGCTCCAGGTGCTCCAGCCCATGAGCGGGGTGCGCGCAAGGCCATTGTCCTCGGCGGCAGCCGGCGGGGCGCTCACCGCGACAGCGATGATCGGGATGGCAAGTGCTGCGGCGGCCAGGCTGCGGATCAGTCTTCTCACCGGTGCTCCTTCGAGCGCGCTGTGCGATTCTGTTGAGTTTGAAGCCGTGTCTGCGCAGTCAGACGGAGTTCACACAGGTTCGAACTGAATCACACAGGCCTCGACAGGTCAAGGGGTATCCCGCACACTTGGGGCACACGCCCCGTTCCTTATCGCTTCGGGCTGGCGCTCGTCATTCGGCAATAGCGCGGCGGACGGCCCGGTCGGCGGCGTGCCCGAACGCGCTCACGAGTCCCTGCACGACGAGCGGCCGCAGCCGCACCACGAGGGCCGCGAGCTGCTCGCGGTCGCCGGTCTCGCCGCGGCGAAACGGCTCCCAGACGCCGTGGCGGAACACCTCGGTCAGCCCCTGAGCGACGGCCGACGCATGCTCGTGGATCACCGCCGCAGCCTCGCGCAGCACTGCGGCCGGCACCGGCAGGTCGAGCATGGAAAGGCCCATACCGAGGGTGGAGGGTGTCGTGCGGAACCGGCCACGCCCGGTCCGCTCGACGATGCCGAGCGCGAGGAGCAGGTCCAGCTCCTGGCGGCCGAGGCGGCGCCCGGCTCGGCGTTCCAGGTCGCCTCGGTCAAGCTCCTCGGTGCGCTCGGGCGTCCATGGCGCGAGGAGCGCCGCCTGCATGGCGAAGTCCGCAGCCGACGCGTCGAGCGGGATGCGATCAAGCACCCGCTCGATCGCAGCCAACGTGTAACCGTGGTCCTGCAACTCGCGGATCAGTTCCAGCCGCATGCGGTGCGCGGCGCCGTAGTAGGCGACGCGTCCACGGCGTTCGGGCGCCGGCAGCAACCCCTCGGCCGCGTAAAAGCGGACCGTGCGCACCGTCATGCCGGTACGCGCGGCCAGTTCGTCGACGGTGAGTTCCTCGACGCCGGTGGGCATGGTCACAATATTATCCGCATTACTGTGCCAGTGATACTGTCACCAAAAGCGTCTCCCCCGAGGACGGCTCTCATGACCACGGAAGCATTCGTCTACGACGCTATCCGGACCCCGCGCGGCAAGGGCAAGCAGAACGGCTCGTTGCACGAATCGAAGCCGATCTCCCTCGTGGTAGGGCTGATCGAGCAGTTGCGCCGGCGCAACCCTGATCTGGATGCCGACCGCATCGAGGACGTCATCCTCGGCGTCGTCACCCCGATCGGCGACCAGGGCGCCGACATCGCCCGCACGGCGGCATTGCTCGCCGGCCTGGAACGGTCCGGGCCGGGCTTTCAGCTCAACCGCTTCTGCGCGTCCGGGCTCGAGGCGGTGAACACCGCGGCCGCGAAAATACGTTCCGGATGGGAGGACCTGTTACTAGCCGGCGGCGTCGAGTCGATGTCTCGCGTGCCGATGGCCTCCGACGGGGGCGCGTGGGCGATGGACCCGGAGACGGCCTACGCGACGAGCTTCGTGCCGCAGGGCATCAGCGCCGACCTCATCGCGACCATCGAGGGCTTCGGCCGCGAAGACGTGGACGTGTTCGCCGCTGAATCGCAGACCCGGGCCGGCAAGGCCCTCGCCGATGGCGCCTTCGCCCGTTCCGTCGTCCCGGTGCTCGACCGCAACGGTCTGGTCGTGCTGGATCATGACGAATACCCACGCCCAGGCACCACACCCGAGGCGCTGGCCGCGCTCAAGCCGTCGTTCGTGGGCATCGGCGAGATGGGCGGATTCGACGCGGTCGCCCAGCAGAAATACCACTGGGTCGAGAAGATCAACCACGTACACACCGCCGGCAACTCGTCGGGCATCGTCGACGGCGCCGCGCTGACCATCATCGGCAGTGAGCGAGCCGGACGTGACAACGGGCTGACGCCGCGAGCGCGCATCGTGGCCACCGGCGTCGTCGCGCAGGAGCCGACGATCATGCTGACCGGCCCGGCACCGTCGGCCCGCAAGGCACTGGCTCGGGCGGGACTGTCCGCCGACGACATCGACCTGTGGGAGGTCAACGAGGCGTTCGCCGCCGTGGTGCTCCGATTCCTGCGGGAGATGGACGTGCCACACGAGAAGGTGAACGTCAACGGCGGGGCCATCGCGCTGGGTCACCCGCTCGGAGCCACCGGTGCGATGATCCTCGGCACGCTGATCGACGAGCTGGAGCGGCGCGACCTGCGGCGCGGGCTCGCGACACTGTGTATCGGCGGCGGCATGGGTGTCGCGACGATCGTGGAGCGGGTGTGATGATCTCCTGGGACCAGGACGCCGACGGCATCGTCACCCTGACGATGGACGACCCGAGTCAACGCACCAACACTATGAATGAGCAATTCCAGCGCGCCTTCGCATCGACGGTGGCCCGGCTGGTCGCCGAGAAAGAGTCGATCACGGGTGTGATCGTCACGTCGGGCAAGGACACGTTCTTCGCAGGCGGGGATCTGCGCCTGCTGAGCCGGGTCACCGACGAGAACGTTGCCGAGTTCCGCGCCGGCGACGAGCAGCTCAAGTCCGACTTCCGCACCCTCGAGACACTGGGCAGGCCCGTTGTCGCCGCGCTCTCCGGTACCGCGCTCGGCGGCGGCTTCGAGATCGCGCTGGCCTGCCACCACCGCATCGCGGTGGACGACCCGAAGGCGCAATTCGGCTTTCCTGAGGTCACGCTCGGGCTGCTGCCGGGCGCCGGCGGCATCGTGCGCACAGTGCGGCTGCTCGGCATAGCCGACGCGCTCATGAAGCTGCTGCTGCAGGGGCAGCGGGTCACGCCGGCCCAAGCCGTCGAAATGGGCATCGTGCACGAACTGGCGGCCACGCCCGAGGAGCTGATCGCCAAGGCGCGTGAGTGGATCCGCGCCAATCCGGAGGCACAGCAGCCCTACGACGAGCCCGGCTACAAGATCCCTGGCGGCACGCCGTCGAACCCGAAGTTCGCAGCCATGCTGCCGGCCTTCCCGGCCAATCTCCGCAAGCAGCTCAAGGGCGCGCCCATGCCGGCTCCGCACCACATCCTGTGCGCGGCCGTCGAGGGTAGCCAGGTCGACGTCGACACCGCGCTGCGCATCGAGGGCCGGTACTTCGTGGACCTCGCCCGCGGCCAGGTCGCCAAGAACATGATCAAGGCGTTCTGGTTCGACCTGAACTCGATCAACGCCGGCGGCTCGCGCCCCGAGGGGTACCCGACGCGTCGTGCGTCGCGCGTCGCGGTGCTCGGCGCAGGAATGATGGGGGCGGGAATCGCTTATGTGTCCGCGCGAAACGGCATCGACGTCGTCTTGAAGGACGTCTCGATCGAAGCCGCACAGCGGGGCAAGGACTACTCGCGCAGGCTGCTCGACAAGGCGGTGTCGCGGGGCAAGATCACCGAGGCGAAGCGCGACGAGGTGCTCGCCCGGATCACGGCGACCGCCGACAATGCCGACCTCGCCGGGTGCGACCTGGTCGTCGAGGCGGTCTTCGAGAACGCTGCCCTGAAGCATCAGGTGTTCGGCGAGCTCGAGCCGATCCTGCCCGCCGATGCGCTGCTCGGCTCGAACACGTCCACCCTGCCGATCACCGGCCTTGCGGAAGGCGTGCGGCGCAAGAAGGACTTCCTCGGGCTGCACTTCTTCTCACCCGTCGACAAGATGCCGTTGCTGGAGATCATCCGCGGTGAGCAGACGTCTGATAAGGCCCTGGCCCGGGCGCTGGATTTCGCCGCGCAGATCAAGAAGACGCCGATCGTCGTCAATGACAGCCGCGGCTTCTTCACCAGCCGGGTGATCGGCACATTCGTCGACGAGGCGCTCGCCATGCTCGGCGAGGGCGTGCACCCGGCGACCATCGAGCAGGCCACCACCCAGGCCGGATACCCGGTCGGCGCGCTGCAGCTCACCGACGAGCTGAACATGGAGCTGATCGCCAAGATCCGCAACGAGGCGCGGTCCGCGCTCGGCGAGGCGTACCAGGCGCATCCCGGGGAGGTGGTCGTCGACCGGATGATCGAACTGGACCGCCCGGGACGCCTGCGCGGTGCGGGCTTCTTCGACTACCACGACGGCAAGCGCGTCGCGCTCTGGCCGGGACTGGCGACCGAGTTCCCGGTGCGCGGCGAGCCCGATGCCGTCGACTTGCAGGAGTTGCAGGAAAGGATGCTGTTCGCGGAGGCGATCGAGTCGGTGCGCTGCCTGGAGGAGAACGTCCTCACGACCGTGGCGGACGCGAACATCGGCTCCATCATGGGCATCGGTTTCCCGCCGTGGACCGGTGGCGTGTTGCAGTACATCAACGGATACGGTGTGGCCGCTTTCGTGGCACGAGCGGACCAGTTGGCCGAACGGTACGGCGAGCGGTTCCGGCCCGGTCCGCTGCTGCGCAAGAAGGCCGACAACGGCGAGACCTTCTGAGCATCACCGCAGGAACGGCGTGATGCCCGGTCCCCTCGACGGCGTACGCGTGATCGAGTTGCCGGCGGTCGGCCCCGTGCCGTTTCTCGGCATGCTGCTCGCCGACCTCGGCGCCGACGTGGTGCGCGTCGACCGGTTGCAGGCCGAGCCCCTGGATATGGGAAGCACTGCTGTAGGCCGGGGACGGCGTTCGATCGCGTTGGATCTGCGGCAACCCGCGGCGGCCGAGGTGGTACTACGCCTCGCGGAACGTTCGGACGCGCTGATCGAGGGATTCCGGCCGGGCGTCGCCGAACGGCTGGGCGTCGGCCCGGACGTCGTGTTGGGGCGCAACCCACGGCTGGTCTACGGGCGGATGACGGGATGGGGGCAGGACGGGCCGCTGGCGTCGACCGCGGGCCACGACATCACCTATCTCGCCGTGTCCGGACTGCTTTCCGGCATCGGACCAGCGGACGGTCCGCCTACTCCCCCGGTCAACTACGTGGCCGACTTCGGGGGTGGCGCCATGTTCCTCGCGGTCGGCGTCCTGGCCGCCCTGACGCACGCGCGGGAAACCGGTCGGGGCCAGGTTGTCGACGCCGCGATGACCGAGGGCGCGGCGTACCTCGGCACGATGACCCGCGCGCTGTTCGCGGCCGGCGGCTGGCAGGACGCCCGCGCGGCGAACCTCCTCGACGGCGGCGCGCCGAACTACCGCTGTTATGCGTGTGCGGACGGGCGCTTCGTGGCGGTCGGCGCGTTGGAGCAGAAGTTCTGGCGCGTCCTCGTCGAGACGCTCGGGTTGAACGGCGCTGCGATCGGCTCGCCGTACGACAGGAATGACTGGCCCGCGCTCACTGCACTGCTCACCGACGCGTTCGCCAGGAAGACCCGCGACGAGTGGGCCGAGATCTTCGAGGCACGGGACGCCTGCGTGGCGCCGGTGCTCACCCTGGCCGAGGCGCCCACGCATCCGCACAGCGTGGCCCGCGCCGGGTACGTCGAGGTCGCGGGGGCGACCGTCGCCGCGCCGGCACCGCGCTTCTCCGCAACGCCGACCAGGCCGGGCGAGCCGCCCCAGCGCGGTGCCGACACGACGGCGCTGCTGATCGAGCTCGGCTACAGCTCTGACGAGGTTTCGGCGCTACGCGAGTCACGCAGCATCGCGTAGCGGCCTCCCAGGTCGGCGAGTATGGCGCGCAGGGCAGCCAGGGCCAGCCCGAAGGCGTCCCCGGCGGGTGCGGCAAACCCGATGACGATGCCGCGATGAGCGCGTGGAACCGGCTCGGCGTGCCGGGCCACCTGCGGCCACCGCCACTCGGGTAGGTGTCAGCGGGCGGCGCGGCGCAGGGCGCTGGCGATCAGGCGGTCGAGGAGCGCCGGGTAGCCAACCCCGCTCGCCGCCCACACCTGCGGGAACATCGAGATCGGCGTGAACCCCGGCATCGTGTTGAGCTCGTTGATCAGCACCGTGTTATCGGGGCGGATGAAGAAATCGACGCGGGCAAGGCCGGCGCAGTCGAGTGCGGTGAACGCGCGGCAGGCCAGATCGCGAACGGTCGCGGTCACGTCGGCCGGCAATTGTGCCGGGATGTCGAACTCGCAGGCGTCATCGAGGTATTTCGCGTCGAAGTCGTACCAGTCGTGGCCGCGCACGAGCCGGATTTCAGCCGGGACGCTGGCCTCCGGCCGGCCGGCCTCGTCCTCGAGCACTCCGCACTCGACCTCGCGGCCCGCCACAGCCGCCTCGACCAGCACCTTGTCGTCGTGCTGGAAAGCCGATTCCACCGCCGGCGCGAAGTCGGCCCACTGTTTGACCTTCGAGATGCCGATGCTGGAGCCCGCCCGGGCGGGTTTGACGAATACCGGCAGGCCCAGGTGCGCGACGTCCACGGCGGACACGTCCGCGCCGCGGCGCAGCACCGTGTACTCGCCGATGGGCAAGCCTTCGGCACGCAGCAGCTTCTTGGTGAACTCCTTGTCCATCGCTGCCGCGCTGGCGAGCACGCCGGGCCCTACATAGGGCACGCCCGCCATCTCCAGCAGACCCTGGATCGTGCCGTCCTCACCCCAGCGCCCGTGCAGCACCGGGAACACCACGTCCACACCGGATAGCACCTGGGCGCCCTCGCCCGGCTCGACGACGACCAAGCCATGCGTGGTGGGGTCTCCCGGCAGCATCACCGCGGTGCCGGAGTCGACTTCGGGCAGGGTGCGCCCGGTGATCTGGAGCTTCTCCGGTTCGGCGCCGGTCAGTACCCAGCCGCCGTCACGGGTGATGCCGACCGGCACCACCTCGTAGCGCTCCGGGTCAAGGGCCGAGAGCACGCTGCCGGCCGAGACCACGGAGACGCCGTGCTCGCTGCTGCGCCCGCCGTACACG
>JBKPQY010000052.1:0-18091 GCA_046734315.1 Actinomycetota bacterium | reverse complement strand
AGCACGGCATTGGTCGAGCCGCCGAGGGCCATCACCACGGTGATCGCGTTCTCGAACGCCTCCCTGGTGAGGATGGTCCGCGTGGTGATGCCGGCATCGACGAGGTGCACAACGGCTTCACCCGACCGCTCGGCGTAGGCGTCGCGCCGCGCGTCGGGTGCGGGCGGCGAGGCCGACCCGGGCAGCGACAGGCCGAGCGCCTCGATCGCCGATGCCATCGTGTTGGCCGTGAACATGCCCGCGCAGGCACCTTCGCCCGGGCAGATCGCCTTCTCGATCTCGGTCAGTTCGTCCCGCGTGATGCGCCCCGCCAGGCAGGCGCCCACTCCCTCGAACGCGTCGACGATGTTGACGTCCCGGCCCTGGTAGCGCCCGGGCAGCGACGACCCGGCGTAGAGGAAGACCGCGGCCACGTCCAGCCGGGCGGCCGCCATGATCATGCCGGGCTCGGACTTGTCGCAGCCGGCGAGCAGCACGGCGCCGTCGAACTGCTCGGCGCGGAACACCGTCTCGACCGAATCGGCGATGACCTCACGCGAGACGAGCGAGTAGTGCATGCCGTCATGGCCCATGGAGATACCGTCCGAGACCGAGATCGTTCCGAACTCCAACGGGAATCCGTCGGCGCCGCGGACTCCGATCTTGGCCCGTCCGGCCAAGCGGCGAAGCGACAGATTGCACGGCGTGATCTCGTTCCACGACGAGGCGACGCCGATCTGCGGTTTGCGCCAATCGCCGTCGCCCATGCCGACCGCCCGCAGCATGCCGCGCGCTCCGGCCCGCTCGATGCCTTCCGTGACGGTGCTGCTGTGCGGCTTGCGATGCTGCTTGGTGCTCACGGTGGAACCCTACGACGTAAAGTGCAGGCGTGTCGTCGCGCGTGTTCCGGCTGCC
Source organism: Actinomycetota bacterium (assembly GCA_046734315.1). Taxonomy (GTDB): domain Bacteria; phylum Actinomycetota; class Actinomycetes; order Mycobacteriales; family Jatrophihabitantaceae; genus DASXRA01. The sequence continues at coordinate 17,197 of JBKPQY010000052.1, read as the reverse complement.
CCGCTCGGCTTATCTCGCCGTGCTGTTCCTGGCGCTGTGCGCGACCCCGCTGGTACAGCACCCACTCGCCTCGTTCGTGTACGTGATCCCCGTCGCTGCCGCCGTGTTCATCGCCCGCACCGCGACGATCGTCGACGATCACGGCATCACGGTGCGGGCACTCGCCGGCCACCGCAGGCTGCCTTGGACGGACCTGCGCGGGCTGTCGGTCACCGGGCGCAATGTCTACGCGGTCACCGACGCCGGTGCGGTGCGGCTGCCCTGCGTGCGACTGGCCGACCTGGCGGCGCTGTCGGCGGCGTCGGGCGGCCATCTCCCACAGCTACCCGAAGCAACTCCCAAGTACGCCCCCTCGCGCAGGAGGAGGTAGCTGATACATCCCGCCTGCGCTGACTTATCCCGCCTGGGCGCCGCGCGATCCGGACCGCTCGCTTCGCTCAGGCCCGTCCCGCGCGCCGCTCCTCGCTTCGCTCGGGCCGCGCCGCGGCGGCGGGGCTCTTCGCGCGAGCGCTCATCGCCCGACGGTTGCGTTCCGGAGGTCGCCCGCCGTGGGTCAGTAGCCGTCCTGTACGACGTTCAGTAGGGGTTCGCCGGCGGTGTAGCGCAGGATCTGGTCGCGGATGAGCTGATAGGCCCGCCGCGGAAAGCCGCGCACGTTCCCGCCCACGTGCGGTGTCAGCAGCAGGTTCGGAGCCGTCCACAGCGGATGGTCGTCCGGTGGCGGCTCCGGGTCGGTGACGTCGAGCGCGGCGCGCAGCCGCCCGGACGTGAGCTCGGCGACGAGCGCATCGGTGACTACCACCGGTCCGCGTGCGGCGTTCACCAGCATTGCACCGTCCGGCAGCGCGGCGAGGAACGCCGAGTCGACCAGACCGGTGGTCTCAGGCGTGAGCGGGATGACCAGCACCACGATGTCCGCGGCCGGTAGCAGCCCCGGCAGCTCGCCAACTGCGTGCACCCCGTCGCGAGCTCGCCGGGCAACGAGAACGGGCGTGGCGCCGAACGCGCGCAGCCGCGTGGCGACGTTCTGGCCGAGGTCGCCTGCGCCCACCACGAGCACGTGCTTACCGGCCAGCTCATCAGTGGTGGCGGGCGCCCAGCGTCGCGCCTGCTGATCGCGGATGAACCGGGGCAACTCACGCAGCACCGCCAGGATCGCCGTCAGCGCCCACTCGGCCGTCGAGCCGCCGTGGACGCCACGCCCGTCGCAGAGCAACGCGCCCGGTGGCACGTGGCCCACCCACACCTCGGCACCGGCCGACACGAGCTGGATCACGCGCAAGTCCGGCATGGCCGCTAATGCGGCGTCGCGGCGGGCGGAATCGGCGAGCATGTAGGTCGGGACCCAGAACTCGACCCCCGCAGGCGGGGGGCCGGCGCCGTCCCAGGTAACAACGTCCACGCCGTCCGGCAGATCGCCGACGAGCCGCACCGCGTCCGCGTCGGGCAGGCAGATGACGGTCACCAGGCTGAGGTTAATCAGGCACACTGGCCGTCATGCGTCGGATCCCGTGGCGGGCGGTAGGGCTGCTGGCCTCGGCCGGCCTGCTCGCCGGCTGCGCGGCCGGCGCCAACGCCGCGCCGACCTGGGTGCCACAGCCCTCGATCACCCTCGAGGCCACGCCGGCGCCGTCGGCACCGAACCAGGCACCGTCACAGGTGCCGAGCGGCCCGCAGGCACCGGTCCCGAACTCCCCCGGCGCGCCGCGCACCCCGGGCGGCGGCGCCGTCGGGTCGGGTGTCCTGGCGACGGGCCTGAACCAGCCGACCGGTCTCGTCCTGCTGCCCGACGGCACCGCGCTCGTCGGCGAGCGGACGACGGGCCACATCGTGCACGTACCGCTGCAGCCCGGGCAGCCGGTTCCCGTGGTGAAGACGATCACGGGCCTGGCGACGTCCGGAGACGGCGGGTTGCTCGACCTTGCGCTGTCACCGACGTATGCGCAGGACGGGCTGATCTATGCGTACGTGACGACGCCGACCGACAACCGCGTCATCGACTTCACTCTCGACGGCCCGGTCACCCCGGTGCTCACCGGCATCCCCAGGGGCGCCATCGACAACATCGGCCGGCTGCTGTTCGACGACAAGGGACTGCTCTACGTCGGCACCGGCGACGCGGGTTCGCGGCCGCTCGCCGCGAACCCGGCGAGCCTTGCCGGAAAGGTGTTGCGAGTCGACGGCATCGGCCAGGTTGCACAAGGCAACCCGGAACCCGGGTCGCCGGTGTTCACCCGCGGCCATCGCACCGTCAACGGCTTGTGCGGCAGCGCCGAGTTGGGGGCGATCTACGAGACTGAGGCGCCCGCCGAGATCAATGCCCTTGCGGCCGGCGCGGATTACGGCTGGCCTACCCCGCATGCCCGCAGCGTCGCGCCGGCAGCCACGCTGCCTGCGGCCCATCGTGGCGCGGCCGGCTGCGCGATACAACAAGGCACGCTCTACATCGCAACCACCGACGGGCAGGCGCTGCTGGCCGCGCCGCTCACCACGCCGGGCCGGGTCGGGATTATCGACGTCGTGCATCTCGATCAGCGCTATGGCCGGCTGCGCACCGTCGTCGCCGCCCCGGACGGCGCCCTGTGGCTCACCACATCGAACCGAGACGGCCGCGGGCATCCGATTCCGGATGATGACCGGGTGATCCGGCTCGTGCCACCGCCGCTCGGCGGTGGTTCGCCGGCATGAGGGCGCCGACGTCGGCTGTCCCGGCACCGCGATCTGCGGCAGACTCAGCGCCGTGACCTACCCACCTGAGCCGAGCAGCTATCCGGCCTATCCCGCGCAAAACCCAGTTCGGCTACGCGGCCGGCGTGCCATCCAGGTCGGCAGCATCCTCATGGCGGTCGGACTGGTGCTCATCATTGTGGGCGCTGTGCTGGCCAACACCAACGCGTACAGCAAGGTGAACGGCTTCCAGCGGGTCGCCCTCAGCGCCGGTAGCGGCACCGTCACGTTCGACAAGGCCGGCGGCTACGTGGCCTACTACGAATCGGACTCAGTGACCAACAGCACCAACCAGAAAGTCCCCGAGATTCCGGTAACGCTGACGGACCAGTCAACCGGGCAGCAGTTGGTCCTGACCACCCCATACGGCAACCGCTCGGACGGCAAGATCAAGTTTCTGCACTACGACCACGACGGACACAAGGGCGTGGCGATGTGGCAATTCCACATCGACCAACCGGGCACGTATCGGGTCGAGTTGGGCCACAATCCCGCGGCGGCAAGTGACGCCACGGTGGCATTCGGGAAGTCGATAGCACAGGGTGTGGTGCTCGCCGGAAGCGTAGTCATCGTCGGAGTGCTACTGCTGATCGGTGGCTTGATCACCCTCATCGTGGGGCTCGTCAAGCGCCGCCGGCACAAGCAGGAGCTCCGTACCGGAGGGTACGGTGGCCAGCCTCCCGCCTGGCCACAGCAGAACTGGCCCCAGCAGGGCTGGCCGCAACAAGGCTCGCAACAGCCGGGCTGGCCGCAACAGAGTTCGCCGCAACAGCCCTGGCCGCAGCAAAGCTCACCGCAACAGGGCTGGCCGCAACAAAGCTCACCGGAACAGGGCTGGCCGCAACAAAGGCCACCGGAACCGGGCTGGCCACAGCAGAACTCCCCCGATCAAGGCTGGCCACAGCAGAACTGGCCGCAGTCCGATCGCTAGGTGCGCTTGCGGCCGATCAACTGCGCACCGGCTGTCCGGGCCAGCACGTAGATCGCGAAACTGATCGTCGTGATCCAGACGCTGGCCTTGACCGATGGCGTCTCCAGGCTCGCGAGCAGGCCACCGACGCTGGCAATCAGGGCGAACGCCACGCTCAGGCCGGTGACGACCGCCGGACGCGCGGAGAGCCGTTGTGCCGCCGCCGCAGGCGTGATCGCGAGGCTGAGCACGAGCAGCGTGCCCACGATCTGGGCCGCCTCGGTGACGGTCAGCGCCAGCACGACCAGGAACACCAGCCCGACCATACGCACCCGTACGCCGCGCGCCTCCGCGACCTCGGGGTCGACGGAGGCGAACAACAGCGGCCGGTAGAGGGCCGTCATGGCGACCAGCACGCCGCCTGCCACGGCTATCAACAGCCAGATCTGATCATCGCTCACGGTGAAGATCGACCCGAACAGGATCGCCGTCGCGGAGTTGGTGAAACCGTGGTACTTGCTCAGGAGCCAGACGCCGACGCCGAGCCCGAACGCCAGGATCACGCCGATCGCAGAGTCGCGTTCCCGTTCGCGTACGCCGAGCAAGCCGATCGCGATGCCCACAATGACCGTGCCGATCAGCGCGCCCGCAACGGCGTCGTTCGCCAGGACAAGCCCTGCGGCGGCGCCGGTGAACGATAGTTCAGCGGTGCCGTGCACGGCGAATGCGGCTCGCCTGGTGACGACGAACGGGCCGAGCAGCCCACTGATGATCGCCACCACCGCGCCGGCGATCAACGCGTGCTGGACGAACGCGAGCTGCAGGTAGTCGCCTATGACCACGTCCGGGCGCCCGGCATCTCGTGGTCGTCGTCGACCGGGTGGTGATGATGGCTCGCGAGCGCGTCGCCGTGCGCAGCGTCCGGGGCACCAACCACGACGATGCGCCCGCGCACCCGCAGCACGTCGACATCCACCCCGTACAGCGCCGACAGCGTTTCGCTCGTGAGCACGTCGTCCGGCGTGCCGATCGCCCAGCGCCCCCCGACGAGATAGAGGACGCGGTCGACGAGCGGCAACACCGGGTTGATCTCGTGGGTCACGAACAGCACAGACGTGCCGGCCCTGCGCCGTCGTGCGTCGATCAGCGCGCTCGTCGCCTGCTGGTGCGCCAGGTCGAGGCTGAGCAGCGGCTCGTCGCACAGCAGCACCCGCGGATCACCGAGCAGCGCCTGGGCGATGCGCAGCCGCTGCTGCTCACCCCCGGACAGCGTGCCGAGCGGCGCATCCGCGAACTGCACCGCACCCACCGACTCGATCGCCCGCTGAACCCGCGCTCGGGACGCGCGGCTGGGCAGCGCCGTCCCCCACCGGTGCCCGTCGAGGCCGAGGCGCACCAGATCGCGGCCGCGCAGCGGGATGTCACGGTCGAATGCCTTCTGCTGCGGGACGTATCCCACCAGGTCGCTGCCCCGCCGCGGAGTGCGCCCGCACACCGTCACCGATCCGGACGTCAGCCGTTGTAGGCCGAGCAGCACTTTGAGCAGGCTGGTCTTGCCACTGCCGTTCGGGCCGAGGACGGCGACGAACTCACCGGGCGCGATCTCCAGGTCGAGCCCGGACCACAGTTCGCGCGCGCCGAACCGGAGCGTCGCAGCGCGCAGCGAGACCGTCGGGCTAACCACCGAGCGCCGCAAACAAAGCCCGGGCCTGGTCGGCCTGCCACGTCTGGAAGTTCTTCGCGTCCGCCGGCATCGTCTCGGTGACCCCGACGACCGCGACGCCGCTGCTTCCAGCCAGCTCCTTGAGCCGCTGCGTCGTCGGACTGGTGACCTGGGCGTTGTACAACAGTGCCTTCACCTTGTGGTCTTTCAACGCCGCGTCGAAGGCCGCGATGTCCGCGGGGCTCGGGTCACTGTCGTTCTCGATCGCCTCGGAGAAGGACGCAGGGATGCCGAGCCGGAGCCCAGCCGCATCGACCAGGTAACCAGGAACGCGTTCGGTGTAGGCGATCGCCTCTCCGCCGTACCTGGACTTGATCTGGTCGATCACGTCGACGACCTGCTGCTCGCCCTGGAGGAACGTCGTGAGGTTGGCCCGGTACGCCGCTGCGTGAGAGGGATCCTCCGTTGCCAGTTGCGCCTCGATCGCCTGCGCGGCTTTCCGGACGTAGCCGGGGTTGTACCACAGGTGCGGATTTGCGTCATGCCCCGCGCCTACGACAGTGGCGACGTCGAGCACCTCGCGGTCCGACTTCGGGGTGGCCGCGAGCAGCTTGGCGATGAAGTCGTCGTAGCCCGCGCCGTTCTGGATCACGAAGCTCGCGCCCGCAATGGCGGCGCCGTCACGGGCGTTCGACTCGTATTGATGCGGGTCGGCGTTGGGGTCGCTGATGATCGATGTGACCTGGACCGTGTCACCACCGATCTGCCGGGCGATATCGCCCCAGAAGTTCTCCGCGGCAACCACGCCGAGCTTCCCCGCCGGCGCGTGCGACCCGGCGCCGGGCGTCACCGGCAGATTGTTCCCGGCGCCGGAGTCCGTCGTTCCGCGGCAGGCTGCGGCCACGAGCGCGGTGGTCGCGATCGCTGCCAGCACGCCCGCCCGCCGCTTCATCGGCATCCTCTCGAGCTGAATATGGGAACCGTTCCCGATATGGATACCACTGTACCGGCAAGATGCTGCTGCTGAGAAGCGGGATACGTTCAGTGTGAGCAGTCGGCGCACACGCCGAACACCTCGACGGTGTGGTCGACGTCGGTGAAGCCGTACTTCTCGGCCATGGTGGCGGTCCAGCGCTCGATCGCCCGGCCCTCAATCTCCTCGGCGTGCCCGCATTCACGGCACACGAGGTGATGGTGGTGCGCCTGCTCGGCATCGCCGCAGTAGCGGTATGTGCTCTCACCCTCGGGCGTGTGGATGACGTCGACGACTCCGTCATCGGCGAACGCCTGTAGGTGCCGATAGACCGTGGACAGGCCGACGGGCTCACCCTCGGCACGCAGTCTCGCGTACACGTCCTGCGCGCTGCGAAAACCACCCGCCTCCACAAGGGCGTTCTGCACCGCTGCGCTCTGCCGTGTGTTCCGATGACGACTTACCGCTGCCATCCTCAACCGCCGTTCCGTGGCTTTCTGTCACGAACATCGTACCGGTAATCGTTCCCGTTAGCAGCTGGCGTTCGGGCGACTGTGTACCTTGACGGTTACGTATCCAATCGGTTACATTGACGGCATGGATGCCGTGCTGCACGCGATCTCGGACGCCAGCCGGCGCACGGTGCTGGAGGCTCTCGGCGACGGAGATGCGACGGCCGGCGAATTGGCGGCACTGCTTCCCATCGCGCGCCCCGGAGTCTCAAGACACCTGCGCGTACTTCGCGAGGCCGGGCTGGTCGAGGCGCGTCAGGTCGGGCAGCGCCGGGTGTACCGCCTGCGGCCCGAGCCGTTGGCCGAGGTCGACGGCTGGCTCGCACGCTACCGATCGCTGTGGGAGCAGCGGCTGGACGCATTACACACCGAGATCGCCCGCGGGAAGAAACAGCAGAGGAGCAGGAATGACGCAGCAACGCACGGGAGCGGGCACCGTCATGGGGTCGCTACGCGCCGTTGACGGCAAGGCCGTTATCCGCATGGAGGACCGGTTCGACACCGATGCCGACGACCTGTGGTCGGCCCTCACCGACCCGCAGCGGCTGGCGCGCTGGATCGCGGACGTGGAAGGCGATCTGCGACTGGGCGGCGAGTTCCGGGCACGCTTCACCAGCAGCTGGGAGGGCCCGGGACGAGTGGACGTGTGCGACCCGCCCCGGCGGCTGCTGCTGACCATGTCGCCGGGACAAGATGATCAGACGATCATCGAGGCCGAGCTCACTCCCGACGGCAATCGGACCCGGCTGGTGGTCGAGGAGCGCGGGCTACCACTTGACGCGGCAGCGGGACACGGGGCGGGCTGGCACGCTCACATCGAGGACCTCGCCGCGCACCTCGCGGGCAAGACGCCGACGGACTGGCGCACGCGCTGGCTCGAGCTGACGCCGGCGTATCGCGAACGAGCACGCGACCTCGCATGATCCACGCGCCGCAGGACAAGGACGCCGCGGACGGAACGCTGATCGCCTTCCTGGACGCCCAGCGCGCCCGGGCACTGGCTGTCGTCGCTGGCCTCGACGCCGAACAGTTGGCAACACCGGTGCTGCCGTCGGGCTGGACGCCGCTCGGGATGATCGAGCATCTCGGGCACGCCGAGCGGCACTGGTTCCAGGAAGTCGCCCTCGGCAGGGCCGAGCCGCTGCCCTGGGCCGACGACGCCGACGACGAAGGCGGGCCGTTCACGACCGCTCGGCCGCCGCACGCGGTGTTTGCCTTCTACCGCGACCAGATCGAGCGGTCGAAAGCCGTTCTCGCCTCGACGTCGCTGTCCACCACACCGCGCGGGCAACACAACCAGGGCAGCGCCGCCGACGTCACCGACCTGCGCTTCATCGTGCTGCACATGATCGAGGAGACCGCTCGCCATCTCGGCCACCTCGACGCCGCGCGCGAGTTGCTCGATGGCCGGATCGGCCTCGGCCAGGACAACCTCTGAGGACCGCTCAGCTCGTGACGGTCATGGAGACCGGCACCGCGATATCGGGTACGGCGTGTCGGGCTACAGCCAGCCCTGCTCGTTCGCGAGTTCGCCGGTGACGTCGAGTGCGCGTTGGATGACTGGCGGTTCGCCGCGGTACCAGACCGCGTCGAAGGTGAGGGTCGCGTTGAGCTCGGCGAGCTCGACGAGGGTGACGCCGCGCGGCAACTGCTCGGCGAGAGAGGCGTTGATAAGCGCTACCCCGCGGCCGCGGGCGAGGTTGCCCCAGACGGTGTTGCCGGCGGCCTGCTCGTCGAGGTCAGCTTCGAAGCCCGCCGCGTTACCCGAGCGAGCGCTCGACCGCTTTTGATCTGCTGGCTGACGGCCTGCTGGGCGATGTGCAGGTCGTCGGCGGCGCGGGTGAAACTGCGCCGCCGTGCCACCGCGGCGAGTGTGCGGAGGTAGCGCAGTTCGAGATCCGAGGCAGCTGCCACGTTGCCAAACGGTACGCGGCCCGTGCGCGGCAGGAACAAGCGGCGCTTGTCATCGAACAACAAGCTGCGCTTGTCGAGGCGCTGAGGCGGGGGATAACGTCGGGCATGCCGTTCGGAGGAGGTGAGCCCGATGGCAGATGATCAGAGCGCCGCCGACCACCACATGCGGGTCGATCGCGTGTCGTCGCGCCCGAAGCGAGTGCTGATCTTGGTTGCGAACCCGACGACATCGACCACGCTTGGCTGGCCGGTCGGGTTCTGGGGGGCCGAGGTGACCCATCCGTACTACGAGCTGACCCAGCGCGGGGTTGCCGTCACGATCGCGAGCCCGAATGGGGGCAAGGTCGAGATGGACTCGCTCAGCGACCCGCGCGACGAGTCGAAGTGGTCGGCGGACGACCTGATCACGATGGGCTTCCTCAACACCCCGGAACTGGTGGCGTTGTTGCAGGACACGCCGAGGCTCGCGGACCTGGACCTCGACGCGTACGACGCGATCATGGTCGCCGGTGGGCAGGCGCCGATGTTCAGCTTCCGCGACAACCAGGAGGTGCACGACGCGATTCGCCGCTTCTACGAGGCGGAGAAGCCGACTTGCGTCTACTGCCACGGAATGGCGGCGCTCGTTGACCTCCGGCTTTCTGACGGCAGCTACCTCGTCGACGCCAAGACCGTCACCGGGTTCGCGAACGTCGAGGAAGACTTCAGCGATACGTTCGTCGGACAGCGGGTGATGCCGTTCAGAGTTGAGGACGAGCTAAGGCAGCGGGGAGCCAACTACGTGCAGGGCGGTATGTTCAAGGCGTTCGCGGTGCGCGACGGCCGGCTGATCACCGGGCAGCAGCAGTACTCCGCCAGAAAGGTCACCGAGATGTTGATCGAGTCGCTCGGTGTCTGACCCTGATGCGGCCGCCCGCAATCAAACGTGGAGCACAACGCAGACGAGGAAAGGCGCCGGAAATTGACTGCCGTAGACCACTCGCCCACTCGCGCCGACGCCGTGATCACGGTCCATCAGTACCAACCCGCCGCCTACGACGAACCGGCCGACGGACCGGCACTGACCCGGATCCACGTCGAGGAGAGCTTCGCCGGCGACATCTCCGGTGAGGGCGTCGTCGAGTTCTTACAGGCCGCGCACGCAGACGGCTCGGCGAGCTTCGTCGGGATCGAACGCGTCGCCGGCGCGGTCGGCGGCCGGCGCGGGACGTTCCTCCTGCAGGACGCGGGAACCGTGCAGGACAGCATCGTGAGCGGCGACTGGTTCGTGGTCCCCGGCTCGGGAACCGGCGAGCTGACCGGACTGCGCGGCACCGGAGGTTTCCGCGCGAACCTCGGTGAAGGCGCCCAGGTCCATCTCGACTACTGGTTCGAATAACGCCTGCAGGTTCATACCGCACAGTGCACGACACGTCTGTGCTACCCGACGTGCGGCAAGCCAAGCGATAACGCGGCGGCCCGTGGCTGAGACACCCGCCGCCCGATCTAGTTGAATGCGCAGAACTCGTTGCCCTGAGGGTCGGCGAGCACGTGCCAGTCGAGGTCGCTGCCCCGCGGGCGCATCACTGTGGCGCCGGCGTCGACAAGAAGCCCCACGTCAGTGACCTCGACGTCCCAGTGAACGCGATTCTTCACGATCTTCGGTTCCGGCACCGGGTTGAAGTCCATTGTGAGGGTGGGGATGCCAGGGATCTTCGACAGTGTGGCCCAGCCCTGCGGGCTGATTTCGACCGGCGCATCGAACACGCCGGCCCACCAGCCGGCGATCGCTACGGGGTCGGCGCTGTCGACGACCAGTCCGTGCAGGCGATCGGGCGGCAATTTGTCGCGCAGGAAGGCACAGAACAAGGTCCCTTCCGGATCCGCCATTACCGTCCACCTCGACTGCGACCCAACGACCGTGGCCCCGATCGCCTCGAGTTCGGCGAGGCTGGTCGCGTAGACGTCGAAGTGCACCCGGTTCTTGACGGTGACCGGCTCGGGCACCTGGTTGATCCAGATGGTGTGCCGGTGCCTCGGTCCGCTGAGCCAGCCGTCGCCGTTGTCCTGGACGTGCCAGTCGAGGCGGAGCGCCTGCGCCCAGAATCTGCCGAGTAGCTGCGCATCGACGGCGTCCAGCACAAGATCCTTGAACCGCGCGATCGCCATCAGCGGCGCTCGCGACGTTCATACCCGCGACCGGGATGCCACGACTCGATCACCAGGTGGTCGGCGGGGGTCCCGAGCCGGGTCAGCGCCACCTCGCCGATGTCGATGCGGAAACCGTCGCCGTCGCGTACCGCACGTCCGGCGATCTTCGCCTCACCGGGCCAGTCACCGTGGTCGTCCGGCGGTGGATCGACAGTAGGGCTGTGCACCGCCAGGCGCGGGTCGCGGCGCAGGTCCTGGCCTTTCACCGAGCGAGCCATCGACCCGAACCGCACCTGCCCGTCGGCAAAGCTGAGCTCGATTCCGCTGATGCGTGGCGAGCCGTCGGTGCGGAGCGTCGCCATCGTCTTGTGCTTGCGTGCGTCGAAAAGCGCCCGGACGCGCTCGGCGAACTCAGGTACCTCACGCTGTACGTCGGCCCAGCTGGTCACGGCGCGACACTAGCGTCTGCGCCTGACAACACGGCGCAGCCATATGGCCAATGCCGCTACGACGGCGAGTGCCGCGGCCACGATGCCGATCGGGACCGGATCCCGGCTCTCCTGCTGCTCTTCGGGCGTCGACGTCGGGTGCCGCGTCGGCGAGGACGAGGGCGTCGGCGACGTGACGGCCGCGGCCGGCCGCGGCACGGCGTATACCGCCGAGCCACGGCCCTCGGAGTCGATAAGCAGCCGCGATCCGGCTACGGCGATGCCCTCACCCTGCGGTTGGGCCGGCAGCGGCACCCGTACCGGTGCGGCGCGCAGCGCCGCCGCCACGTCACCGTGCGCGACCCGCCACAGGTACGCGTCGGTGTAAGTACGGACGGCGAGCACCGTGCCGTCCCGGGAGAATGCTGCGCCGGTCGCGGCGAGCTCGCCGACGACGTTGGGACCGCCCGGGGTACCGGTGAGTGCGAACCGGATCTCGCCGATCTTGCGCAGCGTCTGCACACCGCCGGGCCGCGCGGGAACGGTATATACAGCCGAGCTGCCGAGAAGCGACTTCGTCACGATGAAGGCCGCCCCGCCCGGAGCCACCGCGAGCGATTCGGCGTCGTGGGGGCCGTCCGGATAGCGCAGTCGCCACACCTCGGGCCGCCCGACGGCGGTGCCGGGTCGCGGTTCGTCCACGCGGTAGATGCACACGTCGGCGCGGCGTGCGTCATTGTCGCCTATGTCGGCGAGCCAGACGGAGGCGACGCCGCGCCGGTCGCGGGCAACTGCCAGGTCCTCCCAGTCGACGTTCGTCGCGCCCGGCACGGGGTGCATGGCGACGGTACGGCCGGTGCGGGCGTCCAGTGCGAAGAACCGGGGCGCGTCGCCGCTGTCGTTCTGTACGTACACCACGCGCGGGTCGACGATGCTCGCAGCGATGCCGCTCGCCTCGTTGATGCGCGGGTCGGCGATGAGGAACAGCAACATCGCCGTCAGTAGGTTCACGGCAGCCATGTCAGCGACTGGCCGTGCGCCCTGGCCAGCGCGAGCGGACGCTGGTCGCGGGCCAGCACGATACGGGCCGCTCCCCCGGTGTCGACGTCGGTGCCGGGAACAAGCCCCGGCATCTCGTTGCTGATCCAGGTTGCGTCGAGACTGCGCATGGTGTCAGTGAACGCGGCCCGGCCGGCGGCGTCGACATAGCCGAGCACCGCGGTGTGGAACACCACCAGAGTCGCCTCGGCTGCCTCGTCTGAGGCCTCGGCGGCGAGTGCCGGCAGGTCACGCAGCAGGTCGCCGCGCACGATGCGGGGCGGATCGGCGCGGGCCAGCTCGACCGCGCCACGGAGCACGTCGAAGCGCTCGGACTGTTCGGGCCAGATCAGCGACTCCAGCCAGCGCACGTCCTCATCGTCGCGGACGTCGAGCGGGTTCAGGTCCAGCCCGGCACGGCAGGCGATCTCCGGTGCGGCCGACGGAAGCGGCACCGGCCCGTCGGCCGCGCAGCGCAGCAAGACCGGTGACGTCCCGACACGGTGTTCCAGGTCGCCGAGCGTGTAGCGGTAGGCGTAGCGGTCCGGGTAGAGGCACAGGCCGGCGGATGCGCCCACCTCGATCAACGCCAGGGGTTGCGGCAGCGCGGCGAGCACGGGCAGCAGCGGGGCGCACCGGCCCGGCTCGTTCGTCTGGGTGCGCCGCGCCAGCATCGTCGTGGCCACGTCGCTCCACCGGCTGAGCACGAACTCGCGAAACGCGGGATACGAGCCCACCGGGCCGTCGAGGTACCGCACGGCGGCGAGCAACAGGTTGGGCTGACGCTTCGGCGCCGGCAACTCCGCCAGCCGGGCGAGCAGCGTCGCGTCGCCCGCGACACCGAGACACAGCCTCTCGTAGCTCGGGGAGTACGGGCGGACCTCGACCTCTGCGAAGCGCCGGTAGCGGGCGGCCGTATCGGCCTCCTGCATCCCGATCACTGCGCTCCTAGCTTCTCCAACAGGATGGCACGCACCGTGGCCGCGTCGGCCTGGCCGCCCGTCGCCTTGCGCACCGCGCCGATCAGCGGGCCGACAGCGTTGACCTTGCCGCCACGGACCTTCTCGGCAACGTCGGGATTGGCGGCGATCGCCTCGTCCGCGGCCTTGGCCAGGACGTCTGTGTCGGAGACGACCTGCAATCCCCGCTCGGCCACCACGGCATCGACGTCAGCGCCCGTGTCGAGCACGGCGTCGACCACCTGCCGCCCGAGCGCGACGGACAGCGTGCCGTCGCCGACGAGCGCCACGATGCGTGCCACCTGCGCCGGGGTGATTCCGAGGTCGGCGGCGTCCACCTCGCGCTCGTTCGCCTTCTGCGCCAGATAGCCCAGCCACCAGTTGCGCGCCTCACCGACCGGTGCACCCGCATCGACGGTGGCGCCGACAACGTCGACCACGCCGGCATTGGCCATCTGCCGCATGTCATCGGCAGAGATGCCGAGCGTCTCGCGGGTGCGCGCTCGCCGGACGGCCGGCAGCTCAGGCAGCGTCCCGCCCAGCTGCGCGACCCACGCCGGGTCCGGAGTAAGCGGAACCAGGTCGGGCTCCGGGAAGTATCGATAGTCGGTGGCTTCCTCTTTGCTACGACCGGGGCGGGTATCGCCGGTTGTCTCGATGAAGTGCCGCGTTTCCTGGGTGATCTTGCCGCCGGCGTCGAGGATCTCCGCCTGGCGCAGCATCTCCGAACGGACGGCGCGTTCGACCGACCGCAACGAGTTGACGTTCTTGGTCTCGGTGCGCGTGCCCCAATCCGTGGCGCCGACGGGGTGCAGCGAGGTGTTGACGTCACAGCGCAGGCTGCCCTGTTCCATGCGCACGTCGCTGACGTCGAGTGTGCGCAGGATGTCGCGCAGCTCGGTCACGTAGGCGCGCGCCACCTCAGGTGCGAGCGCCCCGGTCCCGGTCACCGGCTTGGTCACGATTTCGACGAGCGGGATACCGGCCCGGTTGTAGTCGACCAGCGAGTAGTCGGCACCGTGAATCCGCCCGCTGCGCCCGACGTGGGTGTTCTTGCCGGTGTCCTCCTCGAGGTGCACGCGCTCGATGCCTACCCGGTAAGACTGACCATTTACGTCGACGTCGAGATACCCATTGACGCAAAGGGGTTCGTCGTACTGCGAGATCTGATAGTTCTTCGGCATGTCCGGGTAGAAGTAGTTCTTGCGCGCGAACCGGCACCACTCGGCGATCGTGCAGTTGAGCGCCAGACCGATGCGTACCGTCGACTCGATCGCCTTCTCGTTCGCCACCGGCAGGCTGCCCGGAAGCCCTAGGCACACCGGGCACACCTGCGTGTTCGGCTCGGCGCCGAAGGCCGTGGAGCAGCCGCAGAACATCTTCGACACGGTGCCCAGCTCGACGTGTGTCTCGAGCCCGATCACCGGCTCGTACCGCTCCAGTACGTCCTCGTATGTCATGCGAGCACCCCCACAGGTGGCGTGATCCGCTCGACCGCCGCTTCGTACGCCGCCGCCACTCGGTAACAACGGTCATCGCCCTGGGCAGGTGCCATGACCTGCAGCCCGACGGGCAACCCTTCGGAGAGCCCGCACGGCACGGAGATCGCCGGCGTGCCGGCCAGCGACGCGGGCAACGTGCACAGGTCGTTCACGTACATCGCCATCGGATCGTCGACTCGTTCACCGATACCGAAGGCCACGAACGGCGTCGACGGGGACACCAGCACGTCGGCCTGCTCGAACGCCGTCGCGAAGTCACGCGCGATCAGGGTACGCACCTTCTGGGCCTGCCCGTAGTACGCGTCGTAGTAGCCGGCCGAGAGCGCGTACGTGCCGATCATGACCCGGCGTTTCACCTCGGGGCCGAAGCCCGCCTCCCGGGTCAGCGACATGACCTCCTCCAGCGGATGGACGCCGTCGTCGGCGACCCGCAGCCCGTAGCGCACGGCGTCGTACCGGGCGAGGTTGGACGAGCACTCACTCGGCAGGATCAGGTAGTAGGCGGCCAGCGCATAGTCGAAGTGCGGGCAGCTCACCTCGACCACGTCGGCACCGAGTTTGCGCAGTGTCTCGACGGCGTCGTGGAACGCGGTGAGCACTCCGGGCTGGTAGCCCGCACCGCCCAGCTCGCGAACGACGCCCACCCGCACGCCCGCCAGGTCGGCGCGCGCCCCTTCACGGGCGGCTGCGACAACGGGCGGCACCGGCCCCGCGATCGACGTCGAGTCGCACGGATCGTGGCCGGCGATGACGTCGTGCAGCAGCGCCGCGTCGAGCACCGTCCGGGCGCACGGCCCGGCCTGGTCGAGGGACGACGCGAGCGCGATCAGCCCGTATCGCGATACGCCGCCGTACGTCGGCTTGGCTCCGACCGTCCCGGTGACGGCGGCCGGTTGCCGGATCGAGCCACCCGTGTCGGTTCCGATCGCGAGCGGAGCCTCGTATGCGGCAAGCGCAGCGGCCGATCCGCCACCCGAACCGCCCGGCACACGCGCCAGATCCCACGGATTGTGCGTCGGGCCGAACGCCGAGTTCTCGGTGGACGATCCCATCGCGAACTCGTCCATGTTGGTCTTGCCGAGCATGACGACGCCGGCGTCCTTGATGCGACGGCTGATCGTCGCATCGTAGGGCGGCACCCAGCCTTCGAGGATCTTCGAGCCGGCCGTGGTCGGCAACCCCTCGGTCACCACGATGTCCTTCATGGCGAGCGGCACCCCGGCCAGGGGGCCGAGCGCTTCGCCGCCGGCGCGGCGCTCGTCGACCGCCCCGGCCGCGCGCAGCGCCCCGTCGGCGTCCACGTGAAGAAACGCGTGCACCTGGTCATCGACCTCGGCGATCCGGTCCAGGTGCGCCTGCGCCACCTCGACGGCGGACACCTCACCGGCAGCGATCAGCGCGGCAAGCTCGGTTGCCGTCGACCTGATCAGCTCGGCGCTCACGCTTCCTCGCTCAGAATTCGGGGGACCCGGAACTTGCCGTCCTCGACGTCCGGCGCGGCCGCCAGTACTGCCTCGCGGGGCAGGCAGGGCCGCAACTCGTCAGGACGCAGCACGTTGGTCATCGGCACCGCGTGCGAGGTCGGCGGGATGTCGGGAGCTGCGACCTCGCCGACCCGTGCGACCGCGCCGAGGATGACGTCGAGCTGACCTGCGAAGACGTCGAGTTCCTCGTCGGTGACGGCAAGGCGGGCGAGGCGGGCGAGATGCGCCACCTCGGCTCGGCTGATGTTTCTCGGCGAATCGTTCGGCACGATGGGCGAGTCTACGAGCCACGCCACGGAACGGTCGCACGGATTCGGGCCCGCGCTTGGGCTGCTTAACCCGCCGGACACACCAAAAGGGGAAGCTGATCACATGTCCTACCTGCTGCGCGTGGTGCTGCCCGACCGGCCAGGAGCGCTCGGCGCGGTGGCCACCGCGCTCGGTGGGGCCGGGGCGGACATCCTCTCCGTGGACGTGATCGAACGCTCGGCCGACCACGCGGTCGACGACCTGGTCGTGGATCTGCCGGCTGACCGGCTGGCGGACTCGCTGGTGACCGCTGCGCGCTCGGTGCCGGGAGTGCGCGTCGAGTCGATCCGTCCCTACGCCGGCACGATGGACCCGCACCGCGAGCTCGAGGTGCTCGACGAGCTCGCCGCCGGGCCGGACGACCCACTGCAGGTGCTCAGCGACGGGGTGGCCCGCATCTTCCGTCCCGGCTGGTCGATCGTGCTCGAATCGCCCGCCGACGGCCTGTCCCGGGTGGTCGCGCGCAGCGCCGGTGCGCCCGAACTCGCGGAGCTGCCCGTGCCGTGGTGGCCGCCGCGTCCTGCTCGGCTGCTCGACGCGCACGAGCCGTGGGCGCCGCGCGACTGGTCCGGCCTCGGCACCGAACTGGCGGTCGCGCCACTCGGCGAGGGCGCGCTGTTGGTCGGCCGGCCCGCGCTGCGCTGGCTG
>JBKPQY010000051.1:0-10998 GCA_046734315.1 Actinomycetota bacterium | reverse complement strand
GCGCACCGCCGTGGTCATCGTCGGGGCGATCACGCTGCTGTACGGGTGCATATGCGGATGCGCGCAGGACGACCTGAAACGTGTGCTCGCCTGGTCGACGGTCAGCCAGATCGGGTACATGTTCCTCGCGGTCGGCCTCGGCCCGGGCGTGTACGCGATCGGCATCATGCACCACCACCCCCACGGCTTCTTCAAGGCCGCGCTGTTCCTCTCCGCCGGGTCGGTAATGCACGCCATGAACGACCGCATCAACATGCGCCGCCTCGGCGGCCTCGCTTCGGTCATGCCGATCACCTATCTGGTGTTCGTCGCCGGATACCTGGCGATCATCGGCTTCCCGCTCGCCACCGGTTTCTGGACCAAGGACAAGATCATCGAAGCGGCGCTCGACAAGGGCGGCACGTCCGGATGGATCCTCGGCGTCGCCGCCCTGGTCGGCGCAGGCATCACCGCGTTCTACATGACGCGGGCGCTGGTGATGACGTTCCACAGTGAACGGCGCTGGGAGGACGACGTCCACCCGCATGAGTCGCCGCGGATCATGACATGGCCGATGATCGTGGTGGGCGTGCTGTCGCTGGTCGGCGGCTACCTGATGATCTTCGGTGGCGGGCTGCAGCACTGGCTGACGCCGTCGGTAGGCCCGAGCGTCGAGGAGGGCGTGCACACGGTGTCGCCGGTGGTGCTCACCATCCTGACGCTGCTGGTGGTGGCACTCGGGGTGGGCGGTGCCTGGATGGTGTTCGGCACGCGCCCGGTACCGGTGACCCAGCCGGTAAGCGTCTCCCCCATCACGATCGCCGCTCGCAAGAACCTCTACGAGGACCCGTTCAACGAGGCAGTCTTCGAGCGTCCCGGACTCTGGCTGACCCGGGCCCTGGTGTACTTCGACAGCAAGGGAGTTGCCGGCGTAGTCAACGGGCTGGCCGCTGCGTTGGGCGGCGGATCGGGCCGATTGCGCAGGCTGCAAACCGGGTTCGTCCGCAGTTACGCGCTGTCGATGCTGGCGGGCGCCGTCGCTGTGGTAGCCGTCCTGCTCGCGGTGAGGTTCGGATGAGCGCCGCCGCTGATGAGATGACCGGCCCGGCCGCGGTGCGGGGGGTGCGCTGACGACATGCACAATCCTGTCCTGCTCATCCTCGTGCTCCTGCCGCTGATCGGCTCGCTGATCGTGTTCGCCCTGCCCAAGCAGGATCCCAAGCTGGCCAAGCAAGTCACGCTGGCTTTGACCCTGGCCATCGCTATCTACACGATCATCGTCGCCGTCAATTTCGACACGACCGGCGCCCGGTTCCAGTTCGTCGGTAGCTGGACGTGGATCAAGGCGCTGGGTGTGCACCTCGCCTTCGGAGTCGACGGCATCGCCCTCGTCCTGGTGCTGATGTCCGTGATCCTCGTGCCGGCGGTTGTGCTCGCGTCGTGGAACTCGTTCGACAGCCGCCGCGACGCCGAGGAGACGTTGCAGCCGCGGCGCAGCGTCAAGACGTACTTCGCCCTGCTGCTACTCCTCCAGTTCTTCATGATCGGTGTGTTCACCGCGCTGGACGTCTTCCTCTTCTACGTCTTCTTCGAGGCGATGCTCGTGCCGATGTACTTCATCATCGGCAGCTTCGGCGGACCTCGGCGGCAATACGCCGCGATGAAGTTCTTCTTGTACTCGCTGTTCGGCGGGCTCTTGATGCTGGCCGCGGTGATCGGGCTGTACATCACAGCCGGCAAGGGGACGTTCTCGTTCACGGAGCTGATCGGCTCGATCCCCGACAACGCCACGCAGAAATGGCTGTTCCTCGGTTTCTTCATCGCGTTCGCGATCAAGGCGCCTCTCGTGCCCTTCCACACCTGGCTGCCTGACGCCGGGGCCGAGGCGCCGGCCGGCGGCGCGGCGCTGCTCGTGGGCGTGCTCGACAAGGTCGGCACGTTCGGATTCCTGCGCTACTGCTTACCACTGTTCCCGGCCGCGTCTCGGTACTTCGCCCCGACCGTCCTGATCCTGTCGGTAATCGGCATCCTGTATGCAGCATTCCTGGCAATCGGTCAGCGCGACATGAAGCGCCTCGTCGCGTACACGTCAGTGGCCCACTTCGGCTTCATCGGCCTGGGTATCTTCGCGTTCACATCCCAGGGCGGAACCGGGGCCGTGCTGTACATGGTCAACCACGGCTTCTCCACCGGCATGCTGTTCCTGATCGTCGGGCTGCTCATTGCCCGTGGCAAGAGCCGCAACGTCGCCGACTACGGCGGCACGTCGAAGGTCACGCCGTGGCTCGCCGGAGTATTCCTGGTCGCTGTCCTGTCCTCATTGGCACTGCCCGGCCTGTCAACGTTCGTGAGTGAATTCCTCGTCCTCGTCGGGACGTTCACCAGGCACAAGGGTCTGGCAATCCTCGGCACGGCCGGCATCATCCTCGCGGCGATCTACGTGTTGTGGCTGTACCAGCGCACCATGACCGGCACGGTCCTCGACAAGGTCCGCAGGTTCCGCGACCTCAACGTGCGCGAGGCATTCGCCGTCGGGCCGCTCATCGCGATCATCCTGTTCCTCGGCATCTATCCCAAGCCGGTGATCGATGTGATCAACCCGGCCGTCAGGGCCACACTCCAAGACGTCCACCAGACCGACCCGACTCCGGCGTCCGGTACGGCGATCGGAGGTGGGCGGTGATGCTTGCTGCTCAGGCCGCCGTGCAGGCGCCGTCGATTTCGTACCACGCGCTGTGGCCGATCTTCATCGTGCTCGGAGCTGCCTGCCTGGCCGTACTGGTCGAGGCGTTCGTGCCGCGCGACGACCGCTTCGCGGTACAGGTGCCGCTCACCGTCGCCAGCCTCCTGGGGGCACTGATCGCGGTGTTCCTCCTGCACGGTACGTCGGAAACCACCGTCGGAGGAGCGCTGGCAGTAGACGGCGTCGGCCTGTTCATCCAGGGCTCGATCCTGCTGCTCGCGATCACGTCCGTACTCCTGATCGCCGAACGTGCGGTCGAGGGCAGCCCGATCGTGGCGCAGGCGGCCGTCGTCATCGGGTCGCCGCGGGACCGCGAGCTACAGCGCACCGATCGCGTCCAGACCGAGGTCTTTCCGTTCGCCCTCTTCGCCGTGGCGGGCATGCTGATCTTCCCGATCGCCAACAACCTGCTGCTGATGTTCGTGGCTCTCGAGGTGCTGTCCCTGCCGCTGTACATGATGGCTGGTATGGCTCGGCGGCGCCGGCTGCTGTCACAAGAGGCCGCACTCAAATACTTCCTGCTCGGCGCGTTCGCGTCGGCGTTCTTCCTGTACGGGCTGGCCTTGCTGTACGGATACGCCAACTCCGTCGACCTGCCCGCCATCCTGACCGCGGCGCAGACGTCGACGCGCTCGGACGTGCTGCTCTACCTCGGCCTGGCGTTGCTCGTGGTGGGGCTGCTGTTCAAGGCGGGCGTCGCGCCCTTCCACAGTTGGACCCCCGACGTCTATCAGGGCTCGCCGACCGCCGTCACCGCGTTCATGGCGTCGTGCACGAAGATCGCCGCGTTCGGTGCGATCCTGCGCGTGCTGTACGTCGGCTTCTCGAACACGCACTGGGACTGGCGCCCGGTCATGTGGGCGGTCGCCATCACGTCCATGGCGGTCGGTGCGATCTTCGGCCTGACGCAGACGGACGTGAAGCGCATCCTCGCGTACTCGTCTATCGCGCACGCGGGCTTCATTCTCGTCGGCCTTATCGCGCTGACGAAGGACGGGGTGTCCAGCACGCTGTTCTACCTGATCACGTACGGCTTCGCGACCGTTGCCGCGTTCGGGCTGGTCACGCTGGTCCGCGATCCCGACGGGGAGGCGACGCACCTCTCGCAATGGTCCGGGCTGGCGCGCAAGAGCCCGGTCGTCGCAATCGTCATGACCATCCTGCTGATGTCGATGGCCGGCATCCCGCTCACGGCAGGCTTCATCGGAAAGTTCACGGTGTTCCGTGCCGGGTACCACGATTCCGCGCCGCTCGTCGTGATCGCGCTGATCGCGTCGGCCGTGGCAGCGTTCTACTACCTGCGTATCGTCGTGCTGATGTTCTTCGCCGAGCCCCCGGAGAATGCGCCGACAATCGCGATCCCGTCGCCTGCCACGACGTTTGCGCTGACGCTCGGCACGCTCGTGACGATCGTGCTCGGCGTGTTTCCGCAACCGGTGCTCGAGCTGGCTTCGCACGCGGCGAGACTTCGCGGGTGACGTCTTCGATCGGGGTCGACTTCGCCGACGCCCGCCTCGAGGCGTCGGTGCGATCCGGCCTCGACGCCGTCGAGGTCAGGCTGCGGGACGCCGTGCGGGCAGACGACGCGTTCATCGCTGAGGCGGCGCGCTATCTGGTCGACGCGGGCGGCAAGAGATTCCGGCCGCTGATGACGGTGCTGGCGGCGCATTTCGGGGACGCCTCTGCGCCAGACGTCATATCCGCGGCGGTCGTCGTCGAACTGACCCACCTGGCCACGCTGTACCACGACGACGTCATGGACGAGGCGCGGGTACGGCGTGGCGCGCCGTCGCCGAATGCCCGGTGGGACAACACGATCGCGATCCTCACCGGCGACTTCCTGTTCGCGCGCGCGTCCGACATCCTCGCCGACCTAGGCCCAGCGGCGGTGCGGTTGCAGGCCCGGACCTTCGAGCGGCTGGTCACCGGTCAGATCCGGGAGACGGTAGGTCCCGGCCCGGGTGACGACCCGATCGAGCACTACCTGGGCGTCCTCGCCGAGAAGACGGGCTCGCTGATCGCGACTTCGGCGGAGTTCGGGGCGCGCTTCGCCGGCGTCGAACCGTCCACTGTGGACACGCTGCGCCGCTTCGGGGAACGGATCGGAGTGGCGTTCCAGATCTCCGATGACATCCTCGACATCGCGTCGGACTCCGCGGAATCCGGCAAGACGCCGGGCACCGACCTGCGCGAAGGCGTCCCGACACTTCCGGTGCTGTACGCGCTGCGTTCGTCGACATCGTCGTCCCGGCTGCGAACGCTCGTGTCACACCCACTCCTGGATGACGCCGAGCACGCCGAGGCGCTGTCCCTGCTGCGCTCGTCGACCGCCCTCGACGAAGCGCGGGCCATGCTCACGCGCTACGCCGAGTCGGCACGCGGAATGCTCGCCGACCTGCCGGACAGCCCAGCCCGCAGCGGGTTCGAGGCGCTCACCGAGCGGGTGATCGACCGCACCGGCTGATCCCGGAGTAGGGTGACTGGCTCCTCATTGCGGTATCGATCAGCCGCGACCAGCATGGAGGCGAGCGAAGGAGGCGACGCTACGGCCCGATTCGCGGATCGTGCCGCGGCCGGCCGCGAGCTCGGTGCGCTGCTCGCCGAGCGAGACGCCGGCCCAGACGCCGTCGTGCTCGGACTGCCCCGCGGCGGATTGCCCGTGGCGGCGGAGGTGGCGGCCGCGATCAAGGCGCCGCTGGACATGTTCTCGGTCCGCAAGCTCGGTGTCCCCGGCTATCCCGAGCTGGCGATGGGCGCCGTCGCGACCGGTGGCGTGCGCGTCTTCAACGCCGACGTGCTGGCCGGCGCACCCGAGATCGGTCAGGACGAGATCGACGCGATCACCGAGCAGGAGCTGGAGGAGCTGCGCCGTCGCGAGACGGCGTACCGAGGCGACCGGCCGCCGCCGGATCTCTCGGGCCGCACCGCCATCCTCGTCGATGACGGCTTGGCCACCGGCGCGACGATGCGCGCCGCGGTGGCCGCCGCCCGCAAGACCGCCGGCAAGGTCATCGTCGCCGCGCCGGTTGCGTCCTGGCAAGCCGTCGCGCAGTTGGCGTTGGAGGCGGACGACGTCGTGGTCGTGTACGTTCCCAAACGCCTCGGCGCCGTCGGCATGTATTACGACGACTTCCGTCAGGTCAGCGACGTGGAAGCCTGCGCGCTGCTGCGATGAGGGCTCGTGCAAGAGACACGTGGCGGAGCGTTTCGCTAACCGGCGCGTAGCGTCAGCTGACTGATCCGCGTGATCCGGTTCGTCAGCACTCGGGAATGACCGGCGTGGTCGACGACGACGAGGTGCCCTTGTGCATCGGCGACGATCAGCCGACGGCCGTCCGGCGTCCAGGCCATCGAGGCGCCCGCGTAGGCGTCGTCACGATCGATCTCCACGTCGGTGTGGTGCTCGATGCCCGTGGCGAGGTCGAGCATGGAGAGCATCAGCGGCTCCGAGCCGTGCAGCACCGCCGCCGTGCTGCCGTCCGGAGCGATGTTGCCGGCCGGGGCGTCGGAGTCCGAGCCCGGGCCGAGCACACGATGCACGTCCGTGCTGCGGTCGACCACATCCATCGTGCAGTGGTGCTGCTCGTCGCACTCCTCGGTCAGCCACCGCGTCGGGCCGATCGCCAGTAGCGCGCCGGTCGTGACGCGGTGCAGTGACCCGGGCCGCGCGTCGTAGATGCCGCCGGTCAGATAGCTCAGCAGGTAGCCGGCACCGTCAGAGGTCGGCATGCCGCTGACCGGGACGCTGATCAGTTCGCTGCGCCGGCCGTCGAAACCGACCAGATCCATTCGCTGGGGGTCGTTCGCGCCGCTGGGCGGTGCGACCCACAGCTGCCCCGGCTCGGGCCCCGGCAGGATCGGGCCGAAACCCGCCAGCACGCCGTACAGTTCGCGGGCCGGCTGGCCGTCACGGATGACGACGCCGCCGCCCTGCCAGGCCTTGACGATCACCTGTCGCGGGCCGGCCAGGAACGCCATCGGGCCGTTGCTGAGCACGGCGGGCATCTCGGTGCGGACGACGCGGCCGGTAGCGAGCTGGATGCGTAGTACCGCGTCGGGGTCACGTGCGTACAGCTCCCAGCTGCGTGGTACGGAAAGCAACGGCCGCCCGAGGTTCGTCACCGTGATCGGCCGCGGGCTCGGTGTCGGCCCGGTGATCAACGGCGGCGTCTCCGGACGGGCAGCCGGCACACTTGTCGGCGTCGAGGCGGTCGTTGCCGGCGCCGCGGCCCTGTGTGACGGTCGGCGCTCGACCGCGACCACGAGCGCCACGACGGCGAGCGCGGCAAACCCGAGCGCGTACCAGCGCCAGGGGCCGCCGCTCCGGCCGGCGTCCGGTCGCTCTGGCGGGCCGCCGTCCAGCCACTCGATCTCGCCGAGCTCTGGCTGCTCCGTCACGAGGTGGATTGTCCCCGCCAATTCCTGCCGCGGCGATACGGACCGGCGCCCCGCTCCGCCGCTGTGCGCCCGCAACCTCGCCGCAGCGCGCCGCGTGAGCTAGCGCCAGGGCGAGAGCTCCGGCGTGGTGCTGAGCCGCCCTTCGGCGAGCGATGGGCGGCCCGTGAGCCAGGCAAGCAGCGCCCAGTCCGGCCCGCGAACTGTGACCCCATCGGCGCCGCCCGACGCCCAGACGCTGCCGCCGTGGTCGGTTGTGGTGGAGCCCTCGTGCGCGACCTCGATCCGAAGCGGCCGGGCCGCCCGGTTGCCGACCTCGGCGGCCAGCCGGGGTAGCAGGTAGCCGACGAACGTGGCCGGCCAGTCGGCTGCGCCGTACGCTCCGCGCAGATCAGCGCGGTGGATCTCGACCTCGCGCCAGCGGGCACGGAGCCAACTGTGCGCCGGGCGGCCGTTATCGGTCGGCAGGTCCCAGGCGGACGCGTCCGCCACGGCGCCGATCACCCGATCCAGCCGATCGGCCGAGTCATGGACGTCGCCTATCAGCTCGATCGCACCGCGCCCCGCCCCGGCCTCGATGTCGGCGTCACGGCCGGCGTCGCCTTGCGGGTAGCGCACCACGACCTCGCCGCGCAGCGCGCCGGCCAGCGTGGCGCCAATGCCGTCGGCGTTGCGCGCGATATGGGTGAGCACGTGACCGCGTGTCCATCCCGGGAGCATCGACGGCGCTCGCGCGTCGGCGTCGGTCCAGCGTTCGGCGTCGAGGCCGACGAGCAACGCAGACGTGGATGCGCGGACCTCGGCGAGTCGCGAGACGCGATCTGACATGCGCCCATATTGCCGGGCCGGCCGCGTGTGCATCAGCCGGTGTCAGCGAGCCCCCCGGTGACCCTCAGCGGGGCGGCCCGCTATGGAGCTCGTCGGTTGCCAGTAGGCCGACCATCAGCCCCGCACGGGAATCGGAGCCTCGCGACGTCGCGTTGTCCACAAATGTGACTGAGCTCCCCGACGGCTACGAAGACCTGTTGACCCGCCCGCTGATCGGCCACCTGGCGACCGTGCGGCCCGACGGCAACCCCGCCGTGACTCCGATGTGGTTCTCCTGGGACGGCGAGCTGCTGCGGTTCACCCACACCACGCGCCGAGCGAAGCTGCGCAACATCGAGCACAACCCGCACGTGGCGCTGTCAGTGGCCGATCCGGACCAGCCATACCGCTACCTCCAGGCACGGGGCACAGTGGAGGGCGTCGAACCCGATCCCACTGGCGCGTTCTACGTCGAGCTGGCGACTCGGTACGGCCGCGAGCAGCCGTCTCCACCGGCGGATTCACCCGATCGCGTGGTCATCGTCGTGCGTCCCTTCGCCTATTCGAAGCAGTAACCGGCGAAGCCCGCAATCACCGCACATCCGGCCATAGGCAGTCACGACTGGCCAAGGCGGTGCGGCGGAATGCGCTCGCACGACGTAACCTCGAACTATGACACCGGAAGTGAGGGGCGCGTCATGACGCAGTGGGGGCTCGACACGCTCTTCAATCCGGCCAAGCGGCACATGGACGAGGAGAAGCGGCGGCTGCAGTCGACCCGTGAAGAGATCGGCGACTCGTCCGGCGGCAAGCGCATCGACCTCGAGTCGGGCAAGGTTGTGATCAAGCGGCCATCGGCGAAGGCCGAGGATTCGGACGACACGGAAGACGCCTGAGCCTGACAGATCCCCGGCGGCGTGCGCCGGGGATCCGCCGGACCGGCAATTGCGGTGCGCAGGGTCGGGGGTTCCTCCGCGCCGCCGGCTGACATGGACCGCCGCAGCGTGCGTGCCGGAGCGCGCGCTCTGAGTTTGGTTCTGAATCCCATGCGTAACCGGGCCGGTTCCCTGAGGACAATACAGTCGATCTTGCGCACGTCAAGCCCTTACCACATCTCAGTCTGCGAGTCGCATATCTCAGTCCGCGAATCGCGCGAGCACGGGGTCGGTCTCCGGCCCGGGCGATTCGCCGTACCCGCCGCTTGCCGGCTCGGCCAGCCGCTGCGCCAGGAAGCGCTCGGCCACCGGGCCGGCAGCGTGTCGTACCAGAAGCGATGCCGCGAGGCAGCGGGCGAGCTGGCTCGCGAGCGCCCGGGCGCCGGACTCGTCAGCGCCGTCGAGCGTCGCCCGGAGTGACGTGATCGCGGCGTCGAGCCGCGAGTCGGCGCCGACGTCCAGCTCCGCGAGCACGGCGGCCAGGCTTTCCGGATCGCGGTGCACGGCGCGCAGCACGTCCAGCGCGATGACGTTGCCTGAGCCTTCCCATATGCCGTTCAGCGGTGACTCCCGGAACAGCCGCGGCATCCCGCTCTCCTCGACGTAACCGTTGCCGCCGAGGCATTCCAGCGCCTCGCTGACGAACGCCGGAGTGCGCTTGCACACCCAGAACTTCGCCGCCGCCACGGCCAGCCGCACGAACCGCGCCTCGCCGGCATCGATGCCACGGGCGATGCGCGTCCACAGCGCCGTCGACGCAGCCTGGTCGACGGCTAGGTCGGCCAGCACCTCGCGCATCAGCGGTTGCGCGATCAGCGGGCGCCCGAACGCCGACCGGTGTCGCGCGTAGTGGGAAGCGTGGCGCAGCGCTGCGCGCTGTCCGGCCGCGCTGCCGATCACGCAGTCGAGCCGGGTCATCGTGACCATGTCGAGGATGGTGCGGACGCCGGCCCCCTCGGCCCCGATCAGCCAGCCGACCGTGCCGTCGAACTCCACCTCGGACGAGGCGTTCGAGCGGTTGCCCAACTTGTCCTTGAGCCGCTGGATCAGGAACGTGTTGCGCACGCCATCGGGCAGCACGCGTGGCACAAGAAAACAAGAAAGCCCGTGCTGGTCTTCCCGTGCCTGCGCCAGCACGAGGAACAGGTCGCACATGGGCGCCGAGCAGAACCACTTGTGCCCGGTGATCAAGTAGTGATCCCCCGCAGGAAGGGCGCGCGTCGTGTTGGCGCGGACGTCCGAGCCGCCCTGCTTCTCGGTCATGGCCATGCCGGCGAGCAGCCCCGTCTTGGACAGCGGCGCGCGTAACCCGAAGTCGTACGACGTAGCTGCGAGCAGCGGCTCGTAGCGCGCTGCAAGTTCCGGCGCGTGGCGCAGCGCCGGCACGACCGCGTACGTCATCGACACCGGGCAGCCGTGCCCGGCCTCGACCTGGGCCCACACGTAGAACTTCGCGGCGCGCGCCAGGTGGTTGCCGTCGCGCCACGGCGCGCCGTGCATGCCGTTCTCGACGGCCACCGTCATGAGCGAATGCCAGGCGGGGTGGAACTCGACTTCGTCGATCCGGTGCCCGTACCGATCGTGGGTTCGCAGCACCGGCGGGAAGGCGTTTGCGAGGCGTCCCCACTCGCCGGCCTGCTCGCTGCCGGCAAGCTCGCCGAGCGCGACCAGCGCCTTGACGTCCGTGTCGACGAGGTCGGGCAGGCGCAGCGACGGATCGGTGGTGAACGCGTTGCCGGTCAGCGGCGGGGGGACGTTGAAGACGTCGTGGGTGGGCACGTGTCTCAGTGTCCCAGCCCTGAGGTCCGATGATCTTGGACTTGTGGTCGAATAGCCACCGCAAGTCCAAGATCACGCCGAAATGTTCGCCACGTCGTCGAGGGGGACGTCCGGGTCGGCGAGCCGCTTCGGGTCGACGGGCGCCTGTGATGCGATCAGCGCCTTGATCGGCTCGACGACGTCCCAGACGTTGACATTCATGCCGGCGACAACGCGCTGGTCGCGGTCGAGCCAGAATGCGATGAACTCGCGCGTTGCCGGGTCTGCGCGGAACACGACCTCCGCGTAGTCCTGGGCGAGGCCGACGTACTCCATGCCGAGGTCGTACTGGTCCGTGTAGAAGTACGGCAGCTCGTCGTA
>JBKPQY010000050.1:0-12160 GCA_046734315.1 Actinomycetota bacterium | reverse complement strand
TCGGCAAGCGTGTCACCCTTGCCCGCGATGGACTTCGCGCCGTCGGTGTAGCTGCGCAGGATCGTCGGAATCTTGACCTCGATGGCCATGAGAGAAGTCTGCTCCCTTGGAAGTCGGTAACGGATCGTGGGATCGATCAGCGACAGTCGTAGTCGACGTCGGCACGACGGTGCCCGAGTAGCACCCGTTCGATCGTCACGTCACGCATGAGACTCCACCACCGTGACCGGCTCCTCGGTCACCTCGCCGTCGACAATACGGAACGACCGGAACTCGGTCTCATCTTCCGCCCGGGTCGAAACCAGCACATAGTGAGCGTTCGGCTCGGAGGCGTAGGAGAGGTCAGTGCGCGACGGATACGCCTCGGTGGCCGTGTGCGAGTGGTAGATGACAACCGGCTCCTCATTCTGCTCGTCCATCTCGCGCCACACCTTGAGCTGCTCTATCGAGTCGAAACGGTAGAACGTCGGCGAACGCTCGGCATTGAGCATCGGTATGTGCCGGGTCGGGCGGTCGCTGCCCTGCGCCCCGGCGACGACGCCGCACGCCTCATCGGGGTGGTCGCGACGGGCGTGCGCCACGATGGCGTCACGGATCGCCCGGTCGATCGTCAGCACGGCATCACGGTACTCAGCCGCGCATCACGGCGTGGACGAGTGAGTCCTGCAGTGTCGTGAGCCACTGGTAGATCGCCCGCAGCTGCGCATCCGGGTCGGCCGGGTCGATGGTCGGGTCGTCGTCCTCGGTGACGGACAGCCGGGTGCCGATGGCAAGGCGCAGATCGGTCAGGACGGTGAGCCAGCGCTGCGCCGCACCGTCATCGAGGTCGATGTCGCCTTCGCCCGAGGGCAGCTCCGCCCGGCACTCTCCCAGCCGTTCGGCTTTTGTGTCGCGTAGCGAATCCTCCGTCAGCGCGCGAAACTCCGCCTCCGCCCGCTCGTCGTCCCGGTAGCCCGACGGGAACAGCCGCTGCCGCACCGGGTCGTCGTCGGGCAATGTTACGAGCGCTCCCTGGAGGTCGTCGAACAGAGTGCCGAGCAGCCCCGACTCGACCGCTTCGAGTCGGATGCGCGCATGCCCTCGCCGGCGCGAGACCCGCACTGGTTAATCCCCGCCTTCGCGTCGTTCGATCCGGACCGCTCGCTTCGCTCGGGCCCGTCTCGAGCGCCGCTCCGCGCCGTTGGCGCGGGCCGCGTCGCGGCCGGCGGGGCTCTTCGCGCGAGCGCTCATCGCCCGGTGGTCACGTTGTCCGTGGTTGCGTTTCCTTGCATCCTGCTCATTGCTAGTCCTGCTGCTCGAGGGTGGCCCACAGGCCGTAACCGTGCAGGGTGTTGACGTCGAGTTCCATACGCTCGCGAGTGCCGCTCGAGACGATGGCCTTGCCGCGATGGTGCACGTCCAGCATGAGCTTCTCGGCTTTCGGCTTCGGATAGCCGAACACGGTCATGAACACGTGGGTCACGTAGCTCATCAGGTTCACGGGGTCGTTCCAGACGATCGTGATCCACGGTCGATCGGGCTCGACCGAGGTCCTGATGTCCTCTGCGGGCAGCGTCTGGCCCGCAGTGTTCTGCGGTAGGGACAGCATGCCTGGCATTCGTCCATGGTGGCACGGTCACGGTCCGGTCACGACCCCGTGTCGGGCGGGCGCGCCTGCCCGTTAGGCCGATGACACGGGCATGCGGCTCCACTACCGTCTTGCGCCATGAGTGGGCCATACAACCCTCAATCGGGCAACCAGCCCGGTGGGCAGCCGCAGTGGGGCGGATATCCCGGCGGCGCGAGCTACCCGCAGCAGGGTCAGCCCGGATACGCCGGGCACGAGGGTTACCAACAGGGCGGCTACCAGGGCTATCCACCGCAGGGTGGCTACCAGCAGGGGGGTTACCAGCACGGGGGCTACCAGGACGCCGGCTATCAGCAAGGCGGTTACAGCTATCCACAACAGACATGGGGCGCCCGCCGCCGCGAGACGGTCGGCGTGATCGGGCTGATCGGCGCAGCGGTCGGTGCGGCCCTGCTGATCGTCAGCTTCACCGCGCTCGCGTGGTACCGCATCATCGGACGGGACATCAAGTTCAACGACATCCACAAGAGCCTCAACCAACCGGGCGCACCTGCCTTTCCGAAGGCATATTTCGGCTGGCTCGGCTGGGTCCTGCTCGCGCTCGTCGTCGTCAGTGCACTCCTGGCGAGCTTGCCGATCGGGTCAGCGGCCCTGACGTTCCGGATCGTCGCGCCCGTGGCCGGCGTCGTCGGCATCATTGTCACGCTGCTGGCGCTGAACAACTATTGGGACAAGGCGAACAACGTCCTCGGCGACGTCGGCGTCTTCAAGCACAGCGCAGTAGGGCTGTACCTGACGTTGATCGGGTTTCTCATCGCCGGCGTGGCAGGGGTTTCCGGACCGCGTCGTGCCTAGCCGACGCGTGCGCCGCGAATCCGGAAACGTGCCCTGACTGTGAGCACGGGACTGCTGACCGACCGCTACGAGCTGACCATGCTCGACGCCGCGCTGCGGGACGGCACGGCGGCGCGGCAGTGCGTGTTCGAGGTGTTCGCACGCCGGCTGCCTGACGGGCGTCGTTACGGCGTGGTGGCGGGCACGGCGCGCCTGGTCGATGCGGTGTGCGACTTCACGTTCGACGAGGCGACAGTCGAGCGGCTGCATCGCGCGGGTGTCGTCGGCGAGCATGCGGCAGCGTTCCTTACCCGATATCGGTTCCACGGCGACATCGATGGCTATCCCGAAGGAGAGCTGTACTTTCCGTTCTCCCCCGTGCTGACTGTGTCGGGCGGATTCGCGGAAGCGGTCGTGCTCGAGACGCTGGCGCTGTCCGTTCTCAACCACGACTCGGCGATCGCATCGGCAGCGGCGCGCATGGTGAGCGCGGCCGAGGGACGGCCGGTCATCGAGATGGGCTCGCGCCGCACCCACGAGGAGGCGGCGGTCGCCGCGGCACGCGCCGCCTACCTGGCCGGATTCGCTTCTACGTCCAATCTCGCGGCGGGAGAGCGATACGGCGTGCCGACGGCCGGCACCGCCGCACATGCATTCACGCTGCTGCACGACGACGAGTCGGCAGCGTTCCGCGGGCAGGTCGCAGCGGTCGGCAGCGACACGACGCTGCTCGTCGACACCTACGACCTCACTGCCGGAATCGCCGCGGCGGTCGAGGTCGCGGGGCCCTCGCTCGGCGCAATCCGCATCGACTCCGGCGACCTCGGCGTCCTAGCCCGGCAGGCGCGCGAGCAGCTCGACCAGCTGGGCGCGACAAGCACACGCATCATCGTCAGCGGCGACCTGAACGAGTTCTCGATCGCGGCGCTCGGCGCATCTCCAGTGGACGCGTATGGCGCGGGCACCGCGGTGGTCACCGGCTCGGGCGCGCCGACGGCCGAGATGGTCTACAAGCTGGTCGAGGTGGACGGGCGGCGGGTCGCCAAGCGGTCCGAGCACAAGGAAAGCCACGGCGGGCGCAAGACGGCGTACCGGATCCACAAGGCGACCGGCACCGCGGTCGAAGAGGTGGTCGCCGCCGGCTCCGTGGCCCGGCTCGGCGAGCACGACCGGTTGCTGCAGCGGCCGCTCATGCGCGCCGGCGACCCCGTGCCCGACCTGCCCGGCCTGGCCGCGTCGCGCGAGCATCTGCGCCGTGCAATGGTCAGCCTGCCATGGGACGGCTTGAAGCTCTCGCGCGGTGAGCCGGCGATCCCGACCCGGATAGTGTCCGCAGATTAGGGTGGCTCCCATGGGCAATGCGGTCATCGTGGTCGACGTGCAGAACGACTTCTGCGAGGGCGGTTCGCTCGCGGTAAGCGGCGGCACCGACGTCGCGCAGGCGATCACTGCGCGACTCGCCGAAGGCGGCTACGACCACGCAGTGGCCACGCGCGACCACCACATAGACCCGGGCGCGCACTTCTCCGAGCATCCCGACTTCGTCGCGTCGTGGCCGCCGCACTGCCGAGTGGGCACTCCCGGCGTCGAACTGCACCCTTCGCTTGACAGGTCCCGGCTCGAAGCGATCTTCGACAAGGGGGAATACCGGGCCGCGTACTCGGGCTTCGAAGGCGTGAGCAACGGGACCCCGCTCGCGGACTGGCTGCGTGCCCACGACGTCGACACGGTCGAGGTCATCGGGATCGCGACCGACCACTGCGTGCGAGCGACCGCGCTCGACGCCGCCGCAGGCGGGTTCACCACGACGGTGCGGCTCGATCTCACCGCCGGCGTGGCACAGTCCACTGTGGAGAGTGCTCTCACGCAGCTTCGGGACGCCGGCGTCGAGCTGGTGGGTCGGCCGATCGTCCGTTAGCCGGGCGATCGCGCGAACCGGCCGGTTACCGGCCCGGCTCGCTGTCGCGCAAGCCGTTCGAGGATCCCTCCGCGCCGACCAGCGAACTGCGGGCGGGCCGGACCCGCCCGCCGTGCGCTTCGGCCTCGAGTCGCTCGAGAAGGTGCGGGTAGTGGTACTCGAAGGCGGGGCGCTCCGAGCGGATGGGCGGGATGAACGTGAAGTTGTGCCGCGGAGGCGGAGACGACGTCGCCCACTCGAGAGAGTTGCCGTGCCCCCACGGATCGTCGGCGGTGACGATCTCGCCGTAGCGGTAGGACTTGTACAGGTTGTAGATGAACGGCAGCATCGACGCGCCGAGGACGAACGAGCCGACCGTCGACACCGTGTTCAGGGTGGTGAACCCGTCGCTGGGCAGGTAGTCGGCGTAGCGGCGGGGCATTCCCTGATTGCCCAGCCAGTGCTGCACCAGGAACGTGGTGTGGAAACCGACAAACGTCAGCCAGAAGTGCAGCTTGCCGAGCTTCTCGTCCATATAGCGGCCGACGAACTTCGGGAACCAGAAGTAGATTCCGCCCATCACGGCGAACACGATCGTGCCGAACAGCACGTAGTGGAAGTGCGCCACCACGAAGTAGCTGTCCGACACATGGAAGTCGACGGGCGGACTCGCGAGCAGCACGCCGGTCAGGCCGCCGAACAGGAACGTGACGATGAAGCCGACGGCGAAAAGCATGGGTGTCTCGAACGTGATCGAGCCACGCCACATGGTGCCTATCCAGTTGAAGAACTTCACCCCGGTGGGCACCGCGATCAGGAACGTCATCAGCGAGAAGAACGGGAGCAGGACCGCCCCGGTGGTGAACATGTGATGCGCCCACACCGTCATCGAGAGCCCTGCGATGCCCAGGGTCGCCAGCACCATGCCGGTGTAGCCGAACAGCGGTTTGCGGCTGAACACCGGGAAGATCTCGGTGACGATGCCGAAGAACGGCAACGCGATGATGTAGACCTCGGGGTGTCCGAAGAACCAGAACAGGTGCTGCCAGAGGATCGCCCCGCCGTTGGCGGACTCGAACACCTGGGCGTGCAGGTGCCGGTCGACCCAGAGCACGAGCAGTGCCGCGGTGAGGATGGGGAATGCCAGCAGCACGAGCAGGCTGGTGACCAGGATGTTCCAGGTGAAGATCGGCATCCGGAACATCGTCATGCCCGGGCAGCGCAGCGTGATCACGGTCGTGACCATGTTGACGCCACCCAGAATCGTGCCCAGACCGGCAATGGCCAACCCGATCAGCCAGAGATCGGTGCCCGCGCCAGGTGAGTTGATCTCGTTGTTGAGCGGCGCGTAAAGCGTCCAGCCCGCGTCGGCCGCGCCGCCCGGCGTCAGGAAGGCGGCGGTCGCCATCACCGCGCCGAATAGGTACAGCCAGTAGGAGAAGGCGTTCAGCCGCGGGAATGCGACATCGGGCGAGCCGATCTGAAGGGGCATCACCAGGTTCGCGAACGCGAACACGATCGGCGTGGCGAAGAACAGCAACATGATCGTGCCGTGCATCGTGAACAACTGGTTGTACTGCTCCGGGGTCAGGAACTGCATGCCGGGCCGCGCCAGTTCGGCACGCATCAGCAACGCCATCAGGCCGCCGATCAGGAAGAAGACCAACGACGTCACCAGGTACATCCGGCCGATCATCTTGTGATCGGTGGTGCGCAGCAGCTGCCCTAGCAGCGAACCCTTCACCTGCTGGTGCACCGGGAAGGGACGGCTCGCGATCGGCCGCGGCGCGACGGGCGTCTCGGCCGCTGTCGGCTCGGCGGTCGTGGTCAACGTGCCTCCAGTCGGCTGGGCGATCGGCGCCCAGCTGCACCGGACGGCCGTCTTGGAGAATATCCAGCCGCGGGTCCGGCGCCGTCACCGGCCCGATGCGCCGGCTGGTTACCGGGAATTCACCAACCCGTCACGTTGCGCACAGGATTGCGTTCGCCTGGTCTGGTGATCGTCGTGGCGTGCGCGTCACGCTCGTGGCGGAAACGTTCTTGCCGGCCGTGAACGGGGTGGTGAACTCCGTCATCCGGGTCGCCGGTGCGCTGGCGGACCGGGGACACGAGCCGGTGGTCGTCGCTCCGAGCGGCACCACATTCCATGCGGGTGGGCATGTCGTCGAGGTTGTGCGGGTGCGATCGATCGCAGTACCCGGCTACCGCGGGCTGCGTATGGCCCAGCCCGGCCTCGACTTGGCGCGCGTGCTGCGTCGACTCGGCCCCGACGTCGTGCACCTGGCCTCGCCCGCCGTGCTCGGCGATGCCGCGGTGCGTGCGGCGAACGCGCTGGACGTGCCCAGCGTGGCAGTGTTTCAGACCGATCTGTCGGGCTTTTTGCGCCGATACCACCTGCGCCTCGCCGGCCCGTTGCTGTGGCGGTGGCTGCGCCGGCTCCACAACAGCGCCGACCTGACGCTGGTGCCGTCCAGCACGTCGGCCTACCAGATGCGCCGGCACGGCATCGAGACGCTGGCGATGTGGCCGCGGGGGGTGGACGACGAGCTGTTCCACCCGTCCCGCCGCGACGAGCAGCTGCGCGCGTCGCTGACCGGCGGATCGCTCGGCACCATACTCGTCGGCTACGTCGGCCGGCTTGCCGCGGAGAAGCGGGTCGAGGCGCTGGCACCGGTCACCCGGCTGCCCGGCGTGTCGGTGGTCGTGGTGGGCGACGGCCCGCGGCGGCTGCGGCTGACTCGGCTCATGCCGCAGGCGCGGTTCCTCGGCTTCCGCCGGGGCGAAGAGCTGGCCCGGATCGTCGCCAGCCTCGACCTGTTGGTGCAGCCCGGCGCGGACGAGACGTTCTGCCAGGTCGTGCAGGAAGCACTGGCCTCCGGTGTGCCGGTGGTGACGGCTGCCTCGGGCGGCCCGCTCGACCTGGTTCGGCACGGCGAGAACGGCTGGCTGTGGGCGGGCGGCAACCCGGCACTGCTCGCCGCACAGGTGGCCGCAATCCGGGAGGACCGGGCCGGACTCGCCGCCGCCCAGTCGCGCGCTCGAGACTCCGTGGTCGGCCGCACCTGGGACGTCGTGGTCGACCGGTTGCTTGACTACTACGCAGACGTGCTCGCTGCCCGAGCCGGTGTGGTGCGCGACCTGTCGCAGTTGCGCGGCCGGGCGTCGTGAGGACCCAGGGCGTGTCTCCCCAGTCTGCGCGCTGCGCCGCTCGCGACGAACGCGACCCGGGAGACACGCCCTAGTGCGGATCGTCCAGCTCGCGAACTTCCACTCCCCGACCTCGGGTGGGCTCCGCGTCGCCGCCGACACGCTGCGCGCGGGCTATGTTGCGGCCGGACACGACTGCACGCTGATCGCGCCCGGAACCGTCGACGCCGCGCGCGGAACCGTCCGCGTGCTGCGCTCCCCCCGGCTGGGTAGCACCGGGTACCGGATCATCGTGCGCCGCCGCAGTGTGCTGGCGCTGCTCGACGAACTGCGTCCGGACGTGCTCGAGGTGCACGACAAGCTGCTGCAACGCTGGGTCTGGCGGTGGTCGCGATTGCGGGGCGTGCCCGTCGTGGCGTGGTCGCACGAGCGATTGGAACGGACCCTCCCACTGCTGCTGCCGGCCGTGCCGGCTACGGTGCTCCGCCAGGCCGCGGCCCGCATCGCACGGCACACGGCGGGCGCGTGCGACGTGCTGATCGCCTGCTCCCGGTTCGCCGCTGACGAGTTCCCGCCATATGCCCCGGTGCGGATTGTGCGGCTGGGCGTGGACCTCGACGCTTTCCGGCCGTCGACGCAGCTGCAACCGCCGGACCGGCTGCGGCTCGTGCTCGCCGCCCGGCTCTCGCCCGAGAAGCGCCCCGAACTCGCGGTGGACGCAGTGCGCGCACTGCACGAGAGCGGCGTAGCCACCGAGCTGACCGTGCTCGGAAGCGGTCCCCGGCAGGCCAGACTCGCCGGGTACGCGCGCGACCTGCCGGTGCGCTTCACCGGCCACCTTCGCGGCCGCGATCGCGTTGCGGCGGAGCTCCGCGCCGCCGACGTCGCGCTGGCTCCGGCACCGGCCGAGACGTTCGGTCTCGCCGCTCTGGAGGCGCTCGCCTGCGGGACGCCGATCGTGGCGCACGCCGGTGCTGCACCCGCCGAGCTCACATCGAAGCATCCAGGCGCTGGCGAGGTGGCGTCCGGCGACGCCGCGGCGTTCGCGGCCGCTGCCCTGCGGCTGGCTGCGATCCCACGGTGCACGCGCCGGGACGCCGCCCGCCGCGCCGCCGAGGCCTACCCGTGGTCGGCGACGATAGGCGCGATGCTTGCCGTGCATGCCGAGGTCACGTCGGCGCCGACCCAATCCCGCCTGCGCGGGCCGTAGTCTGCGCCACTCGCCTGGGCGTCTGCGGCGCGCGCAACTGACTCGCTTCGCAAGCGTCGCTCATGGCGCGGGCGCTCATCACGGTGGCGATGCACGCCGTGGACGCATGAGGGCAGCGCCGAATGCTGCAGCGACGCCTGCGCTGACGGCCAGTGCCAAGTCGGTGATCGAGACGGCACGCGCCGAAGCGTGGGCGCCCGGACCGTGGACGAGCGACAGATACAGCGTGCCCAGCGTGGCCACCCCGACGACCTGGCCGAGTTGAATCACGGTCACGAGCACCCCGCTGGCGTCGGCGGCGACACCGACGGGCACGTGGCGCAGGGCCACCGTCAGCATCGGGCTGTACGCCAGCCCGAAGGCCAGCCCGATTGCCAGCAGGTCGAGCTCCATCGCGACACCGCCGCGGCTCCCGTCGCGCAGGATGGCCGCCAGCGGCAGGTAGCACAGCCCGGCCACCAGGAGGCCGATCGGAATGATAGGGCCGTGCCAGCGGGCCGGCAGCCGGCTCCAGGTGAGCCCGGTGACTGCGAACCCGACCGCGACCGGGGCAAACACCAGCCCGGCATGGGCCGGGCTCTCGCCCAGCCCGGACTGCAGGTGCAACGCCATGCTGAACAGGTAGCCCGCGTAGTTGACCAGCACCAGGAACAGCGCCGCCATACCGGCGAGCATCCCGGGCGCGCGCAGCACCTTCGCGGAGACAAGTGGCGACCCGCCCCGCGCCGCCACCGTCCGCTCGACGGCCACGAACACCCCGAACAGCACCACGCTCGCGCCGAGCGACACCCACCCCCACGCCGGCCAGTGCTCGTCATGGCCGAGGACGAGCGGTACGACGAGCAGCAGCACGGCCAGCGACAGCAGGACCACGCCGGCCGGATCGAGTTGCCGACCGGCCGAGGCGCGCTCACCCGGCAGGTGCGAGCGCGCAATGACGAGCAGGACGATGCCGATCGGCACGTTCACCAGGAACACCGGGCGCCAACCGGTGCCGGCTACGTCGGCGCTGACGAGCACGCCGCCGAGCACCTGGCCCACCACTGCACCGCAGGCGATGACCGCGGAGTACAGCGACAGCGCTCGGGCCCGCGCCGGCCCGGTGAACGTGCGCTGGATGAGGCTCATGACCTGCGGCATCATCAACGCGGCGGCAGCCCCTTGGATCAGCCGGAACGTCACCAGCGTCGCCGTGTTCGGCGCCAGCCCGCACGCGAGCGAGGCCACGGTGAATCCGGCCAACCCCACCCGGAATGCCCGGCCGTGGCCGACCCGGTCCCCGACTCGTGCGCCGGTGATGAGAAGCACGGCGTAGCTGATGATGTAGCCGGCGATCACCATCTGCAGGCCGGCCCCCGACGCCGACAGGTCGGCGCGCAGCGTCGGCGCCGCGACGTTCACGATCGAGACGTCAAGGATGGCCATGAACTGGCCGACCAGCAGTACGGCGAGCACAGCGCCGGCACGAGCGGTGGCACCGACGCGCGGAAGCCGCAACGAGGCCGTGGCGGTCGTCATGGCACCGACCGTGTCAGAGGGCTCTGACAATTTTCCGATCGAGTCGCTCACGCCTCGACCGTGACGGCTGGGCGCCGCGCGTGATTAGAGCCCCGCGCTCCTGGTATTGGCACTACCACCCGACGCGCAGGGGTGCCGCGCTAGCGGAACACGACCGTCTTCGCGCCGTTGCGCAAGATGCGGTGCTCGACGTGCCACTGCACCGCCCTGGCGAGCGCCACCGCCTCGAGGTCGCGACCCACGGCGGCGAGCTGTTCGGGAGTCAGCGTGTGGTCGACCCGGGCCGTTTCCTGCTCGATGATCGGTCCCTCGTCAAGATCGGCGGTGACGTAGTGCGCGGTGGCGCCGATCAGCTTCACGCCGCGGTCGTACGCCTGCTGATACGGCCGGGCACCCTTGAAGCTGGGCAGGAACGAGTGGTGGATGTTGATCATCCGCCCGGGCAGCTGAGCGCACAGCCGCGCCGAGAGCACCTGCATGTAGCGGGCGAGCACCACGAGCTCTGCGGTATAGCGATCAACCAGTTCGAGCAACGCGGACTCCTGTTGCGGCCGGTTCTCCGCGGTCACCGGCAGATGGTGATACGGCACGCCGTACGCCGCGGCGAGCGGCTCGAAGTCCGGGTGGTTGGAGACGATGCCCGCGATGTCACCGGAAAGCGCGCCGATCCGCCAGCGATAGAGCAGGTCGTTGACGCAGTGTCCTTCGCGGGAGACCAGTACCAGAATCCGCGGGCGGACCGCGTCGTCAGCAAGCTCCCAGTCCATGCCGTAGTCGGCGGCTACCGGTCCGAAATCGCCTGCCTCGCCCTCGAAGTGCACGCGCATGAAGAACTTGCCGGTGGCCGCGTCCCCGAACTGCTGGCTGTCCAGGATGTTGCAGCGCCGCTCGGCCAGGAACCCGGACACGGCGGACACGATCCCGATCCGGTCGGGACACACCAGCGTCAGCACATAGCGCGGCATGTCCCCCATCCTGGTACGGCCAATAACGGGTGGCCCGTTGTCGGTGGCGGGCGATCTACTTGGCACCGTGGTAGAAGGCACCTACCTGAAGGAGCGGCGCGAGGAGCTGGCGTCGTTCCTGCGCAGCCGCCGCGAGGCGGTCCGCCCGCAGGACGTGGGCCTCGCACCGGGCGCGCGGCGGCGCACGCCGGGACTGCGCCGCGAGGAGCTCGCGCAGCTGGCCGGGGTCGGCGTCACCTGGTACACGTGGCTCGAGCAGGGCCGCGCGATCAACGCGAGCGTGCAGGTGCTCGATGCGGTCGCCCGAGTGCTCAAACTCGGACCGGCTGAACGATGGCACCTCTACCGGTTGGCCGACGTCCCGGGCGTGCCGAAGGCACACGACGCCGATACGTTGCCTGGCGTCGTGCTGCCCGTCCTCGACGCGCTCGAACCCAATCCTGCCTGCGTTTACAGCGGCAAGTACGACCTGCTGGCCTGCAACGAGTCGTACGCAGCCCTGTTCCCACATATCGCGGTGGCAGCCGGCATCGAACGCAACGCGCTGTGGCAGATCTTCGCGATGGGCAACTGCCCGGTGCAGACCGACGGCCTGTTGCCGCACATGGTCGCAATCGCCCGCGCCAACTACGCACGGCACGTCGGCGAGCCTCAATGGCGCGACTTCGTCCAAAAGCTCTCGGCCGAGAGCGACGATTTCGCCGCGATGTGGGCGAGCCACCAGGTTGCGGCGCCGATGCCGCAGGTGAAGTCGTTCGACGGCGACGCGTTCGGCGTCGTGAACGTGCGGACGTCGAGCTTCGCGGTTATCGGGATGCTCGAGAGCCGTATGGTCGTCTACCTGCCCGCCAGCCCCGCTGACGCGGCCAAGATCGAGCGACTGCGCACCCGAGCGGCCGCGTCGCGAGTGTCCGCCGCCAGCTGACCTCCCGGTAGGCGCTCGCCGCGCCGGAAGGCATGATTCCTGGGTGAGCTCGCCCCACGACGACCTGGACGCGCGGACCCGCAAGGCCCTCGCCGAC
>JBKPQY010000049.1:0-12038 GCA_046734315.1 Actinomycetota bacterium | reverse complement strand
CCAGACCTGAGATACTCGCACCGAAAGTGCCTTCCGTTACACGGATGAACCGGGCCTCGACAACCCAGATTCTCCTTGCACAGAAGGCACTTTCCCCGTCACCGCGCCGAACGATCAGCTACCGATCCACGGATCGAGGCTTAGTCCTGCGGTTCGACGACCTTGCCCTCGATCACGCGCGGGGGCAGCCGCTGCGGCGGCGCCCCGAAGACGCGCCGCGCGGCGATGATCACGCCGCGAGCGAGAACGGCATTGCCGACGGCGCCGATGCCGGCGCCGATGCCGAACGGCAGCGCCCTGCCCAGCGCCAGCGCCTGCTGCCGGGCGCCGAATCGCGCCAGCACGTGCTTGCCCAGCGTGTGGTTCACGCGCCGCGCGGTCTCGTCCGGCGCGTGCTGGGCGAGCACGT
This sequence comes from Actinomycetota bacterium, assembly GCA_046734315.1. Classification (GTDB taxonomy): domain Bacteria; phylum Actinomycetota; class Actinomycetes; order Mycobacteriales; family Jatrophihabitantaceae; genus DASXRA01. Next base: position 11,629 of record JBKPQY010000049.1, on the reverse strand, counting down.
ACCCCCAGCCGGAGGCTCTGTCGGCCCCGGCGACCTCCGCCAGCTGGGCGCCGGCATCGCCTACCAGGATCGCGAGCACGAGGGCACGCCGCACCTGCGGATCGTCCGTATGCAGGCCGTGCACTTCGGCCATCGCCAGGGCGAACAGCGCCGTCGCCTCGACGAACGCCGAGATTTCCAGGGCAGCCGACGCGATCGACACGCTCGTTCCGGTGCCCGGCACCGCTGCTGCAGCGCCGGAGGCCGCGCCCAGCGCGGCGACGGCTGTGCGGTAGCGGCGTTCGAGCAGCCGGACAACCTCGACGGGGTCGGCGTCGCGACGGCGTTCGCGGACCCGGTTCAGGTACGCGACGATCACCGGTCGCTGGACGCGCAGGGACAGGTCGAGCGCCGTGTCGAGGACTCCCTCGATATAGGGCGGCAGCGGCACCGCCTGACGGTTCACGGCTCGGTCGGACACAGCGTCGAGCGTACGTGCTACAGATGGGCGCCATGCGGGTATTGCTCCCCGAGGCGGCCGGCGAGGCCGACCTGCACCAGCATTACGCGCGGCACTGGCTGGAGGCCGGCGGTGTGCGCGCCAACTTCATCAGCAGCGTCGACGGCGCGGTGACGGTCGCCGGGCTGTCGCGGGGACTCCAGACACCGGGCGACAACCGGGTGTTCGCCGTGTTGCGCGACCTGGCCGACGCGGTGCTGGTCGGCGCCGGCACCGCCCGCCTCGAGGGTTACGCCGTCGTCGGGCTCAGCGCGCGTCGCCGAGCTATACGCCGGCGGTTCGGGCTGGACGAGGCACTGCCGACGGCCGTGGTAAGCCACTCGCTTCAGCTCGACCCGGACACGCCGCTGTTCGCCGCCGACGGACCGCGCACGATTGTGATCACCCGTGCCGGCGCCGACCAGTCGGCGCGCGCACAGCTGGAGGCAGTGGCCGACGTGCTGGTGTGCGGCGACGAGATCGTCGACCTGGGCGCCGCGCGCCTTGCCCTTGCCGAGCGCGGGCTGACGCGGCTGCTGTGTGAGGGCGGGCCGACACTGTTCGCCGATCTGGCGCAAGCAGGGCTGGTCGACGAGCTGTGCCTGACGGTCTCGCCGCAACTCGCCGGCCCTGGCGCCGGGCGGATCACGGCCGGTCCTAGCTGGCCGCTCGACATGGCCGGCCGGAACCCGCTGCGGCTCGAGGGTCTGCTAGAGGAGGACGAGGCGCTGTTCTGCCGCTACCGGCTGATTCGCTGAGCGCGGGGCGCACCGCACCGAGACGTGCAGCCGGCTAGCTTCCTGCCGTCGCACCGAGGCCGGGGACGATGTCGGCGAGCTGGAACGTCACGGGCTGCTCCAGTTGCTCATACGTGCACGAGTGCGGGTCGCGGTCGGGGCGCCACCGGACGAAGTGCGCCAGGTGCCGGAAGCGGTTGCCCTCCATGTGCTCGTACTTGACCTCGACCACCCGCTCCGGGCGTAGCGGCACGAACGACAGGTCCTTGGTCGCGTTCCACCGGCTCACCGCGCCGGGCAGTCGCCGCCCACCCGTGTGCGCCTCGGCGGTCGCCCATTCACGCCAGGGGTGGTCCTCACCCTCGCCCAGCAGGAGCGGTTCGAGCTCGTCGATCAAAGCGGCCCGGCGCGCCGCCGGAAACGCGCCGATGACCCCGACGTGTTGGAGATGCCCGTCGTCGTAGAGTCCGAGCAGCATGGAGCCGAGCAGCGGCTGCTCTGCCGTGGACGTCTTGTGCCAGCGGAACCCGGCCAGCACGCAGTCCGCGGTGCGCTCGTGTTTGATCTTGAACATGACCCGCTTGTCCGGCTGGTATGTGCCGTCCAGTGGCTTGGCGATCACACCGTCGAGCCCCGCGCCCTCGAACTCGGTGAACCACCGTTGCGCCAGCGCGAGATCCGTAGTGGCCGGCGTGAGATGCACTGCGCGGCCTGCGCCGCCGAGCGCGTCGGCCAGCGCGGCGCGGCGCTCGGCGAACGGCCGCTGCGACAAGTCCGCGTCGCCCAGGGCGAGCAGGTCGAAGGCGATGAACGACGCAGGCGTCTTCTCACTCAGCATCGTCACCCGGGATGCCGCAGGGTGGATGCGTTGCTGGAGCGCGTCGAAGTCCAGGCCGTTGCCGGTGGCGATGACGATCTCGCCGTCGATCACGCACCGCTCCGGCAGCTCGGCTTGGACCGCGGCAACGACCTCCGGAAAGTAACGTGTCATAGGCCGTTCGTTGCGGCTGCCCAACTCGACCTCCCCGGAGTCTCGGAAGCATATGGAGCGGAAGCCGTCCCACTTGGGCTCATATGACATTCCGGGCGGGATTGCGCGCACCGGCTTGGCGAGCATCGGGGCGACGGGCGGCATCACGGGCAGCTGCATTGGCTCATTCTGACCCGAGCTTCGCCGTACGGGCGCAACGCCACCGCTCAGGTGGCGTCTGTAGCGTGCTTGCCGTGCCCCTGACCCGCCCGCCACGATCCCGCCTGATCGCGGCCCTGGCGCTGCTCACCCTGCTCGCCGGTTGCACCAGCAACGTCAGCGGGCGCGGCTCCCAGGCACCCGTCGGCTCGCCATCGACCCCATCCTCGACGTCCACCAGCAGCGCGCCGCCCAACACCGTCGCGTTCAGCGACTGCTCCGGTTTGTTCAACCTGTCCGCGGCCGGCATTCCTTCCGACCGGCTGCAGAAGCTGCACTTCGACTGCGCCCGGCTCCCCGTCCCGCTCGACTACACCAAACCGGACGGCGCCACACTGGGCATCGAAGTCATGCGGGTTCGCTACGACGACCAGCCGCACCGCGTGGGCTCGCTACTGGTTAATCCCGGAGGACCGGGCGGTTCCGGCGTCTTCCTCGCGCTCAGCCTCGCCGCGTCCCTCGACACGAGCGTTCTCCAGCACTTCGACATCGTCGGTTTCGACCCCCGCGGCGTCGGCCTGTCGGCGCCGATCAAGTGCTACACCGACACCCAGGAGACCCACGCCCTGGCCTTCGACGCCGACGTCCGCACGACAGCCGGCTTTTCGGCCGCCAAGCAGCAGGCAGCGACGTTTGCGCAAAGCTGCGTGGCGAAGTACGGAAGCAACCTCAGCTACTACAACACCGTCGACGCCGCCCGGGACATGGACCGCATCCGCGCCGCAGTCGGAGACGACAAGCTGAACTACCTGGGCTTCTCGTACGGCACTGAGCTCGGCGCCGTCTATGCGCACCTGTTCCCGACGCGCATCCGGACGGCTGTGCTGGACGGAGCCGTCGATCCGGTGACGACCGGCGACGCCGTCGCGTCCAACGAGCAGCAGCTCGGCGGCTTCGAGGGCGCGTTCGACCAGTTCGCCGCGGACTGCCGCACACACGATCCCTGCAAGTCGCTCGGCGACCCACGCCAGGCGGTCTCCTCCCTCGAAAAGCGCGCCAATGCCAACCCGATCCCCAGTTCCGACAGCAGCGACAGCAGGCGTGCCACCGGCGGCAACGTGATGTACGCGGTGCTCTCCGCGCTGTACAGCGAGGAACTCTGGCCCGAGCTCGGGACCGCGCTGATCGACGCGCAGCACGGCGACGCCCGGGGCGTATTCGAGCTCGACGATCGCTACAGCGAACGAGGCAACGACGGCCACTACTCGAATCTGCTGGACGTCTTCCAGGTGGTCAGCTGCAACGACCAGAAGAGCGACCCCACCGACGCGCAGATCAAGGCGGCCGCCACTCGGTGGGCCACACAGTATCCGCTGTTCGGCCTCTGGTCGGCGCCCTCGCTTTTCCAGTGCCAGGCATGGCCCAACAACCGCGAGCCCGTTCCCCCGGAGACCGCGGCAGGCTCCGCTCCCATCGTCGTGGTCGGCAACCTGCACGACCCGGCCACGCCTTATGCCGGGGCCGTCCACATGGCTTCGACGCTGCGTAGCGGCGTGCTGCTCACCTGGAACGGCCAGGGGCACACGTCCTACGGCCAGAGCCCCTGCATCGACGACAAGGTGAATGCCTACCTGATCAACGCAACCGTGCCTGCGGCGCACACGACCTGCGCGCGATGAAGGTTCGCCCTTGCCGGACCGGCGCCCGGCGTCGTCTGATGTGACCAGACAACCGAGGGGGCTCGCGCATGACGGTTACCGAGACCGCGGCGGCGCCGGGCATCGACCCGGCGCGCTGGCCCGACGTGGCCACCGTGCCCCATTCGCCGGTTCGTGCCGCGGCGGCGCGGCGCATCTTCCGGCGCGCGGCCGGTCGGCTTCCGCTGCGGGTCGTCGAACCCGGCGGGCATAGCTACGGCGGCGGCGCCGCGGCCGACCCGGTCATGCGCCTGGTGCGGCCCACGTCGTTCTTCCACCGGCTCGGTGCCACCGGCACGATCGGCTTCGGCGAGGCGTACATGGCGGGTGACTGGACCACCGAGGACCTGCCGGGCGTGCTCTCCGCGTTCGCCGCGCGCGTCCGCGACCTCGTGCCCGCCCCGCTTTCGCGGCTGCGCGGTCGGGTGCTTCGCCACCAGCCCTCGCACGACGACAACACCGTCGAGGGTGCCCGCCGCAACATCCAGCGGCACTACGACCTGTCCAATGAGATGTTCGCTCTGTTCCTCGACGAGTCGATGACCTACTCGTCGGCGCTCTACGACGGCGCCCCGGCCACCTCTGCGGACGACCTCGCCACCGCGCAGCGGCGCAAGATCGACCGCCTGCTCGACTGCGCCGGCGTCCGCGCGGGCACCCGGCTGCTCGAGATCGGCACCGGGTGGGGCGAGCTCGCGATCCGGGCCGCTCGGCGCGGCGCGCAGGTCACGTCGCTGACGATCTCGACCGAGCAGGCCGAACTCGCCCGGCGCCGCATCGCCGAGGCCGGCGTGGCAGATCGGGTCGAGGTGCTGCTCCGGGACTACCGCACGACGACGGGCCGCTACGACGCGGTGGCCAGCGTGGAGATGATCGAAGCCGTCGGCGCAAACCACTGGCCGGACTACTTCCGCACCGTCGACAGCGCGCTGGTGCCGGGAGGGCGCTTCGGCCTGCAGGCGATCCTGCAGGACGACGCCAGCCTGCGCCGGGTCGGCGACACGTACACCTGGATCCGCAAGTACATCTTTCCTGGCGGGGCGCTGTCGTCGGTCGAGTCGATCGAGCGCACCGTCTCGCGGCACACGTCCCTTACCATCACGGACCGGCTCAGCTTCGGCAGGCACTATGCCGAGACGCTGCGCCGCTGGCGGGCGCGCTTCGAAGCTCGCGGCGCGGACGTCGCCCGGCTCGGTTTCGACGAGACGTTTCGCCGGATGTGGTCGCTGTACCTGGCCTACTCCGAGGCTGGGTTCCGCACCGGCTACCTGGACGTCAACCAGATCACGCTGGCGAAACCGTGACCGTACGCGGTCGCGCCAGCGGGCACTACTGGGGCGTAGTGATCGACGCGGCGGATGCGCGGGCACTGGCCGACTTCTACGTGCGGCTGCTCGGCTGGCGGGTCGACAAGGACGAGGACGGGGCGTTCGTCACCGTCGCCCCACCTTCCGGCGTTGCCTATCTCGCAGTGCAACGGTCGCCGGAGTACGTCCCGCCGGTGTGGCCACCCGTCGACGGTCGCCAGCAGATGATGATGCACCTCGACGTCGAGGTGGCCGACTTGGACGCGGCGGTAGCCGATGCGAGCGGCATGGGCGCCAGGCTCGCTGACGTCCAGCCTCAGGACGACGTGCGCGTGATGCTCGACCCGGCGGGCCACCCGTTCTGCCTGTACGTCTCGCAATAACCCCTCGACGCGAACGGTTAGCGTCAGGCGTGGTCGTCGTCTTCGCGTTGCTCGCCGCTGTCATCTACGGGACGGGTGACTTCGTCGGCGGCTTCGCGTCCCGGCACCGGTCGGCGATCACGGTGCTGCTGTACGCCTACCCGGTCGGCGCGCTTCTTATGCTGGCGCTGCTGCCGGCGTTCGCGGGGCCGCTCGACGCCCGGACAGCGCTACTCGGCGTGGCAGGCGGCATCGGCGGCATGGTGGGCGTGATCGTCATGTACAGCCTCATGGCGCAGGCCCCGATGAACATCATCTCGCCGGTCACCGCCGTGCTCGCGGCCGTGGTGCCGGTCGGGTTCGGGGTGCTCGTCGGCGAGCGGCCGCACCTGTCGGCGTGGCTCGGCATCGCGATCGGACTGGTCGCCGTGGTGTTCGTGAGCTACACGCCGGACGATCACCCGCACGGCCCCGTCGGCGTCCGCATCCTTGCCCTGGCGTGCCTCTCCGGCGTCGGATTCGGCCTCTACTTCATCTGCCTGGCCCGGGCCGATCACGATTCGGGACTGTGGCCGCTGGTCATCTCACGGCTGACGTCCGCAGCCCTGATCGTGCCGTTGGCGCGAAGCCGGCGAGTCGCGCAGCCGCTCACGGGCCGCGTGCTGCGCCTGGCCGTGCTGGCCGGCGTGCTCGACGCCAGCGCGAACCTGTTCTTCCTGCTCGCCTCACGGCATGGCCTGCTGTCGCTGGCGAGCGTGATCACCTCGCTGTACCCGGCGATGACGGTCCTTCTAGCCGTGCTGGTGCTATCGGAGCACACCGGCCGGCTTCAGCGTGTCGGGCTCGCTATGGCGGCCACCTCGATCGTCCTGATCTCGTACTGAGGCTTGTGGGTCACCGGCCGCCGCCCGATCAGTCCAGGCGTTGCGGTTGCGCGGTATCGGCCTGCGCCCAGTTGGCCGGGTTCATGCGGGACGGCTGGACTCGCGGCGGCTCGCCCTCCTGCTTCGGATAGTTCGGCGGGTACGGCATGTCGCCCAGCCCACGATCGCGCTGGTCGCGGTCGGCCAACTCCAGCAAGGGCTCGATCGACCACACCGCGTCGTCGATGCCGGCGTGCAGATCGCCCAGCTCGGCGAACCGCGCCGGCATGGTGGCGATCGTGAAGTCGTCGATCTCGACGTCGGGCAGCTCCTCCCAGCTGACCGGCGCGGACACCGGCCCGTTCGGCCGGCCCCGCACCGAGTAGGCGGAGGCAATGGTGCGGTCCCGGGCGTTCTGGTTGTAGTCCAGGAAGATCTGCTCGCCGCGCTCCTCCTTCCACCACTTGGTCGTGACCAGGTCAGGGATCCGCCGCTCCACCTCGCGGGCGAAAGCCAGTGCGGCGCGGCGCACCTCGCGAAACCCGAAAGCGGGCTCGATGCGGACATAGACATGCAACCCCCGTGACCCGGACGTCTTCGGCCAGCCCACGGCGCCGAGCTCGTCGAGCACCTGGTGAACGGCCACCGCGACCTGCTTGGCCTCTGCGAAGCCGGTTCCTGGCTGCGGGTCGAGGTCGATGCGCAGTTCGTCGGGCCGCTCGGTGTCGGCCCGCCGCGAGTGCCACGGGTGGAATTCGACCGTCGACATCTGCACCGCCCAGACGACACTGGCCAGCTCCGTCACGCACAGCTCGTCGGCGCCGCGCCCGGACGGGAAGCGCACCTCCACGGTCTCGACCCACTCGGGCGCGCCTTTGGGGAGCCGCTTCTGGTAGATCTTCTCGCCGGTCACGCCGTCCGGGTAGCGGTGCAGCATGCACGGCCGCTCGCGCAGCGCCCGGACGATGCCCTCGCCCACAGCGATGTAGTAGTTGGCAAGGTCGAGTTTCGTCTCGCCCCGCTCCGGGAAATACACCCGATCCGGGTTGGAGATGCGGACCGTGCGCCCGCCGACGTCGAGCTCCGTGAACGGCATATCTGGACGGTAGGTCATGTCGGCGGACTCACCCAACATCGGCACGGACTGCCGTCAGGCATCCTGGTGTAGTGGAGACCGACACCACGTGGCACGACGACGACGAGCCGCCTCGTCGCCGTGGCCCCGAGCCCGACTTCGCCTGGGGGCGCACCGCGAATCCCAACACTGCCGATGGCGAGTTGCAGAATCTCGCCGCGTTCGGCTCCGGCCTGAGCCGGCTGACGGGGCGGCGGCGGCAGGTCGCCGCGTTCGTCGTGTGGCTGATCCTGCTCGGGTTCGCGCTCACGGCGATCTTCGGCGTGCTCGGCATCGTCGGCCTGCTCTGAGCAGGGCCGTACCGTCGTAGGTATGACCGCACCGAACGTTGTCAAGTCCGAGGCCGAATGGCGCGAGCAGCTCTCGCCCGAGGAGTACGCGGTACTGCGCCAAGCCGCCACCGAGCGTCCGTTCACCGGCGAGTACACCGACAACAAGCGGGTGGGCGTGTACCGCTGCCGGGCTTGTGGCAACGAACTGTTCCGCAGCGAGCACAAGTTCGACTCGCATTGCGGCTGGCCGAGCTTCTTTACGGCTCTGGCCGGCGACCGGGTCATCGAACGACAGGACAAAAGCCTTGGCATGGTGCGTACCGAGGTGCTCTGCGCGAACTGCCACAGCCACCTAGGGCACGTGTTCGCCGGCGAGGGCTATGGCACGCCGACCGATATGCGCTACTGCATCAACTCGATCTCGCTGACGTTCGAGGAACAGCCCTAGTGCTGCAGCCAAATCTCCGCGCCGCTCTGCCCGTACACCGAGGCCTGCAGGCGGTGGACGCCGGGCAGCAGATAACTGCTGAAGGGCTGCGGGTAGGTGGTGAGCGCGCCGGCCGTCAGCGTCCGCGGCGGATAGTCCGCCCAGCGCAATGTGACCGTGCGCGGGGGCTGGCCCAGCTCGTTCGTGTTGTTGCGTACGGCCAGGTGCTGCCCGGCCGCGACGATCACGCAGCGCGGCATGGGCACGTCGGGGTTGATGAGCACCAGCACCTGGGAGCCGGCCGGCCGCGCGCATGAACCGGCCGCCGGGGCGCTGGCGTCCGGAGGCACCTTGTGCATCGCAGGCGTCGGTTGCGTGGCTGACGCGCGTGACGACGGCACGGTGCTCGCCGGCGTCGGTGTCGATGAAACGCGGGGCGCGGTCGACGTCGTCTCGCCGGACGTTGACGCAACTGCCGACGTGGACGGAACTGATGAGGTCGACGGCGCGGTCGAGGTCGTAGCAGGCGTCGTGCTTATCGGGCCCGTGCCGCCGCCGCGGGTGGTCGAGGCGCATCCCGCGAACCCGAGCGCGCCCGCCAGCAGCCCGATTCCGATCCAGATTTGTCTCGCCGTCATCACGCGCCTCACTTCGCCGGCAGCCCGACCTACCAGATAGACACGTGCGTGAGGCGTCCCGTTGCAGACGGGGCCTAGGGCAGGGCGGCGACCAGCTCGTCGACGCTGCGGCGCCGGCCCGTGAAGAACGGCACCTCGGCGCGGACGTGCCGGCGGGTCTCGGATCCGCGCAGGTGGCGCATGAGATCGACGATGCGGTGCAGCTCGTCGGCCTCGAAGCACAGCATCCACTCGTAGTCGCCCAGGGCGAAGGACGCGACGGTGTTCGCCCGGACGTCGGGGTACTCCCGTGCCATCTGCCCGTGCTCGGCGAGCAGCGCACGGCGCTCGGAGTCCGGGAGCAGGTACCACTCGTAAGACCGCACGAATGGGTAGACACATACATATGCTCGCGGCTGTTCCTCGGCGAGGAACGCCGGTATGTGGCTTTTGTTGAATTCGGCCGGCCGGTGCAGTGCCATGGACGACCACACCGGTACCAGATGGGCGCCGAGGTCGGTGCGGCGCAGGCGCGCGTACGCGTCCTGTAGCGCGTCGGCGGAGGGGGCGTGCCACCAGATCATCAGGTCGGCGTCCGCCCGCAGCGCGCTGACGTCGTAGGTGCCGCGGACTGTGACGTCCTTGGCGGCCAGCTGCTCGAACAGATCGCTGACCTCTCCGGCGAGCGAACCGCGGTCGGCGTCACCGATCGGTGTGCCGGCGCGGAACACCGACCATGCGGTGTAGCGGATCACCTGATTGAGTTCGCGTGCTGTCTTGCCGTCGACCATGGCGTTCATTGTCGCTCGCGGGCGAGGATGCGCTCTGCCGCCTGCTGCCCGGACGCGATGCACGCCGGTATGCCGACCCCGCCGTAGGTGGCGCCGCAGACCGCCAGGCCGGCCACGGCGGCGACTGCTTCCCGGATGCGAACCACTTTCTCGAGGTGGCCGACAGCATATTGCGGCAGCCCGCCCCCCCACCTGGTAACCAGCGCGTCGACCGGCTCGGCGTTCACCCCGATCAACGCGGGCAGCTCGTGCCGCACCAGAGCGATCAGCTCGGCATCGTCGCGCTGCAGGTCCGCGGTCTCGCCCACCCGCCCGACCGAAGCACGCAGGATGGTGAGGCCGTCTGGCGTGATCGGCCACTTCTGTGACGACAGCGTGACCGCCTTGACGCGGTAACCCTCTCGAGTCCCGACCAGCAGACCACTGCCCGCTGGCGGGGTCACGCCTCGGTACGCCAGTGTGACGACGGCCATGCTGGCAGTGTCCACAGTGGACAGTTCGGCGCCCGCAGCAGGCGCAACGTCGCGCAGCAGCCGGGCCGCTTTGCCGGGTGGCACCGCGACGACCACGGCATCCGCCTCGACGAGCTCAGGCCTCGGCACCGGACCGCAGTCCAGCGCGAACCCGGCCGGCGTACGCCTGATCGCCCGCACCGTGACGCCCGTGCGGACCGCGAAGTGTCCACTGGCAGCGAGCGCGAGTGGCAGCCGGCCCAGACCCCCCGCCAGCGACGCGAACACCGGACCGTCACCGGCGGCGCCGCCGCTGACCACGGCCGCGGCGCGTACCAGCGAGCCGCCTGTGCGCAACTGCGCGGCGAGTACGGGCATGGTGGCCTGCAACGACAGCTCGTCGGCGCGCCCCGCGTACACCCCCCCGAGCAGCGGCTCGACGAGCCGCTCGACCACCTCGTCGCCGAGCCTGCTGCGCACCAGCGGGCCCACAGCCACGTCGTCGAGCAGCGGTTCGAGGGGCGGATGCGACGGCTCACTGTCCACAATGGACACGGCAGCATGGCTGAGCACGCCGCTGCTGCACAATGCACCCACGTCGCCGGGCACGCCCAGCATGGTCCGCGCCGGCAACGGGTGAGAGGCACCTCCTGCGTACACCGCCGCCGACGTCGTCAGCGGTTCGATCAGCATGTCGCCCAGTCCTGCGTTCTTGGCCAGCTCGACGCCCTCAGGCCGGCGGGCCAGCATCGCCTCGGCACCGACGTCGACCGGGACACCGCCCACCGACGCCACGCGCAGCTTGCCCCCGACGACGTCAGCCGCCTCGAGCACCACCACCTCGGCGTCCGCAGCGCACTCGGTGATGCGCCAAGCCGCCGACAGCCCGGAGACGCCCCCACCGACCACGACGACACGCACCGCTTCATCATCCCGAACTGCCCCACCGGGCTTCATCTCGCCCGGTTCGCTAGCCGTCGTCGGGCGGCGGCGCTGCGTACGTGTGGCCAGTCGGAGCGTTCCATTCGTAGCTGCCGTTGCGACGGCGTATGACTCGCCAGCCGGCGTGGTGCTTGGCGTTGTGGTGCCTGGCGCAGAGGGCGGTGACGTTGTCGCTGTTCGTCGCGCCCCCGTCGCCCCAGGGCTCGGTGTGGTCGAGGTCGCACAGCCGGGCTGGGCGTCGACATCCCGGGAATCGGCAGGTTCGGTCGCGGGCGATGACGTGGTCGGTGAGGTTGGCCGGTGGCCGGTAGGCGCGGTGTCGTCGGTGACCAGCCGGCGCCAGGTGCCGGTGGGGTCGGCGGCGAGGCGGCGGGCCAGGGCGGCGGTGATCGGCCCGTACCCGTCCAGCTGGGCGGGCTG
>JBKPQY010000048.1:0-15665 GCA_046734315.1 Actinomycetota bacterium | reverse complement strand
TTGCCATCTGCCAGCGACGTCGACCCGCGGCTGGCGCCCAGCCAGGCCGCGCCCAGGCAGGCGACACCGATCAGCTCGACGGTGCGCCACACCGTCCGGCGATCGCGGTCCGGCCACACCAGTACGGCGGCCGTCACAGCGGTGGCCGCCACGAGCAACAGCACCGTCGCCGGCCAGGCAGAGTCGAACGCGGGCCGGATCGTCGGCCATGCGGCGATATTCGCGCGGTGCGCCAATCCTGCCGTGACGCCGGCGCCCAGCACTACACCGAGGACAGCCCCGGCTGTGCAGGCTGCGCCCGCCTCCAACGCGGTGAGCGCTCCGACCCCTGCGATGCGCGCGCCCCGGCGGCGCAGCACTGCGACAAGCACGGCATGCTCTCGCCGCAGGCTCACCGCCGCGACAATCGCGAAGCCGAGCAGCAGCACGGCCGCCGTCCCACCGAGCAGCCCGAACCGGCGCGCCGACAGGGACGCGCGGTGGTATTCGTCGGTCAGCTGTTCGTCGGGCCGGACGATGGCGGCACCGTCGATCTTGGCGATCAGTGTGTCCGCGACCTCGGACGAGCGCCGCACGTACGCCGGTACACCCAGCGCGATCACCCGATCGGCGTCGAGACTGGTCACCCAGCCGTACGTGCGCGCGAACAGCGACAGCGGCTCGAGCTGCGACACGGCGTCCGCACCGTCGCCGAGCAGCAACGGCACCGAGCCGGGATTGAGTTCGCCGCTCAGCACGATCGGGTCGGTGCGCTCCGCGCGCCCTACGACGACCAGACCCAGAGAGGCCACCGCGTGGGCCAGTGTCGCCTCGTTGCCGCCGAGGGCGACCACCTCGCAACGCCGCGGGGTGCACGACTGCGGCAACCGGCCGCTCGTCACGCGCACGGCGGTACGCAGATCGTCGGCGGCGCCGAGAAAGAACGTGGCGCCGTTCTGTGAGAGCTGGTGGAAGACGAGCTCGCGACGCACCGGGTACCGCGACAGCTGGGCCAGCTGATTGCGCACCAGCGTGTTGAACGCCGCGGCTTGGTTACGGCTGTAGATCGTGCCGGTGCCGGCAACGGTGATGGTGCGATCGCCTGGCGACATCTGCCGCACGGTCGTCCGTACCGTTTGCGCCGCTACCGAGTCGCCGGCGCCTGCGGCCACTATCGGCAGCGCGGCTGCCAGGGCGACGCCAGCGACGAGCAACGCCCAGCGTCCGGGCCGGTGACGCAGCTGTGCGCCCGCGAGCGACGCAATGACAGGCACTGAACTAGCCCGCCGGTTGGTGTGTCTTCGCGCGAGCGTTCATCGCCGGCTAACTCCTTTTCCGCGAGTTCCGGTTAGCATACGAGACATGGCGCGGCAGGTCGATGGGGTATGGCTGCCCGAGCGGGTGTCAGGACACCCTGCGCTCGAATTGAACAACACCGTGGGCGGCTGGGGTTTCCCGCAGCCACGGGAGTACCTCGTCGACTACGGCGCGCTGATCGTGCTCGCGCGAGACGTCGCGCTGGTCAGCCCTGCCGACGCGTTTGCTCTGCTTACCGCTACGCAACAGTCGCCGATGCGGGCCCAGGCAGCGCTGCGTGAGGTCAAGCGGCTGCGGTCCGCGCTGCACGCCACGATGGTCGACGATTCGGCGGACGCCGCCGCCCAGCTGCGCACGTTCGTGGCCCGCGCGGTGCGGGCCTCGCGCTACGTGAGCGACGAGGCATCCGCCCTGCGGTTGGACGGCGGCGCGGGGCTGCGCATGCCGTTGCACCGGTTCACGCTGTCGCTGGCGACATTGCTGGAGCGCTTTCCGCGCCGCGCGATCCGCAGCTGTGCTGACGATGCGTGCGGCTGGTTGTTCCTCGACCCGTCCGGCCGGCGCCGCTGGTGCGAGATGGCCGTCTGCGGCAACCGCGCCAAGGCCCGCCGCTACGCCGAGCGCCACAAGCGATGAGTGGGGACGGCGTGATCTTGGACATGTGGTCGATATCCAGCCACAAGTCCAAGATCATCGCGAGAACGGTGCGGCGGAATCGCGAGAATGGTGCGGTAGTGACGCCGGATTGCGGCATTACCGACGTTGAGCCCGCCACACCACCAGTGCCGTGGACGGGCGGGCGTTCAGCTCCTCGTACACCTGATGGAGCTCAGCGCTCAGCTCGGCCACCCGGGCGCGCAGTGCGTCGACGTGGGCCTCGAGCTCGATGATCCTTTTGATGCCGGCGAGGTTGACGCCCTCTTGTTGCGAGAGCCGCTGCACTTCGCGCAGCAGCGCCACGTCGCGCGCGGAGTAGCGCCGCCCGCCGCCGACGGTGCGACCGGGTGTCACCAGCCCGAGCCGGTCGTATTGGCGCAACGTCTGAGCGTGCATGCCCGCGAGCTGCGCCGCCACGGAAATCACGAACACCGGGGCGTCGTCAGGGACGTGCGGCTCAGCCATGACCCTTCTCCCCGTCCCGGACGGCGGCAGTGATACGTGGCCTCGGGTCGTCGTTGCCTGCCGCAGCTGCGTATTTCTCCAGCGCCTCACGTGCCTCGCCGCTCAGCTTCTGCGGCACGGCCACCTCGACGGTGACGAGCAGGTCGCCGTGGCCGCCGCCACGCTTGGCAATGCCACGCCCACGCACGCGGAATGTCCGCCCGCTGCTCGTACCGGCCGGCACCTTGAGCGCTACAGCGCCGTCGAGGGTGGGCACGCGCAGCGTCGTGCCGAGCGCAGCTTCCGCATACGTGATCGGCACGGTCAGCGTCAGGTTGTCGCCGCGGCGCCCGAACAGCTCGTGTGCGCCGACATGCACGGTGACGAACAGGTCGCCGGCCGGACCGCCGCGCACGCCTGGCGTGCCCTTGCCGGCGATGCGCAGCCGCGCACCGTCGCGCACCCCGGCCGGCACGCGAACGTTGATCGTGCGGGTCTGCGTGGTGACGCCGGTGCCGTGGCAGTCCGGGCACGGATCGTCGATGATCTGGCCGGTGCCCCGGCAATCACGGCACGGCTCGCTGAACCCGAACGCGCCCTGGTTGCGGCTGACGAATCCGCTGCCGCCACAGGTCGGACACACGTGCGGGCTGGTGCCCGGTCGCGCACCCGAGCCGTGGCAGGTGCGGCACGTCCCCGGTCCGGACAGCCTCAACGGCAGCATCACGCCGTGCACGGCCTCGTCAAAGCCCAGGGTCACCTCGGCGTCGACGTCCTGCCCACGCGTGGGGCCGACGTTGCGCCGGCGGGTCGTTCCGCCCGTAAACAGCCCGCCGAAGATGTCACCGAGCCCGCCGCCCGTGCCACCGGCGCCGGAGAACAGGTCGCCGACGTCGAACGTGCCCTCGCCACCGGGGAATCCGCCTGCGCCGGGCCGGAAGCCGCCGCCTGCGAACAGCGTGCGTGCCTCGTCGTACTCCTTGCGGCGCTTATCGTCCGAGAGAACGTCGTATGCCTCCGACACTTCCTTGAACTTGGCTTCCGCTTCGGCGTTGCCGGGGTTCTTGTCCGGATGCAGTTCCCGAGCGAGCTTGCGGTACGCCTTCTTGATCTCGGCGGGGGAAGCGTCCTTGGTGACGCCCAGCGCCTTGTAATAGTCCTTCTCGATGTAATCCTTAGTGCTCACCAGACGTCACCCCCACTCTCTATTCGTCCGCGGCCTGCGGTGCCGGATCGGTGACGCCGACCATCGCCGGACGCAGCAGCCGATCGCCGTGCTTGTAGCCGCGGCGCAGCACAGTTGTGGCCGTCGGCTCCGTGACCTCGGGACTCTCCTCGTGCATGACCGCCTCGTGGACGGTCGGGTCGAACGGATCGCCCGGTTCACCGAACCCGGTAAGCCCGAGCTTGCCCAGGACGGTCTCGAGCTGGTCGGCCACCGCCTTGAACGCGCCGGTCAGATCACCATGTGCGCGAGCCCGGTCGATGTCGTCGAGCACCGGCAGCAGCCCGACCAGCGCGTTGCCCACCGCGGCCTCCGCGAGCGCCACCCGGTCGCGCTCGACGCGCTTGCGGTAGTTGGCGTACTCCGCCTGCACCCGCTGTAGATCACGCGTGCGTTCCTCCAGCATCAGGGCGTCGGCCTTCGGGATCTTCTCCTCGGCGGGCTCGGGTTCCGGCATCGCGTGGCGGGGCTCGCCCGTCACCGGGTCGAGCCGCCGCTTATCCCTGATGACAACGGGTTCGTGATGCTCGTGGGTCTCGTGCTCGGGGCTCACTGCTTCTCGCCCTCAGGCCCCTCGTCCACGACCTCGGCGTCGACCACACTCTCGTCCTCAGTCGAGGACGAGGACGACGGCGGCGGCGTGCCGGCACCGCCCGACGCCGAAGCGCCGGCAGCCGACGCCGCGTCGTACATCGCGCCACCGGCCTCGGACGACACACGCGCGACCTTCTCCTGTGCCGACTTGATCGAGTCGAGGTTGGTACCGCCGAGCGCGGTCTTCAGCTCGGCAAGCGCCGTCTCGAGCTCGCTCTTCTTGTCGTCAGGCAGCTTGTCGCCGTTCTCGGTCAGGAACTTCTCCGTCGCGTACTGCAGCGACTCGCCCGAGTTGCGGACCTCGGCCTCCTCGCGCCGCTTGCGGTCCTCCTCGGCGTGCTGCTCGGCATCGCGCATCATGCGGTCGATTTCGTCCTTGGACAGGCCCGAGCCACCGGTGATCGTCATGCCCTGTTCCTTGTTGGTGGCAATGTCCTTCGCGTTCACGTGGACGATGCCGTTCGCGTCGATGTCGAACGTGACCTCGATCTTCGGCACGCCCCGCGGCGCCGGCGGCAGGCCGGTCAGCTCGAACATGCCGAGCTTCTTGTTGTACGCCGCGATCTCGCGCTCGCCCTGGTAGACCTGGATCTCGACGCTCGACTGGTTGTCGTCGGCGGTCGTGAAGATCTCCGAACGCTTGGTCGGGATCGTCGTGTTCCGCTCGATCAACCGGGTCATCACGCCGCCCTTGGTCTCGATGCCGAGGCTCAGCGGCGTGACGTCGAGCAGCAGGACGTCCTTGACGTCGCCCTTGAGCACGCCTGCCTGCAGCGCTGCGCCGACGGCGACGACCTCGTCCGGGTTGACGCCCTTGTTGGGCTCCTTGCCGCCGGTCAGCTCGCGCACCAGGTCGACGACGGCCGGCATGCGGGTCGAACCGCCAACCAGCACGACGTGGTCGATCTGGTTCAGGCTGATGCTCGCGTCCTTGATCACGTTGTGGAACGGCGCCCGGGTGCGCTCGAGGAGGTCGGCGGTGATGCGCTGGAACTCCGCTCGGCTGAGCGTCTCATCCATGAACAGCGGGTTCTTCTCAGCGTCCACGGTGATATAGGGCAGGTTGATCGACGTCTGCTGGTTGCTGGACAGCTCGATCTTGGCCCGCTCGGCGGCCTCGCGGAGGCGCTGCATGGCCATCTTGTCCTTGGTCAGGTCGATGCCGTGGGCGGCCTTGAACTTGTCCACGAGCCACGTGATGACCCGCTCGTCCCAGTCGTCGCCACCGAGGTGGTTGTCGCCGCTCGTGGCCTTGACCTCGATGACGCCCTCACCGATCTCGAGCAGGCTGACGTCGAACGTGCCGCCACCCAGGTCGAAGACCAGGATGGTCTGCTCCTTCTCGCCCTTGTCCAGGCCGTAGGCCAGCGCGGCTGCGGTCGGTTCGTTAATGATGCGCAGGACATTCAGGCCCGCGATCTGGCCGGCCTCCTTGGTGGCCTGGCGCTGCGCGTCGTTGAAGTACGCGGGCGTGGTGATCACCGCGTCGGAGACGTCCTCACCGAGGTAGGACTCGGCGTCGCGCTTGAGCTTCTGCAGCACGCGGGCGCTGATCTCTTGCGCGGTATAGGTCTTACCGTCGATCTCGACCTTCCAGCTCGGGTCGCCCATATGGCGCTTCACCGAGCGGATCGTCCGATCGACGTTGGTGACGGCCTGGCGCTTGGCGACCTCGCCGACCAGCACCTCGCCGTTCTTGGCGAACGCGACGACGCTCGGCGTCGTGCGCGAGCCCTCGGCGTTCGCAATGACCTCCGGCTCGCCACCGGTCAGGACGGCGACGACGGAGTTGGTGGTACCCAGGTCGATACCGACAGCTCGTGCCATTGGCTGTACTCCCTATGCTCTAGTTCTTGATTCAGTCAATAGAACTGAGTCAGGTCCGCTCATGTTCCCGAGCCATTATGCCCCGCGGCGGACGGGGCACGTCGTCGGCACCCACAGTCTCGCTTTCCCGGCATATCGGGCGGGTGCCGTGGTCTTTCGGCAGCGCGCGACACTAGACGGGTGAGCACGGAGCGCGACGCCCGGCGCAGCGCGGATATCGTCTGGATCGCCTGGCTGGTTGCCGGCGCCATCGTCGTCGTCCTCACCGTGAACGTCGTGCGGCATCTGACGGCGCGGCAGCACGTGCACATGCCCGCGAGCGATGCGCTGTTCCGGGCGGGCAGTTCGCCGCTCGGTCCGCTGCTCAGCCACCGGCTCGTCACCGTGTGGAATGTGGACGCGGTTGCGCTCGCGGTACTTGCCGGGCTCGCCGCCTGGTATGCCACAGCGGTGGTGCGACGGCGGCGCCGGATCGCGACACCGTGGCCGGTGGCCCGAGCCGTGTCGTTCGCGGCCGGCATCGCCGTCTGCGCATATGCGACGTCCGGCGCGATCGCGGTCTATGACAAGGCGTTGTTCTCCGCCCACATGCTGGGCCACCTCGCGCTCGTGATGGTGGCCCCGGCCCTGTTCGCGGCGGGACGGCCGCTGCGGCTCGCGGTCGAGGCCGGATCCCGGCGCGTCGAGCAGATCGCACAAGGACGCTTCGTGACGTTCCTGACCTCGCCCCCGGTGGCTCTCGCCTGCTACACGGGGGTGATCGTGGGCAGCCACCTGACCGGGCTGATGGACACGATCATGCGCTCCACCGCCGCCGGGCAGCTCGAACACCTCGTGTACCTCGTGGTGGGTTACCAGTTCTTCGTGCTGGTCATCGGCGACGAGCCGATCAGGTGGCGCCTCTCGACGCCCGCCCGGTGGGGGCTGCTGGCGCTTGCGATGGCAGTCGACACGTTCACCGGCGTGACACTGATGATGTCGAGCACGGCCGTCGCGATGTCTCCGCCCCCGTCCCTGTCCGTCGATCCGCTGACGGACACCCACACCGGCGGGGCGATCATGTGGTTCGGCGGCGACGGGATCATGGCGCTGGTCATGATCGCGCTGGTGATCGGATGGCAGCACACATCCGGGCGCTCGCTGCGTGACCGATCCAGCTGGCTGGAGCGGGCCCGGGCGGCGACCTTGTCCGACCGGGCCGGCGGAGACGGCGACATCGACGACGACCAGGCCCGGCTGGACGCGTACAACGCGTGGCTGGCGCGAGTGGCCGAGCGCGACCGCGCCGGGCACTAGGGCATCGCGGCGCGCAGCAGCGCGCCGATATCACCGAGCACGTGCCTGCCGCCGCTGACGATCATTCGTCCGTCCACGATCACCGTGTCGACGTCGGCGGCGAACGCGGCGAGCACGGCCTGTGCCGGGTCGACGCCCGCGGTGCGGACGGTGTCCAGCCGTATCGCCACCAGGTCGGCACGCAGGCCTGGGGCGATGCGCCCGGCGTCGGGCCAGCCGAGCGCGTAGTGGCCGGTCAGCGCGGCGACGAGCTGGGCTGGAGTGAACCGACCTCGCCGGCCGGTGGCAAGCCGCTCGTGCATCTCGAGTGCGCGCGCCTCCTCGAACATGTCGATCAACGCGTGCTGGTCGGTGCCCAACGTGATCTGCGCCCCGGCGTCGTAAAGACGGCGAGACGGGCCGATGCCATCGGCAAGATCGCGTTCGGTCGTGGGACAGATGCTGACCGTGCTGCCGGAGCCGCCGAGCAACGCGATGTCGGCGTCGGTCACGTGGGTGGCGTGTACCGCGGTCGTCTGCGCGCTGAGCGCGCCGGCGTCGGCGAGCAGTTGCGCCGGCGTCACGCCGTACGCGGCCAGGCACTGTTCGTTCTCGGCCGGCTGCTCGGAGAGGTGGACATGTAGCGGCCGGCCCACGGCGGCATCGACCACCTCGCGCAGCGCCACACGCGGCACCGCCCGCACCGAGTGGATGGCCGCGCCGATCACGCAGGACTCGTCCGGCGCGAACGCGGCGACGCGGCGGGCCCACGCCGCGGCGCTGCCGTCGCCGAACCGCCGCGCCACTCCGGACAGCGGCTGTCCGATGCCACCGGCGAGGTAGCACGCATCGAGCAGCGTGAGCCGGATGCCGGCTTCCCGGGCGGCCGCGCGCAGCGCGTGTCCCATGGCGTTCGGGTCGGCGTACGGGCGACCGTCCGGGGCATGGTGCAGGTAGTGGAATTCGCCGACTGCGCTCACCCCGGCGAGCGCCATCTCCGCGTAAGTGGCCCGCGCCAGCGCGAAGTACGAGTCCGGGTCGAGGCGGCCTGCGACGGCATACATGCTCTCGCGCCACGTCCAGAACGTCCCTGACTCGTGGGTCCGCCCGCGCAGCGCCCGGTGAAACGCGTGGCTGTGTGTATTGGCGAACCCCGGCAGCACCAGGCCGGGGAGCGGCACGTCGCCGGGCTGGCGCGCTCCTGTCTCAACGGTGGCGATCCGTCCACTGTGGACAGTGATGCGCGCGTCACGGGCGACGCCGCCCTCGAGCCAGGCATGCTCAGCGAAGAACGTCGTCATCTTGACGTGGTCATGCCGCGAGATGTTGCAGCGCCGCGGTGAGTGCCTCGACGCCGGCCAGGCAGTCGCCACGCTCTGCGAACTCGCCCGGCGAGTGCGAGACACCCGTCGGGTTGCGCACGAACAGCATCGCCGTCGGCACACCCGCGGCCGCGAGGATGCCGGCGTCGTGCCCGGCACCGGTCGCGAGCTGAGGTGGGTTGCCGAGCGCGGTTGCGATGCGAGCCCGCAGGCCGGCGTCGAAGGTGGTCGCGTCCGTCCACGACTCCTCGACCAGGTCACCGAGCGCGGCGACGATCGTGCGGACTGTGTCGGCGGACGGCGCCCGGACGTCCACCCACCCCGTGACCCGGGACGGGATCGCGTTCACGGCGTTCGGCTCGACGCGCGCCTTGCCGCAGGTGGCAAGCCCACCGTGTCGCTCGGCGGCGTCCCGGACGGCGAGCACCAGGCGCGCGTAGTCGAGCATCGGGTCGCGGCGGTCGGCCAGCCGGGTGGTGCCTGCGTGGTTGGCCTCGCCGGCCAGCTCGGCACGCCACCGCCCGTGCGGCCAGATCGCGGTGCCGACCCCGATCGGACTGCCGAGATCGACCAGACCGCGTCCCTGCTCGACGTGCAGTTCGAGGAACGCTCCCACCCGGCGGACCGCCTCGGGGTCGGCGGCGGGATCCTCGCGGCCGGCTGCCCGCATTGCGTCGGCCATGGTGACGCCGTCGCTGTCGCGCAGGGCCAATGCCCGCTCGGGCGCGAGCCCGCCGGTCAACAGCCGCGACCCGGCACAGGCGATCCCGAACCGGGCGCCTTCCTCGTCGGCGAAGTTCACCACGCCGATGGGACGCGTGGGCACGAATCCCCTGCTGCGTAGGGCATCGACCGCGCAGAACGCCGACACGACCCCGAGGGGTCCGTCGAAGGCCCCGCCGTCGGGCACGGAGTCGAGGTGGCTGCCGGCCACAACGCCCGGCTGGTCGGCGGACGGCTTGCCCCACCAGGCCCACTGGTTACCGGCCCGGTCCTCGACGAGACCGAGCCCCCGCTCCAGCGCCGCCGCCACGAACCACTCCCGCAGCGTCAAGTCCGCAGCCGTCCAGGCGAAGCGTCCGTAGCCGCCCGAGGGCAACCGGCCGACCGGTGCCAGGTCGGCCCACAGTGCGTCGAAGCTCACCGCCCCAGCGTGCCATCCCGGGTCGGCCGTCCGAGGCGGCGAAGCGCCGCCCGAACGGCCGAAACCGGGTGACGGTCAGCCCAGACCGACGCTGGACAGCCAGTCCTTGGCCACCTTGTCCGGGTCGCCGCTGCTCGCCTGGGCGACAAGGCTGGCCAGCGTCTTGGTGTCGAGCTTCGCCGACACGGCGTTGCAGGCGTCCACCATCGGCTGGGTCAGCTTCGCCTTGTTCACGATCGGCACGATGTTCTGCGCGGCGAACATGCTCTTGGGGTCGGTCAGCGACACGAAGTTGTTCTTCGCGATCGACGAGTCCGTGGAGAAGATGTCCGCCGCGTCGATGGTGCCGTTCTTCAGCGAGGTGACGGTGATCGCGCCGCCGGCCTCCAGCGGCGTGAAGCGGCCGAACGTGACGCCGTAGACGCTCTTCAGCGCTGGCACACCGTCCGGACGGGTCTTGAACTGTGCCGGCGCGCCCAGCGTCAGCTTGCTCGCCACCGAAGCGAGATCGCCGATCGACGTGAGGTGATACTTCTGCTTCGTCGCCTGGGTGACGGTGATCGTGTCGCTGTCCTGGGCAGCCGCGTACTGCAGTGCGACCTGCTTCGGGTCGAGCTTCTGCTGCAATGTGGTGTAGACGTCAGCGGGCGTCTTGGCGGTCGCGGACGCGTCCAGGAAGCTGAGGATCGACCCGGTGTACTCGGGGATGAAGTCGATCGAGCCGTCGTCCAGCGCCTTCATGTAGATGGGACGCTCGCCGATGTTGAGGTGCTTGCTGACCTTGACGCCCTTGGCCGACATGGCATCGGCGTAGATGTCTGCAAGCAGAACGTTCTCGGTGAAGCCGGCCGAGCCGACCGTGAGCGAGCCGGGACCGGCGGGGTAACCGCCGGCGCCGCTCGCCGTCTGGCTCGCCGGGCTCGACGCGGTCGTCGCCGCGGCCGAGGTGGCCGGTGACTGCGTCTTGCTCGAACTCCCACTGCTGCCGCAGGCGGCGAGCGCGAGGACCGGGGCCAGCAGGCCTGCGGCGAGCAAATAGGTGCGTTTCATATCTCTCCTTTGTCGGACATCCATTCACGGTCAGACCAGACCTGTCTGCGCGTACTCCACGCCTGCGGGGTACCGGCTCGCCCGACGGGAAAACCGCTCGGAGACACCAGGCGACACGATCAGCCGCTCGACCCCGATCAATGCCAGGTCGGCGACGACCGCGAGAAGAGCAACGATGATGCCGGCACTCACCATCGCCGGGTAGCCGCTGTGCGGGTCGTTGATCGTCTGGGTGCCGTCGATGATGAGCCGGCCCAGACCGCCGAGGAACGGCGCGTATGCGGCGACGGTCGCGGTGGCGATCACCTGCAGCGTCGCACTGCGCAGCCCGGACATGATCAGCGGCAAGGCGATCGGCAACTCCACCCGGCGCACCACCTGCCCGCCGGTCATGCCCATGCCCTTGGCCGCGTCGCGAACCGCCGGGTCGACGTTCTGTACGCCGGCGTACGTGCTGGTCAGGATCGGCGGAATGGCCAGCACCACAAGCACGATCTCGACCACCACGAAGTACTGGAACGCACCGACCGGCACCAGTCCTGGAATCGTTGGAGTGGCGTGGATCTTGGGTGATAGCCAGATCACGAGCAGCACGACGAACCCCAGCGAGGGCACCGCGCGCAGCCCGTTGGCCAGGCCGGCGACCGCCAGCACACCCCGGCCGGTGTGTCCGATCCAGAGGCCGAGCGGCAACGCGATCAGCGTCGCGACGGCGACGGCTATCAGCGTGTAGAACACGTGCTCGCGGATGTGCACGAGCAGCCCGTTCGGACCCCACCAGTTCGCGGGGTCGTTGAGCCACACGCCCACCCGGTCGAGGTTGAGGCCGTTGTTGTCGGCGAGCGCACTCATTTCTCAACCGCCGGTGCGTGTATCTCGGACGCGCCGCCAAGCGGCGCATCCTGTGATCCACTCCGCGCCTTCGGCGCGGGCCGCGTCGCGGCCGGCGGGCTCTTCGCGCGAGCGCTCATCGCGCGCTCACCACCCGTTGCCAGGGAGTGAGCAGGCGGATACCCAGCACGATGACCACGTCGAACAGCAGCGCGAGCGCGATGATCAGGATCAGGCCGAGCAGGATCGGCGGCAGCGAGTTCAGCTGCGACCCTTCGGTGAACAGCGTGCCCAATTGGGCCACGCCGAGCAGAGACGCCACCGACACGAGGCTGACGTTGGACACCGCAGCCACCCGCAGTCCCGCGCCGATCACCGGCACCGCGATCGGCAACTGCACGGCGAACAGACGTTGCCGGTTGGTGTACCCCATGGCCGACGCCGCCGAGAGGGTGGTGGTCGAGACGGACGAGAGGCCGTCGGCCACCACGCGCACGAGCAGCGCCACTGTGTAGATGGTGAGGGCCACCGCCACGTTGATCGGCGACAGGATCTGGGTGCCCAGCAGGCCCGGCAGCAGCAGGAACAGCACGAGCGACGGGATGGTGTAAGCCAGCCCGGCCACCGTGACCACCGGCGGGTACGTCCAGCGATAGCGACTGGCCAGCCAGCCGATGGGCAGCGCGATGATCAGCCCGACGACGAGCGGCACTGCGGCCAGCCAGACGGTGGTCCAGGTCCAGTGCAGGACGTCGCTCTGGTTGTCGCGGAAGTACGTCCACACGTTCACGACGTGCCGATCTCCGCCGGGGCGCGCCGGGCTTGCTCCGCGTGGGCCTCGATGCGGGCCAGCACGTCGGACACGCCGACCGTTCCGGCGAAGCGGCCACCCTCGTCAACGACGACGCCCCGCCCGCTGGGCGAGGACAGCGCCGCGTCGAGCGCCTCGCGCAGTGTGCCGCCCTGGGTGGCCAGGGTGCCGCCGAGGTTGAGCAGCTCGGGGCTGACCTCGCCGGTGAGGGCGCTTGCCGGCACGCCGGTGAGGGCCAGCCAGCCCTGGGGCTGCTGATCGCCGTCGACGACCAGCACCCAGCCGTCGCGGGACACCCGGGGCGCGTCGGCCAGATCGGACCCGAGAGCGATCGTGCCCTCGTCGGAAAGCCGCAGCGCGTCGGCGACGGTGAACCCGAGGGCGCGGTAGCCCCGGTCGCGTCCGACGAAGCCGGCGACGAACGAGTCGGCGGGCCGGGAGAGCAAGTCGGCCGGAGTCGCGAACTGGGCCAGCCGGCCACCGACGCGCAGCACCGCGACATGGTCGCCGAGCTTGATCGCCTCGTCGATGTCGTGCGTGACGAACACAATCGTCTTGGCCAGTTCAGCCTGCAGGCGCAGGAATTCGTCCTGAAGTTGGGCGCGCACCACGGGGTCGACGGCCGAGAACGGCTCGTCCATCAGCATGACCTGCGGGTCGGCGGCGAGCGCCCGGGCGACGCCCACCCGCTGCTGCTGCCCGCCGGACAGTTGCGCCGGGTAGCGCTTCGCGAGCTGGGCCGGCAGGCCTACCCGCTCGAGCAGTTCCATCGCCTTGGCGCGGGCCTCGTGCCGGTTCTGCTTGAGCAGGAACGGCACGGTGGCGACGTTGTCGACGACGGTGCGGTGCGGGAAGAGCCCGGCCGCCTGAATGACGTAGCCCATGCCGCGTCGCAGCTGCGGGGGCGGCACCGTCGAGATGTCCTTGTCGTCGAGCCAGATCCGCCCCTCAGTGGGGTCGATCATCCGGTTGATCATGCGCAGGCTCGTCGTCTTGCCGCAGCCCGACGGACCGACCAGCACGGTGATCTGGTGCGACGGCGCCTCCAGGCTCAAGTCGTGGACGGCGACCGTGCCGTCCGGGTAGCGCTTGGTGACAGACTCGAACCTGATCATTAGCCGGCCACCTCCCGCTCGCGATGGACGCCGAGCTGAGCGGCCAGTCCGCGGGCCTCGCGGGCGACGATCTGTCCGTATTCGTGCATCGTCCGGGCGTCGATGCGAAACGTCGGGCCGAGCAGGTTGAGGGCACCAGCGATGCCGCCTGGGCGGCGGATCGGAGCCGCGATTGCGGTGACATCCGGCTCGACCCGGTCGCGCTGGGCGACGTATCCCGCCTCGGTCACGGCGCCGCGAAGTGCGTCACCGACCGCCAGACCCTCATACGGCATCGCCCGGCCGACCCAGCTGGTGTGCCGCACCGTGTGCGTTCCCTCGACCATCGCGACGTAGATCGCGGTGTGGTCCGGTCCCTCAATGCTGAGGTAGGCCGACTCGCCGGTGGCCGCGACGATGCGGCGCAGTGCAGGCTCGGCCATGGTCACGAGTGCCTGCCGGCCCAGCGACGCCGCGCCGAGCTGGATGAGCCGCGGTCCCGGGTGGTAGTAGCCCGCCTCGTCACGGTGCACGAACGCCGCTCGTTCCAGGGTGCGGAGCAATCGCAACGCTGTGCTGGGCGCGAGCCGGGCGCGTCGCGCACAGCTCGCGAGACTCAACGGCGCGTCGGCGCAGACCTCCGCGAGCAGCTCGAGCGCACGCTCGACTGCTCGGGTCGGCGCCCCAGCGACACTCGTCAATTCGTCGGGCCTTGTCTATAGAGCAGATCGGGTTTGCCGCGTCGTGGAATGCTACTTCCGTCAGACGGTCCAGCCTTGCACCGTGCGGCGGACCCCCACAGCGCCTTTTCCGAATCGTTACCTCGGTACTGCCGTCAGTGGGTCAGCTCAGATCAGCTCAACCGGGCAGTGACCGGCCTTGGCCAGCCGGGCGTCGGCGCTCAGCAGTGGCACACCGAGGCGCACGGCCAGCGCGACGTAGAGCGCGTCGTAGAAGGACAGGCTGTCGCGGTATTGCCAAGCCAGGTCGGCAAGCGGCCCGACGTGCGGGTAGCGCTGCTGCACCAGCACGCGCAGCGATCGCAGCGCCGCACTTGCCTCGGCGGCCGTGATCAACCCGGCGCGAGCATGGCGCCGTAACACATTGCCAACCTCGGCGTCGACCAGGTGCGGCGCGTGCCGGCGCATTGATGGCAACCGGGTCCGCAGCGCGCGGGCGTCGTCGGTCTTGCCGGTCATCGCCAGCACGAGCGCCGATGCGTCGACGACATAGTCGATGGGGTGGCTCACCTACGATCTGCCGCCAGGTCGGCAACTATCGATTGGCGAGTCGACCCAGGCGTGTCGCTCGAGGCGTGAGCCGACTCCAGTTCCACCAGGACCTCTTCCGTCGTGGGCAGATAGGCGAAGTCGATCACGACCTCGCGCATGTACGACTGGATGGACCGGCCCTTGGCCCGGGCACGCTTGCGGATCACCTCGTAGGCGTCTTCGGGGATCTCACGTATTTGAATTGTCGCCACAGCGCTACTTTAGCGCTGTGGCGCTAGGGGTTGCCAGAGCACGTTGACGGCGGGCGGCTTGCGGAACACCAGCCCGCGCGGTGCCGCGTCGCCGGCGAGGCAGAGGCCCGGAAGTTCGAGCAGGGCAGCGAGCGCGGTGGCCGCCTCGAGACGGGCCAGGTCCATGCCGATGCACACGTGCGGTCCCCGGGCGAAGGCCAGATGCTGGCGGGCATTCGGGCGGCGGATGTCGAAGCGGTCCGGTTCGGCGAAGACGTCGGGGTCTCGATTGGCACCGGCGACGGACAGGGTGACCTGGTCGCCGCGCCGGATCCTGGCACCGCCCAGGTCGACGTCCCGGGTCGCGTAGCGGTCCACGACGGCTGCCGCCGGTTCGAGCCGCAACGACTCCTCCACGGCGGCGCCGATCAGGCTGCGATCGGCTCGAAGGGCGTCCCGCGCATCGGGATTCGACAACACATGCACGACCAGGTTGGTGATCATGCCCTCAGTGGTCTCGATGCCTCCGAACATCAGCACGGCTGTATTGGACGCGGTCTCGTCGAGGTCCAGGCCGGGCACGGCCGTCTCGATCCGCGCACGCAGTGCTGCGAAAGCAGCCGGACCCTCCGG
>JBKPQY010000047.1:0-6033 GCA_046734315.1 Actinomycetota bacterium | reverse complement strand
CGGGGCCGGCGAGATCGACAAGGTGACGATCGGATTCGCCGACGGCGCGAGCATCACCGCGGACGCGCAGGGCGGCAAGCTGATCCTTCAGCGCGCCGGCCAGCAGGACTCGATCGCGCCGTTCCCGGAACGCTCGCTCGGCGAACTGCTGGCCGAGGAGCTGCAGCGCCTCGACGCGGACGAGATCTTCGCGCAGTCCCTGGGCGCAGTCACCGGCATGACCGGGCTCGCCGACCGTCCCGGCCAGCGCGTGCACATCTGGAAGGATCCGGCGCTCTCCGACGAGGCCCCGAGCGCGGCCGGCTGATGGGCGCCCCTCCCGAGATCGTCGTCGCGTCCACCGCCGCACAGCTCGCCGACGATGTCGCCGCGCGTCTGGTGACGACACTGGTGTCCGCGCAGAGCGTTCGGCCGCTGGCGTTCCTGGCGGTGACCGGTGGCGGCATTCTCGAGCAGAGCATGGCTGCACTGAAACGAAATCCGGCACGCGACGCCGTCGACTGGCGGCGAGTCAGCCTGTGGTGGGGCGACGAGCGCTTCGTCCCGGCCGACTCGCCGGACCGCAACGACCGGCCGGCGTTCGCCGCACTGTTCGACGCGCTGCCGCTCGACCCGGCCAACGAGCACCGGATGCCGGCTGCAGGCGCCGAGTACGGCGACGACGCCGAGGCGGCTGCCGAGGCCTACGCGGCCGATCTCGCAGCGGCGGCCGACCCGGGCGAGGACGTGCCCCACTTCGATGCGCTGCTGCTCGGGATCGGTCCGGACGGACACTGCGCGTCGCTGTTCCCGGAGCACCCCGGCGTCTACGAGGAGCAGGCCTCGGTGATCGCTGTGCACAATTCGCCCAAGCCGCCGCCGACCCGGCTCTCGCTCACGTTCCGCGCCCTCGACGCGGCCAACGAGACCTGGTTCGTTGCTGCGGGTACCTCGAAGGCGCACGCGGTCGCGATGGCTCTCGGCGGCGCCGGCCGGGTGCAGGTGCCGGCCGCCGGGCCACACGGCAGACACCGCACCCTGTGGCTGCTCGACCGGCAGGCCGCGGCCCAGCTGCCCGCGAACCTGTACCGCGCGCCGACTGCCTGACCTGGCCCGGACGTCTTACGCGTGATCTTGGACTTGCGGCTGGACAGCGACCAGAAGTCCAAGATCACAACCTAACGATCGGCGCGCGTCATGGCTGCGGCCGAGCCGGCAGGCGCCTAGTTCTCGCCGCGGCGGGCACGCAGCCGCTCCAGGGCCTCTTCCAGGATGGCCGCGCCGTCCTCGTCGGTGCGGCGCTCCTTCACGTAGGCCAGGTGCGTCTTGTACGGCTCGTTACGCGGGGCACTCGGCGGAGTGTTCGACTCCCGCCCCGCGGGGAACCCGCAGCGCGGGCAATCCCATGTGTCAGGGAGCACGGCGTCCAAGGCGAAGGCCGGCCGCACCTCGTGGCCGTTAGCGCAGAAGAATGAGATGCGCTGCCGCGGTGCTGACTCGCCGCGTTCCTTCTCGCCCATGGGACCAGCTCCGACCCGGCTTCCCCGGATCGCACTGCCACCGGCCACGTGTTGTCTCCTCGGGATGACTCGGGGATTGGGTATCGGTGGTTCAGCTGTTCTTATACAGAAGTCCGAGCCCGACGATGCAGATCGCCCAGACGATACCGGCGATGACCGTCAACCGGTCCAGGTTGCGCTCGACCACGGATGAGCCGGACAGGTTCGAGTAGAACGACCCGCCCAGCATCGACGACAGGCCACCGCCCTTGCCGCGGTGCAGCAGGATCAGCACCACGAGCAGCAAGCTGACGAGAACGAGCACGACCGACAGCGCGAAGATCATTGATCGGCCCCAATGGAGAATCGGCGGAACATCCGGCACAGCCTACCCTGTCGTCCTCAGCCCGGACGCGCCGCGAGCACAATCGTGGCGAACTCGGCCCCGTCGAGACTGGCGCCGCCCACGAGAGCCCCGTCGATGTCGGGCTGTGCGATGATCTCGGCGGCGTTGCCGGCCTTGACCGAGCCGCCGTACAGGATGCGCACGCCCGAAGCCACCTCGGCCGAGTACAGCTCGCCAAGGCGGCTGCGCAGCGCCGCGCACACCTCCTGCGCGTCGGCAGGGGTGGCCACCACACCGGTGCCGATTGCCCACACCGGCTCGTAGGCGATGACGATCCCGGCCACTTGGTCGGCCGTGAGTCCGGCAAGCGCCATGTCCAGCTGCGCGGTGCAGTGCCGGAGGTGGCCGCCGCCGTCGCGAACCTCGAGCGACTCGCCCAGGCACAGGATCGGCGTCAGTTCGTGCCTGTACGCCGCCTTGACCTTGGCGTTGACCAGCTCGTCGTCCTCGCCGTGATGCTCGCGCCGCTCGGAGTGCCCGACGATCACGTAGCTGCAGCCCAGCTTGGCGAGCATGGTGCCGCTGATGTCGCCGGTGTAGGCGCCGCCGTCGTACTGCGACAGGTCTTGCGCGCCGTAGCCGATCAGCAGCCGGTCGCCGTCGACCAGCGTCTGCACGCTGCGCAGGTCGACGAACGGCGGCAGCACCACCACCTCGACGGCGGCGAAGTGTTCCTCCTTGAGGCTGAACGCGATCTTCTGGGTGAGCGCTATCGCCTCGAGGTGGGTCATGTTCATCTTCCAATTGCCGGCAATCAGCGGCTTGCGCGCGGGCGCCGCCAACTCAGACCTCCTCGAGCACGGCGACCCCGGGCAGGGTCTTGCCCTCCAGGTACTCGAGCGAGGCACCACCCCCGGTAGAGATGTGCCCGAATGCGTGAGCGTCAAGGCCCAGCTTGCGCACCGCTGCCGCTGAGTCGCCGCCGCCGACGACGGTAAGCCCGGGAGCGGTGGCAACGGCCTCGGCGACGCCCTTGGTGCCCGCCGCGAACGGCGCCACCTCGAAGACGCCCATCGGGCCGTTCCAGAAAACGGTCTGTGCCTCGGCGAGCTCCGCAGCGAATGCCGCGACCGTGCGTGGGCCGATATCGAGGCCCTTCATACCCTGCGGGATGGCGTCGGCCGGCACGGTCTGGGCCGGGACGTCGTCGGTGACCTCGGGCGCCACGACGATGTCGGACGGCAGCACGATCTTGTCCGGGTTGTCGGCGAGCAGTTGCCGGCAGGTGCCGACCTGGTCGTCCTCGAGCAGCGAGTCGCCGACATCGTAGCCCTGTGCCTTCAGGAACGTGAAGCACATTCCGCCGCCGACGAGCAGCCGGTCGACACGCGGCAGCAGCGCGGTGATCACAGCCAGCTTGTCGCTGACCTTGCTGCCGCCTAGCGCGACGACGTAGGGACGCTTCGGGTCGCCGCTGAGTTCCCGCAGCACCGCGAGCTCATCGCGAACGAGGTCGCCGCAGTAGTGCGGGAGCAGCTTTGCCACGTCATAGACGGACGCGTGTTTGCGGTGCACCGCCCCGAAGGCGTCCTCGACGAACGCCCCACCGTCGTCGTCGCCGCCGGTGAGGAACGCGAGGCACCTCGCCAATGAGGCGCGCTGTGCGTCGTCTTTGCTGGTCTCGCCCGGATTGAAGCGGACGTTCTCGAGCAGCAGCAGTTCGCCGTTCTTCAGTTCGCCTGCGAGCAGCCGCGCGCTCTCACCGACCGTATCGAGGGCGAAGTCGACCGGCTGGCCGAGCAGCTGGGCGAGCCGGTCGGCGACCGGCCGCAACGTGTACTGGGGATCGGGTGCGCCTTTGGGCCGGCCGAGGTGGGCGGCGACGATCACCCGCGCGCCGCGGTCGAGCAGCTTCGTCAGCACTGGCAGCGACGCGCGGATACGCCCGTCGTCGGCGACCGCGCCGTCCTTGAGCGGCACGTTGAGGTCGGATCGCACCAGGACGCGCCGGCCCCTGACTCCGTGACGGATCAGGTCGTCGAGGGTGCGCATGGCGTCAGAGGGACGCGCCGACCAGCATGGTGACATCGACCAGCCGGTGCGAGTAGCCCCACTCGTTGTCGTACCAGCCGACGACCTTTACCTGGTTGCCGATGACTTTGGTCAGGCCCGAGTCGAAGATACAGGACGCGGGGTCGGTGACGATGTCGGAGGACACGATCGGGTCCGCCGTGTAGGTGAGCAACCCCTTCAGAGAACCCTCTGCGGCCGCCAGGTAGGCCGCGTTCACCTCGTCGACGGTGGTATCGCGGCTGACCTGAGCGGTCAGGTCGGTGGCCGAGCCGGTGATCACGGGCACGCGGAGTGCGAACGCGTCGAGCTTGCCGTGCAGTTTCGGCAGCACGAGGCCGATCGCCTTGGCGGCGCCGCTCGAGGTCGGCACGATGTTCTGCGCGGCGGCGCGCGCCCGGCGCAGATCCTTGAGCGGGCCGTCCTGCAGATTCTGGTCCTGCGTGTACGCGTGGATCGTGGTCATCAGGCCCTTGTCGATGCCCAGCGCGTCGTCGAGGACCTTCGCCAGCGGCGCGAGGCAGTTCGTCGTGCACGACGCGTTCGAAATGATCGTGTGCTTGGCGGGGTCGTAGTCGCCGTCGTTCACACCCATGACGACGGTGACGTCCTCGTTCTTTGCGGGCGCCGAGATGATGACCTTCTTGGCGCCGCCGCTGTCGACGTGCACGCGTGCCTTGGTGGCGTCCGTGAAGAAGCCGGTCGACTCGATCACGACGTCGGCGCCCACCTCGCTCCACGGCAGCTTGGCCGGGTCGCGTTCCTCGAACGCCTTGAACGTGTGCCCGCCCGCGCTGATCGTGTCGGCGGTCGAGCTGACCTCGCCCGGGAAGCGGCCGAGGATGGTGTCGTAGCGCAGCAGGTGCGCCAGGGTGGCGTTGTCGGTGAGGTCGTTCACCGCGACGACCTCGATGTCGACGCCGGACGCCACGGCGGCGCGGAAGAAATTGCGGCCGATGCGGCCGAAGCCGTTGATGCCCACACGAACGGTCACTGCGGTGGCTCCTCGGATTCTGGTACAGGTCGCGGCCGGGGCGGCGATGCCGACCCCCTGCCGGAAACACTAGCGGGTGCCGTCGACCGGCGCGCCGTGCCGGTCTTCGTCGGCGGGTAACCGCTTGCAGATTGCAATCGGTCTTTGCTAGGGTGCGGGCGACCGCTCGCGATCAGCCAGAGGAGAGGGCCATGACCCCGGCGGCAGTGCTGGACCCGCGCTACAGCGACCCGAAGGCGCTCGCCGTCACGTGGGACGAGACGCAGCGAATCCTCCAGGCCGCAGAGCTGTTCTGGATCTCCACGGTCCGTCCCGACGGCCGGCCGCACGTCACACCTCTCGTCGCCGTCTGGGTCGACGAGGCGCTGCATTTCCACACCGGCGCCAAGGAGCAGAAGTTCGCCAACCTGCGCGCCAACCCGCATGTCGTCCTCACCACCGGCTGCAGCACGTGGGACGCCGGCGTGGACGTCGTCGTCGAGGGCGACGCGGTCCCCGCCACCGACCCGGGTCTGCTCGCGCGGCTGGCCGAGGCCTGGGCGGGCAAGTGGGACGGACGGTGGCGGCTCGCTGTCCGCGACGGGGGTTTCCGCAATCCCGACTGGGAAGACCTGCGCAGTGAGGTCTTCGCGGTGGCGCCCACCACGATCTACGCACACGCGAAAGGCGATCCGTTCGGTCAGACGACGTATCGGTTCTGACGGACGGAGCGGCGGGTAATCCGTCAGGCCAGGCCGAGCGCGATTCTGACCGCGCAGCGGGGCCGTCACCGCGTGCTCTCGGTGCGCCGGACGTACCGACCACGCGCGGCGCGTGAGTCGGCGGAACCCTCAGCGTCCAGCATGACGGCCAGGTTGCGTACGCCACGTCGAGCGCCGCGGTGCGCAGCGACTCGGCTCCGGCGCGCAGCAACAGCCGCGACAACGCCGCCTCGGAGGTCGCAGCGGCCGGATCGAGTCCGCGAGCCCGCGCCCAGGCGACTAGTGCCTCGTGTGGTGCTTCAGCTGCATCAGGGAGCGAGCATTTCCGGGGTGACGGCCGACTCGGTGTCCGGCACACCGAGGTCCGCGGCTCGCTTGTCCGCCATCGCGAGCAGCCGGCGGATGCGCCCGGCGACAGCGTCCTTCGTCATCGGGGGATCGGAC
>JBKPQY010000046.1:0-20853 GCA_046734315.1 Actinomycetota bacterium | reverse complement strand
TCTCCGAGCTGCGGTTGCACGACGGTCCGCTGACCGTCTACGACTTCGAGCGCATCAAGCGTGCGCCGTACCGGCTGGTCCTGTCGGCGTGCGACTCGGGCAGGGTCGCCGCCGTAGGCACGGACGAGTTGCTCGGCCTTGCCACGACCCTGCTCGGGATGGGAAGCGCCGGCGTCGTCTCGGGTATCACCGTGGTGAACGACGCCGCCACTGTGCCGGTCATGGAGAGCATTCACCGGTCGCTCGAGGACGGAGCCGACCTCGCCCATGCCATGCTCGCCAGCCGCCAGCAGGCGCTCGGCAGCCCGGTCGAGCTGGCGACCGCCGCCAGCTTCATCGGACTGGGAACCTGAGTCCGTCCCCGGCTGGATGTATCAAAGCGGCCATGCGCGCCTCCGATCGGTCAAAGGGCGCTTAACCCTAGGCATGAGGGCAGGAATCATGTCAGTACAACTCGGTGTAGACATCTGGGCTTACGATCACCACAAGTGATCCGTATGCCGAGGGGGGCGACCGATGCGCGACGACCCGACCGTCATCGCGCTTGTTGCGCGGGCCACGGAGGGCGAGCAGGCAGCGTGGGACGAGATCGTGGAGCGGTTTGCCCCGCTGGTGTGGTCGATCTGCCGGCGGTTCCGGCTGAGCGAGGCGGACATGTACGACGTAGGGCAGAACGTGTGGCTGCGATTGGTCGAGTACCTGCCGTCGCTGCGCGAGCCGGCTGCCCTGCCGGGTTGGCTGGCGACGACGACACGGCGCGAGTGCCTGCGCGTCCAGCGCAGCGGCTGGCGCAACGAGCGGCAGCTGGCGCAGACCGAGCTCGAGCTGCCGGCCGACGAGGAGACCACGCAGGTGGACCAGTGGCTGATCGCGCACGAGCGCGAGTCGGCGCTGCGGAGCGCTTTCGCGCAGCTAGGCGAGCGCTGCCAGCAACTGCTTGCCCTGCTGATGCGCGACCCGCCGATGCCGTACGCGGCGATCAGCGCCGACCTCGGCATCCCGATCGGCAGCATCGGCCCGTCCCGGGCACGGTGCCTGGACCAGCTGCGGGGCAGCCCGCACGTAGCCGCGCTCATCGACGAGCCGGCGATCACCACGGGGAGGGAGGGCGGCCGTGACCGGCGCATGGTGGGACGATGACGACCAGCTCCTGAGCGCGGTAAAGACGGCGCTGGCCACCGCGGACGAGGTGCCGAAGCGCTTCGTCGAAATCGGCAAGGCGTCGTTCACGTGGCGCGACATCGACGCCGAGCTCGCCGCGCTGACCTACGACTCGGCCAACGATGCCCTCGCCGGCGCCGGCACCCGTGCGGAACCGGCTTCCCTGCGTTGCCTGACGTTCGACGCCAGTCAGCTGACCATCGAGCTCGAGATCATCGGCGACGCGCTGCACGGCCAGCTCGTGCCGCCGCAGCCCGGCGAGGTCGAGATCCGGCACGCCGATGGGACGTCCGGCAGGGCCCGGGTCAACGACGTCGGCTACTTCACGGCGACACCGGTGCCGACCGGCACGTTCCGCATCTACTGCCATACGGCGAGCGACATCGTGGTGCAGACCGACTGGATCAGCTTGTAGCGCTGAGACACGTACCGCCGGATCAGTTGGGTGGCTCGTACCCGCCGACGACGTCGGCGAGCAACTCGGCGAACGTGATCGCGGTGTCGTCCTCGTACAGCGGTCCGACAAGCTGCACGCCGACCGGGAGCCCCGCGGGCGTGCGCCCGACCGGTGCGACAACCGCCGGCAGGCCGGCCAGCGCGGGGTGCGCCGTCCAGAACGCCAGCCGGTCGTCACGCTCGTCCTGCGCCAACGCCGCGGTGAACGTCGCCGGGCACATGAAGACGTCCAGGTCGGCGAAATACCGCGTCCATGCTGCGCGCGCGGCCATACGCCGCTGCTCGTGCGCGATCACGTCCACGAACGCCGGCAGGTCGTCTCCGGGCTGGGTGTAGGCAAAGAACAGCCCTACGTGGAAGCCGAAGGACTCCGCATCTCGTACCGGATCCACGCCCGACGGCCAGCCCTCGACGATGGTGGCACCGGCCGTCGCAACCGCGTCGACGGCCGCGCCGAGCCGGGCGCCGACCTCGCTCGTCACCGGCGCCGCGGGGTGATCCAGCACGACGCCCACGCGGAAGTCTGCCAGCCGGGCGCGGCGGGGTGGGGCGAGCTGCCACGAATAAGCGCTCGCCTGGGGGGCTTCCGGGCCGGCTACGACCCGCAACGCGATCCGCAGGTCAGCCGCCGACCGTGCCAGCGGCCCCACTGCCGACAGGTACCTCATGTCGCTCGGACCGGCAACCACGCCGGGCGGCTGCATCCCGGTCAGCGGCACGGTGCCGACGCTGGGCCGCAGGCCGTACACCCCGCAGAAGCTCGCCGGGATGCGCACCGAGCCGACCAGGTCGGTGCCGTGCTCCAGGAACGTCAGCCCCGCGGCGACGGCCGCCGCCGCTCCGCCGGAGGAGCCGCCCGGTGTGCGCCCGGCCGCCCACGGGTTGCGCGTCACGCCGTAGAGGTCGTTCGCGGTCTGCGCGAAGTCGGCGAGCATGAATGCCACGTTCGTCTTGCCGGTGACGACGGCCCCGGCATTCCGCAACCGGTGCACCACGGTCGCGTCCGTGGTGGCAACGAAGTCGCGGAATGCCGGATTGCCCCACGTGGTGGAAAGCCCCGCGACGTCGAAGCTCTCCTTGATCGTGACGGGGACCCCGTGCAAGGGCCCCGCCGTGACGCCACGTGCAGTCGCCTCGTCGGCTGCCGCCGCCTCGCGGAGCGCCGCCTCACGGCGTTGCGCTACGACAGCGTTCAGCGTCGGGTTCACCACGTCCGTGCGCGCGAACAGCAACTCGGTCAGCTCGTGCGACGAGATCTCCTTGCGGTGCACCATGCCGGCCACGTCTGCCGCCGGCCGGAACAGCACGTCGGTCATGAACGCCATTCACGGGCGAGGATCGCCATGCTCACCTCGTCGTACCAGTGACCGTCGTGGAAGACCGCCTCGCGCGCCCGGCCTTCCTCGGTGAAGCCCGCCTTGCGATAGGCGGCAATCGCCCGGGTATTGAAGGCGAGGACGTTCAGCTCGATCCGGTGCAGCCCGAGTTCACGAAAGCCGTAGTCGACGACGAGCCGCATGGCATCCGTGCCGTAGCCCTGATCGAGGAACGGGCGGCCTATGTAGATGCCGACCATGCGGCGGCGGTCCTTGACGCCACCTCCGAACAGCCCGGTGTGGCCGACCAGGCGCTCACCGTCCAGCGCCTCGATCGAGAACCCGATATCGGTGCCGTCGTTCTTGCTCCATCCGGCAATCATTTCGCGGGCCGCCGCCTCGGACAGCGGCACGACGATGTTCGACTGCGTGGATCGAATCGCCGGATCCATCAGCCAGCGGGCGAGTGTCGGCAGGTCGTCCTCCCGGGTACCGCGCAACCGCACCCGGTCGCCGACCAGTAGAGCATCCGCGTAGCCGAAGGCGGCTTCGTGATCGTCCAGCACGCGCTTACCGTAGCCGGACCATGGACGGGTGTCGCGCGCCCACTGCTGCGGCCAGCCGCCACAACGCGGCAGCCGCCAGCAGGTGCCACAGGGGGTGGCCCAGGATGAGGCTCTCGGGCCCACACGGCGACCCGCGGCCCGTGAGCCTACCGAGCACGGCGCCCGCGGCCGCCGCTCCCAGCACCACGAGTACCGGACCGCGCAGGGCGGGACGGTGCAACACCCGCAGCACGTTCAGCCCGATGGCGGCGGCAGCCATCGCCGCCTGCGCCGCGGTAGACGCCGCTGGCCCGGCGGCCACGACGGGAACCATCGCCGCCGACGGGACCAGCCACCAGCCCTGCGACAGCTCGCGTCCGGCCAGGTCGGACGCCGCGTCGGTGGCGACGAACACCAAGACGGCAGCCAGCGGCAGATCATGCACGTAGGCCTGCCAGGACGGGTGCGGCCCGTGCTGGACGAACGATCCCACGCCGATCCCCGCCGTGAGCAGCGCGAACACGGTCTGCTGCTCCCGAGTCGGTGTGACGGATCCGCGTGGGCGTCCCACCAGAATGCCGGCCGCGGCCACCACGAACGCGGCGCTTGTGATGGCGCTGGCCGGTTGCTCGAGGAATCCCAGCCGCTCCCGGTCGCACAGTGCCGCCCATTCCATTGACCCGAGTATGAACGTCAGCGGACGAAGAAGTGCCAGCCCACCCACATCCATAGCAGGAGCAGCACCCACCGGCCGGCCGGGTGGCGCATCACTGTCGTCAGGTACGCGGCGGGGGTCGCCCCCGGGCGGCCTCGCGACGTCAGTAGCAGGATTCCGGCGGATACCGCCATCGCGGCGAAGCCGCCGAGGATTGCCGCCGCTCCGATCATCGTTACCGCCGGGCCAGCCACCAGCCGAGCGCGAGCCATGCCAGGACCGCGATCGAGCGTCCCGGGTGTGTCTCCATAGCGCTGTTCATCAGCGAGCTGAGCGTCGGATGCGTCGAGCGGGGTGTCATGGACAGCACCCACAACTCCCAGCCCGTGACGGCCACGAGCCAGACCGTCCAGGCCACCAGGTACCTGCCGTCGTGCCGCTCCGGCGCCGTGGTCCCTCGGCATCGCCACGCCAGGGCGAAGATCGCCACGCCACCGAGCGTGGTCGACACCGCTGCCGGCCAGGTGAACGGGCGCAACCCGCCCGCGATCCACGCGTAGGCGAGCGCAACCGTGACCAGGGCCGTCGCGCGCCACGGCCACCTCGCGCCCTCGATGGGCACCGCCACACACGCCAGTGTGCGCCCCTGTCCTGGGTCAGGCAGCGGGCTCCGTGCCGCCGAATGCGGCGGCGACGTGCGGCAACAGTGCACGCAATGCCTTGCCCCGATGGCTGATCGCGTCCTTCTCGGCGGGCGGCAGCTCGCCGTTGGTCAGCTGCTTGCCGTCGGCGACGAAGATCGGGTCGTAGCCGAAGCCGTTCGTGCCGCGTGGTTCGCGCACGACCCGGCCGGGCATGCGTCCCTCGGCGACGGTTTCGATGCCGGCCGGCGTGACGAGCGCGGCGACGCAGACGAACGCCGCGCAACGGCGCCCGTCGGGTACATCGGAGAGCTGGTCGAGAACGAGCCGCAGGTTGGCCTCGTCGTCCTTCTCAAGCCCGGCCCACCGCGCGGACAACACGCCGGGCATGCCGTTCAGTGCGTCGATGGTGATGCCGGAGTCGTCGGCGACGCTCACCAGACCGGAATGGGATACCGCCTCACGGGCCTTGAGCAGGGCATTCTCGGTGAACGTGGCCCCCGTCTCGGGCACTTCGTCGTAGCGCGGCACGTCGTCGAGCCCGATCACCTCGACGTCAAGCAAGGGCGACAGGATGCGGCGCAGCTCATCCAGCTTCTTGACATTGCGGGTCGCGAGGAGCAGCTTCACTCGCCCAGCGCCTCGGATTGCAGCTTGGCCAACTGCGCGCAACCGGACAGCGCCAAGTCGAGCATGGCGTCGAGTTCGCGGCGGCGGAACGGCGCACCCTCAGCGGTGCCCTGCACCTCGACGAACGCACCGTCGCCCGTGACGACGACGTTCATATCCGTCTCCGCGCGCACGTCCTCCTCATACATGAGGTCCAGGCGCGGCTCACCGTCGACGACGCCCACCGAGACCGCCGAGATCGAGTTGACGATCGGATTGGGCTGCGCCAGCGCATGCTGCGCGGCGAGCCAGCGCACCGCATCGACCAGTGCGACGTATGCCCCGGTGATGGCGGCGGTGCGGGTGCCGCCGTCGGCCTGGAGCACGTCACAGTCGATCGCGATCGAGTTCTCGCCCAGAGCGGCCAAATCGATCGCAGCGCGCAGTGAGCGGCCGACCAGCCGGGAGATCTCGTGGGTGCGCCCGCCGATGCGTCCCTTCACGGACTCGCGATCATTGCGGGTCAGCGTGGCACGGGGCAGCATCGCGTACTCGGCGGTCACCCAGCCCAGCCCGGTGCCCTTGCGCCAGCGCGGCACCCCGGTGACGACGGAGGCGGCGCAGAGCACCTTCGTCTCGCCGAACTCGACCAGCGCCGACCCCTCGGCGTACTTCTGCCAGTCACGGGTGATCGTGACCGGACGAAGTTGATCAGCCGCACGATCGTCAGGACGGGACATAGCGCCGAGCGTAGCGATCGGCCCTGTCAGCGCCGTGCCAGCGTGGTGTGCGTGCCCTGCCAGCGCAGCGGCTCAACGTGACGGCATGACATACGCCATCGAAGCCGAAGGGCTCACGAAGCGCTTCGGCAACACGCAAGCCCTGGCCGGGATCGACCTCGCCGCGCGGGAGGGCACCGTGCTGGGCGTACTGGGACCGAACGGTGCCGGCAAGACCACGGCCGTCCGGATCCTCGCGACGCTGCTTCGCGCGGACGCGGGCACGGCGCGTGTGGCCGGCTACGACGTGGCCGGCGAGCCGCAGCGGGTGCGCCGGAACATCGGCCTCACCGGCCAGTACGCGTCGGTGGACGAAGACCTCACCGGCATGCAGAACCTGGTGCTCATCGCCCAGCTGCTCGACCTGCCACCGAGCGCGGCACGGGCCCGGGCCCGCGAATTGCTCGAGTGGTTCGACCTGGCCGATGCCGCCGGCCGGACGGCCAAGACGTACTCCGGCGGGATGCGGCGCCGCCTGGACCTCGCCGCCTCCCTCGTCGGTCGCCCCTCGGTGATCTTCCTCGACGAGCCGACCACCGGTCTCGACCCCGCCAAGCGCGAGGACATGTGGGACGTGGTACGCAGCCTCGTCACGGAGGGCTCGACGGTGCTGCTCACCACGCAGTACCTCGAGGAGGCGGACGCGCTGGCCGACGAGATCACCGTGATCGACCACGGCAGCGTCATCGCGCACGACACGCCGGACGGCCTCAAGCGGATCGTCGGCGGCCAGCGCCTCGAGGTGAAGCCTGCCGACGCGTCCCGCCTCGAGGAGGTGCGCGCGATCCTCGGTTTCATCGCGGACGCGCCGCCCGAGTCGCCGGGACGCGGCGTGCTCAGCGTTCCCGTCGAGGGCGACGCCGCGCTGGCCGTGGCTGTGCAGCGCCTCGGTGCCGCCGGGATCGCGGTCACCGAACTGTCCCTGCACCTTCCCAGCCTGGACGAGGTGTTCTTCACCCTGACCGGTCGGCACACCGACACCGAGGAGGCTGCAGCATGACCGCAACGCTCAGCGCCCCGACGACAACGACCAGGGCGGTGCGTCCCGCCGCGGCGAGTCGGATGCGCACAGTGCGCCACGCGTTCGCGCTGGCCAGACGCAACCTGATCAAGACACGGCGCACCCCGGAGCAGCTGATCGACGTCACGATCCAGCCGATCGTCTTCCTGCTGCTGTTCGTGTACGTGTTCGGCGGCGCGCTGGGCGGCGGATCACGGCACGACTACCTGCAGTTCCTGCTACCCGGCCTGCTCGCGCAGGGCATCGCCATGGGCAGCGTCGCTCTGGGCCAGAACCTCAACGCGGACATCGAGAAGGGTGTCTTCGACCGATTCCGGTCGCTGCCGATCGCCCGATCAGCGCCGCTGGTCGGCGCGGTACTGGCGGACTTCTTTCGCTACCTGACGCTGTGCGTGATCTACCTCGGGTTCGGCTACGTGCTGGGCTTCCGGGTGGAGACCGGCCTGCTGCCGGCAGTCGCCGCGGTCGCGCTCTCGATCGGGTTCGCGCTGAGCTTCTGCTGGATCTCGGTATTCGTCGGCATGGTGGCGCGCACATCGGGGGCGGTGCAGGGGATCATGTTCCTGCTGATCTTCCCGCTGGCATTCGGCTCCAACGTCTACGTCAATCCCTCGACCATGCCCGGGTGGCTGCAGTCGTTCGTGCACGTGAACCCGATGAGCCAGCTGGCGGGCGCCGTGCGGGGGCTGACCGTCGGCGGTCCGGCCGCCTCGCACGTCGGCTGGACGCTCTTGTGGGTGGCCATCCTGCTGATGGTGTTCGTACCGCTGGCGCTGCGGGCGTACCGCCGCCGCGCCTGACGTCCGGAGCGTCGCTATAGCGCGGCTGGATTCAGCCGCGCTATAGCCGCGTCGCGGTCGAGGGCACGCCCGGCGGCGTACGCCTCGTCGAACGCGCGGCCGAGCGCGGTGCGCAGAGCGGCCGTGATGCGCCGGATGTCAAGGTCGGTCAGGTCGGCTGCGCCACGCAGCCGCGCCGCCGCGCCGAGCGCCTGCGCGGCGTCCACCGCACGGCCATCGGCCGCGGCGAGGTCAGCCACGGCGACGCCGACCGCAGCCAGGATCGGCATGTCCCTCGTACCCAGCGCCGCCTCGTAGGCCGACTGCAGGCGATCGCGCGCCCGGTCCGCGTCGCCGTCGGCGAGGTCCTGCTTGCCGGCGATCGAGAGCATCAGCGCCCGCGCGTGGCCCATGATGGGATGCGTCACCGGGATCTGCGAAAGCCGGCCGGTGGCCTCGTCCACGATCCGGCGCGCCTCGGCCATGTCGCCGGCGAACCGGGCGCATTCGGCCAGCACGGAGCTCGCGAACAGCGCCTCCATCGTCGAGCCGGTTGCCTCGCTCAGCTCCTGGGCGCGCCGGACGTGCTCCCGCGCAGTGTCCAGGTCACCCTTCCGGATCCACAAGCCGGCCAGCCGCACTTCCATCAGCGCCTGGTCCTCGCGAGCGCCCATCTCGCGAACCAGCGCCAGCGCCTCGTCGAAGGTCGCGATCGCGCCGTCGAGGTCGCCCTCCATCGACTCGAGCATGCCGAGCATCTGAAGGGTGTTGGCCAGCCCCCACCGTTCGCCGAGCGTGCGGAACTCTGCGACGGCGCGCTCGGTCTCGACCCGCATCCTGTCGACATCGCCGTCGTTCTCGGCCATCGCGGCCCGGAACGAGCGCAGCGCCGCCGCCAGCCACGGATCGGGGTGCCCGAGTCCCTCCTCGGCGAGCCGCTCCGCGCGCGCGAAGTCGTTGGCGAACATCGCGATCACCGGGCGCATCAGGGCGAGCAGCGGCACCTTGTCGGCGTCGAGTCGAGCCAGCCGGGCGTCCAGTTCGGTGACTCGCGCGAGACCTGCTGCCACATCGTCGGAGATCATTGCGCTCGGTGACGATGCAGAGTTCATCACTCGGATCGTCTCGGCCAGTGCGCGGATCTCCTCGGTCGCCTCGCCGGGGACGTCCAGCGCGAAGTTGACCCAGGTCAGCGCCTCGGCGTGACTGCCTAGGAGCGACCAATACCACCCCATGTGGCAGGCCATCTCGAGCGCGGCCTGGGCGTCGCCGCGCTCGCCGAGGTGACGGATCGCGGCGAGGATATTGTCGCGTTCGGCGTTGAGCCGCGTCATCCACACGAGCTGCTCGCGCCGGCGCAGGTGCGGCTCGGCCTCGCGCAGCAGATCGGCGAAGTAGCCGGCGTGCACGTCGCGGACGGCCTCCAGCTCGCCACGCTCGGCCAGCCGCTCCTGCCCGTACTCGCGGATCGTCTCGAGCATCCGGTATCGGCGATCGGACGGCTGGAGCAGGGACTTGTCGACCAGGGACGTCAGCAGGTCCAGGACTTCTGCGTCGCTGCAGACCGCCTCGGCGCTGTCAGGGGTGGCACCGGCCGGAAAGACCGCAAGCCGCTCGACAAGGGTGCGCTCGGCGTCGCTGAGCAGATCCCAGCTCCACGCGACGACCGCGCGCAGCGTCCGATGCCGGGGTAGCGCTGTGCGGCTGCCGCCCGTGAGCAGCCGGAATCGATCCGAGAGGCGTGCTGCGATCTCGTCCACCGAAAGGGCCCGGGTACGGGCCGCGGCGAGTTCGATCGCCAGTGGCAGGCCGTCCAGGCGTCGCACGATCTGGACGACAGAGTGCACGTTGGCCG
This sequence comes from Actinomycetota bacterium, assembly GCA_046734315.1. Lineage (GTDB taxonomy): Bacteria > Actinomycetota > Actinomycetes > Mycobacteriales > Jatrophihabitantaceae > DASXRA01. The sequence goes on along the minus strand of JBKPQY010000046.1, from coordinate 11,036 downwards.
CGTCGATCACGAAGTCGGGCCGCACCGCCGCGGCGCGATCAGCGAACAGGCGCACCGATGGATAGGCGAAGGCGTCCTCGGGGGCCGCGTCGGGGGCGGGCTGCCCGAGGGGTGCCACGACCACCAGCGACTCACCGAAGATGCCCAGCGGCTCGCGGGTGGTCGTCAGCACGCGCAGCTGTGGGGACTGTGCCAGCAGCTGGTCGACCAGCTGCGCGGTGGCGTCGACAAGGTGCTCGCAGTTGTCGAGGACCACGACAATCTGCTTGTCGGACAAGGCCTCGAGTAGCCGCGAGGTTGCGTCGCGAGGGCTCAGCTTCGTGGGTTGGTCGATCAGGTGTGATTCGCGCAGTCCCAGCGAGCCCAGCACGGTTTGCGGAACGTCTGCCGCATCGGTGACCGAAGCCAGTTCGACGAACCAGATGCCGTCGGGCACGTCGTCGACCAGTGTCGAGCCGGCCTCGATCGCGAGCCTGGTTTTGCCGGCGCCGCCCGGGCCCACCAGGGTGACCAGCCTGCTCTCGTCGAGCAGCTTGGTGATACGCGCGACCTCCTCGTCGCGGCCGACGAAGCTGGTGAGCTGAGCGCGCAGGTTGGTGCGGGGCGTTGCGGCGGACGCCGTCGCCGCATACTCGCCGCGCAGCACGGCGAGGTGGCTGGCCGAAAGCTCGCGCCCGGGATCGATGCCGAGTTCGTCGGCAAGCTGCGCCCGGATGCGCTCGTAGCCGGCCAGCGCATCGGCCTGCCGGCCCACCGCGGCCAGCGCGGCCATGCGCTGGCCGGCCAGCCGCTCATCGAGCGGGTGCTGCTGGCACAGCGCGTCGAGCTCGGCGAGGAGGTCGGCGGCGCGGCCCAGCGCGATGTCGGCGTCGATGCGGTCCTGGGTCGCGGTGAGCCGCAGGCGTTCCAACCGGGTGATCGTCGCCGCGGCGAACGGCGCGTCCTGCACGTCGGCGAGCGCCGGGCCACGCCAGAGGGCAAGCGCTTCGCGCAACGTCCCGGCAGCTTTGCTCTGCTCACCTACACGCAACGCGGTGGCACCGGCTCGGGCGAGCTGCTCGAACCGCGTCGCGTCGACGTCCTGCGGCTCGATCGCCAGGCGGTAGCCTACCGGCGATTGGCCGACGGTCGCGGCGTCGCCCAGCGTCCGGCGCAGCCGGGACACCAACGATTGCAGCGCATTGGCTGCGTCCGCCGGAGGCTGCTCCCCCCAAACCGCGTCGACCAACGCCGCCGCGCTCACCGGACGACCGGCCGAAAGCGCCAGGCGGATCAGCAGCCCACGCAGCCGTGAGCCGGCGACGTCGACGACGGCGTCGCCCCCGCGCACTTCCAGCGGGCCGAGGATCGCGATGTCCACGCGTCTACTGTCCCAGACATGCGCAGCGAGACGATCCGCGTGCACACCGGCGGGCGGCCCCGCGTCCACGACCTGACCGATGCCTGCGCGGCGTTCGCCCGCGATCAGGGAGACGGGCTGCTCAACGTGTTCGTGCCGCACGCCACCGCCGGCGTCGCGATCATCGAGACCGGCGCGGGCAGTGACGCCGATCTGATCACCGCTCTGGACGAGCTGCTGCCGCCCGACGACCGGTGGCGGCACCGGCACGGTTCGCCCGGCCACGGTCGCGACCACGTACTGCCCGCCTTCATTGCGCCGTCGATCGTGGTGCCGGTGCTGGGCGGACACCTCCAGCTGGGCACCTGGCAGTCGATCTGCCTCGTGGACACGAACGTGGACAACGCCGAGCGCACCGTCCGGCTCACGTTCCTACCCGGCTGAGCGGCGCGATGAGCGCTCGCGCGAAGAGCCCGCGGGCCGCTACGCGGGCCGAGCGCAGTGAGGCTCGGCTCGAGGGTCGCGCCCGAGCGGAGCGAGCGGCGCACCCGCAGAGCCGAAGCCCGCGGATAGATCGATCAGATCCAATACACGCCGCCGGGCTGAGCGGCCTCGACCAACCCGGAGAATGCCGCTGCCGCTTCCGTGACGGCGACGTCACGGGAGTTCCAGGGCGGCACGTGAGTGACTATCAGCCGGTCGACGCCGGCCCGGGCAGCGTGCTCGCCCGCCTGCTTGGCAGTCAGGTGCAGGTCCGGCACGTACATGTCGTCCGGGCCGAAGGTCGCCTCGCAGAGCAGCAAGTCGGCGCCGTGCGCCAGCGACACGAGTGCGTCGCTCTCGCCGGTGTCGCCGGAGTAGACGAGCCGGCGGTCGCCGACGCTCAGGCTGATCGCGTAGGCGGGCACGGGGTGGTTCACGCTCGTGACCGACACCGCGAATGGCCCGAGTTCGCCGCTTCGCGGCGTGGAGAACTCGAACAGTTCATGCAGCCCCAGCTTGCGGGCGAGCGGGTCGTAGGCGGTCTCGATCCGGTCGCGTGTACCCGACGGCCCGATGACCGGGATGCGCCCGTCGCGCCGGTGCGGGCCGTAGCGCAGCGCGTTCACATAAGCGGTGAGGTCGATGCAGTGATCGCCGTGCAGATGCGACAGCACGATCGCGTCCACGTCGTGCGGTGCGACATGCCGCTGCAGTGTGCCGAGCGCGCCATGGCCCAGGTCGAGTATGAGCCGGTATCCGTCCTCTTCGACGAGGTAACCGGATGCGGGCGAGTCGGGGCCGGGCAGCGAGCCCGAGCAGCCGAGAACGGTGAGCTTCATACCGCCACGACGTCCAGGATCTCGGGGCCTAGGAAACGGCGGCCCAGCCGGACAAAGGGCTCCGCCGGACCGGTCGAGCGGAACACGTGCCGCGGCGGCTCGCTGTCGTCGGCGCACAGCAGCCCGCCCTCGAGCAAGACTCGGTACACGTCCTTCGCGGTCTCCTCGGCACTGGACACCATGGTCACCGCGTCGCCCAGCACCACCGACAGCAGGCCGGTGAGCATCGGATAGTGCGTGCAACCGAGCACCAGTGTGTCGACGCCCGCCTCGTTCAGCGGCGCGAGGTAGGCCTCGGCAAGGCCGAGCAGTTGCCGCCCGCTCGTGACGCCCCGCTCGACGAACTCGGCGAAGCGTGGACATGCTGCCGTCACCACGTCGACGCCGGGCGCGGCGGCGAACATGTCCTGGTAGGCCCCGCTCGTGATCGTTGCCGTCGTGCCGATCACGCCGATTCGACCGTTGCGTGTGGCCGTGACCGCCCGCCGCACGGCAGGTGCGATCACCTCGACCACGGGGATGTCGTAGCGCTCTCGGGCATCGCGCAGGCACGCTGCGCTCGCGGCGTTGCAGGCGATGACGAGCGCCTTGACGCCGGATGCGACGAGCTCGTCCATCACGGTGAGTGCATGCCGGCGTACCGCGGCTATCGGCTGCGGACCGTACGGGCTGTGTGCCGTGTCACCGACGTAGTGAAGCGCCTCGTGGGGCAGCTGATCGAGCACAGCGCGGGCGACGGTCAGCCCGCCAACGCCGGAGTCGACCATGCCAATGGGTAAACGCACGCCGTCAGGATAGTGACGCGCGTTTTTCGGCTCGTGCACCGCGCGGGTGCAGCAGCCATCCGGCGAAGGCGCCGGCGCAGAAGCTGCACACGTGCGCCTGCCATGAGCTCTCCGAGTTGATCGAGGGCAGCAGCCCGGCGAACAGCCCGCTGAAGAAGAACACGACCAGCACCGCGGCGATTATCCACACGACGCGCCGCGAGAAGTAGGCGCGCGACAGCAGGTAGCCCAACCACCCGAAGATCAGCCCGCTGGAGCCGATGATCAGCCCGCTCGGTGCGACGAGCCATGTCGCGAGCCCGCCCACAAACGCCACCAATGCAGTGACGATCAGCCAGGTCCGCATCCCGGACAGCAGCACGACCCAGCCGATCAGCACGAACGGACCGGTGCTCGACAGCAGCTGCCATGCACTGGAGTGCAGGAACGGCGCAGTGAGGATGCCCCACAGCCCGGCGAGTTCGCGGGGGCGCAGCCCGAAGCGGTTCAGGCCGTACCCGTCCACGGCATTCGCGATCTCGACGGTCCACAGCACGCCCGCGCAGAACGCCATGAACGCCAGCGCGCCGCCCCAACTCCGCGGCTCGAACGGCGGCTCCGTGCTGCCTTGCTGCTCGGCGGCGGGACGCGGCCGCCGTATCGGCGGCTCGGGTCCCCGTGTGGTCACGCCTAGAGCGTAGGTCAGGATGCCCTGCCCCGGCTGTGGCATCAGGCGCCTCCGCCCCGCGCAGCGGACCGGCGACCTAGATCGGTAACGTCCTCGGTGTGCGCTTCGTCGGCGTATCCGCGCTGAGTCACGACGGACTGGTGCGCGACCACAACGAGGACGCCCTGGTTGTCGGGCCGTGGACGCTGTGCGCTTCGGTCAGCATCGTGCCCGCGACGATGTTCTTCCCGATCGGGACGCCCTTGATGGTGGCCGTCGCCGACGGGCTGGGTGGGCATCCCGCCGGCGAGGACGCGAGCTCGCTGGTCGTCACGCATCTGGCGCGCGTGGGCGCCGCCGTGAGCACCGAGGCCGAGCTGCGCCAGGTGCTCGACGAGTGCAACCGCGCGGTGTACGCCGAGGCCGAGCTCGACCCGGAGCGCATAGCGATGGGCACCACCGTCGCGGGTCTTGTCGTCGGCGAGGCGGACGTGCTGGTCTTCAACGTCGGCGACAGCCGGGTGTACGCGGTCGAGGACGGTGGGATCACGCAACTCACGGTGGACGACAACGAGCCGCCGGCACGCGGCCAGCGCCGCAGCCCGGTCGTCACGCAGACCCTCGGGGGGAGGTTCGACCTCGGCACGATCGAGCCGCACATCAGCAGCCGGCCGATCGCCGCGCCGTCCCGGTACCTGGTGTGTAGCGACGGGCTCACCGATCCGGTCGACGAGGCGACCATCACCGGCATCGTGCGCGACCATGGCGGGGGCGAGGCCGCCTTCAAGCTGTGGCAGGCCGCGATCCAAGCGGGCGCCCCGGACAACGTCACCGTCGCCCTGGTCGAAATAGGTGACGATCAGGGCGCCTGAGCAGTCACCACGATCTGGTGGTAGCCGGTCGCCCCGGACGGGAACGGGGCGCGGCGCTGCGCGTCCTGAACGACTCCGTGCGCGTCGTAGGCGCGCACCCGGATCGTGTGCTGCCCGGTGGTACCGACCGTCCACGGCAGCACCCACTGGCGCCATGTGTCCGCGGACGGCACGGCGGCCAGCCGCGCTACCTGCCACGTGCCGTCGTCCACCTGGACCTCGACCCGGGACACGCCCACGTGCTGATCCCACGCGATGCCGGCTATCGGCACGGCCCGGCCGACCGGAACCTTGGCCCCGGATCGCGGGGTGTCGATGCGAGAGGCCAGCCGGATCGGCCCTTGCGCGGCCCAGCCGCCCTGTACCCAGTACGCCTGCGCGTCAACGAACGTCGTGGCCTCCAGGTCGACGATCCACTTGCACGCCGACACGTACCCGTAGAGCCCGGGCACAACCATCCGCACCGGGAAACCGTGCGCGATCGGCAGCGGCTCACCGTTCATCCCGATCGCGAGCATGGCGTCACGGCCGTCCATCACGACAGCGGTCGGCGAGCCGATCGTCATGCCGTCGTAGGACCGCGCGAGCAGTTGGTCGGCGCCCTCCTGGATGCCCACCTCCCGCAACACGTCGGCGAGCCGGACTCCGAGGAACCGGGCGTTGCTGATCAGGTTGCCGCCGATCTCGTTCGACACGCACGTGAGCGTGACCCACCGTTCGATCAATGGACGGCGCAGCAGGTCGTCGTAGCTCAGCATCAGTTCGCGATTGACCAGGCCGTGGATCCGCAGCCGCCAGTGTTTCGGATCGATCTGCGGGAGCGTGAGCGCCGTGTCGATCCGGTAGAAGCGGGAATTCGGAGTATCGAATGCGACGGCGCCTTTGCCGAGGTCGGCACCCGACGCCACCGGCGCCGGCGACGCGGGGCCGGGCAGCTTCAAGGCTGCGCGCTGCTTCGTCACATCGTGGCGGGCGTGCTGGAGCGCCCGGCCGCCGAAGCCGACAGCGAGCGCTCCGCCGGCCAGGGCTGCGCTCGCGCCGAGGAACTGGCGCCGTGACGCGCTGGTCTCTGCGCTACGCAGCAGACCGCGCAGCGCGAAGATCCCAGCCACCGCCCCGAGGATCGACGGCACGACGTCACCTGCGTGATGTCCGGGAGCCGTCAGCGCGCAGTACACCGCGAACGCGCCCAGCACAGCCACACCGAGCACGCCGGCCCACATCCAGCGCACCGCCAGGACGCCGACGACCACCGCGCACGCAGCGAGCAGCACGTAGATGCCGGTCAGCAGGACGGTCTTGTCGCTGGTGCCGAACTGCCGGGTTGCCCAGCGCTTGACGGCCTCGGGCGTCAACACGATGACACGGTTGCCGACCGCGATCACCGGCGCGGCGGCCGGTCGAACGAATGCCGCGACGAGCTCACCGACGCCGAGCGTGACCGCACCGGCAACCAACCCGGCCACGACGCCGAGAGCAACCTCGCCCCGCCTCACCTATCCATCGTCACCGATATGGGCGGTGCTCGGTGTTACGTTTCCCGAACGCTCGTCGAGTCCTAAAAGTCGAACTCGCCGTTCCTGGCTCCGTGGAGGAATGCGAACCATTCCGCCGCCGTGTACGAAAGGATCGGCCCGTCCGGGTCCTTTGAGTCGCGGACGGCCACCCCCCCGTCGACAGGCGCCACCTCAACGCACGAGCCGTTCGATGCGCTGTACGCAGCCTTGCGCCACGCCAATGTGGCGCGATCCAGCTTGGGTGGAGACATCTCAGCCTTCCTTCTCGTTCTCGCCGGCCCGTTAGCCGGCGAAGTTCTTGGCGAGCGCGGTGAGGCGCGCGATCGTGTCCTTGGGCCCGAGCGCAATCGCGCGAAGGTGATCGAAGACGCGGCGATAGCGCGCAATGTCCGCCCGACTCTCGAGGTAGTGCTGGCCGAGCAGACCCTCGACATAGACGACGTCAGGCGCCGCCTCCTCGAAGTGGAGGATCTCGAAGGTGCTGTTCAGTGCCGGATGCGCGCCCGCCTCGAACGGGATCAGCTGAATTGTGATGTTCGGTTGGCCGGCCCGCCCGATCAGCGTCTCGACCTGCTCGCGCATGATCGCGGAGTTGCCGACGACGCGGCGCACCGCGGCCTCGTCCATGATCGTCCAGAACTCGACGCGGGGCTCCCCGTCCAGTACGCGCTGCCGCTCCGGCCGCGACTCGGCCAGCCTGTCCACCCTCTCGGGGTCCGGGTCGGGCAGTGTGGCCTCGAGAACCGCTCGCGCGTAGTCCTGGGTCTGCAGCAGTCCCGGAACGAGATCGGCCTTGTATTCCGTGATCGAGGCAGCCGCCGCCTCAAGCTCCAGCCAGGTGGAGTACTTGGAGTCGTACTGCTGCCACCACGACGGCTCGCGACTCTGCCTGGCAAGCGTCATCAACTGCTCGCGCTCGTCGTCACTGACGCCGTAGATGACGCAGAGGTCCCGTACGTCGCGAGGGCTCACGCCGCGCGCGCCCGTCTCCAACCGGCTGATCTTGGTCGCCGACACCATCAGCTGCTCGGCGACGTCCTCGGCGGTCATGCCTTTGTCGAGACGGAGCTGCTTCAGGCGGGCACCGAGCTCTCTGCGGCGCAGCGTCGGCGTGGGGCGGCGCGCCATGGCAGCTCACCCCTCTCGATGTGGGCATGCATCCGGCACTTATTGAGAAGCAAACGCATTTGGCACTTGCCATTGGCAGGTACGAGGTGCACTCTTACACCATGGGTGGACCACCGGTCAAGGCGACAGGCCCATAGCCATCGCACGTTGAACCATCAGCACGCAGCCGGTCCGCTCATAGCGCACGATCCGCGCGGAACGGAGGGCGCCGCTAGTCGAGGTCCCGCTCCGCCTGCTTGTACAGCGCGGGGCCGCCGCGCCCTCGTCAGCGCCGCGCGCATTGCGGCGCAGATCCGCCGAACACGAGCACCCCCGGAGATCGATTGGCAGCGACGCCGGGGGTACCCGCATCTAAACGAACCCGACGTCCCGGGCAGTCACCTGCCCAGACGGGAGCCCGTCATGACAACGCTAGCCCTCGCCACGTTGCCCGCGCGAGCCCCAATGGGCGCCGACACGCCGAGCGCCGCGGGCTCGCACGACCTTGCCGGCCCACTGATCATCGCCCTGATCCTCGCCGCCCTGATCGGCATCGCGGCGATCTCGGCACTCTTCCGTTCCGCGTCGGCAGCGATCTCGGTCGTCACCCAGCCGACGATGGCCGTGTTCCGGATGCTGCTCGGCGCGCTGATCGTCATCGTCATCCTGGTGGCGCTGCTCGTGTCGAGGCCCGCGGAGGCCAACCACAGTCCCACGCCACGACCGTCCACCCCAACGCACCGCTAGCCCCGGGTATTACGCGGCGAGCTGTCCCGGGAGCTCCTGCGCCGCCGTTGCGGCCGTGTCGTGAGCCTCAGCCAGTGACGCTCGGTGGTTCTCGATGAACGGCGCGAGTGCCGGGTTCACCTCGGCGAGCGTCAGCTCGGGAGTGATGACGAGGAGGTCCAGACCCAACACGTCGGCCAGGACCCGGCGCAGGTACGGCTCGGCGTGATCCCAGCCGTCGCGGGGGGTACCAGGCTGATAAGACCCACCCAGCGCATTCACGAGCACGGCCATTCGGCCACGCAGCAGTCCCACCGGGTCGCGGGTGCGCGGGTCGCTGAACAGATAGTCGAGCCAGGTCTTGACGACGCCGGCGTGCCCCAGTTGTAGAGCGGAACCGCCAGCAGGATCGTGTCGGTGGCGAGCAGTTCGTCGACCAGTGCGGCGGAGCGCGCCACGGCCTCACGCTGCTCGGGCGTGCGCTCGGCTTCGGGTATCGATCTGGCGGTGTAGCCCTCCCAGGTCAGGTACGGCAGGGGGTTGCGGCCGAGGTCCCGAACCGTGACCGTGCCGGTCGGATGCGCCTGCTGCCACGCATTCTGGAACGTGTCTGCCACCGAGCGGGAGAACGAACCTTCCCCCGCAGGCTGGCATCGATGCGGAGCAAGTGAGCTATGGCTGGCCTTTCGACTCGACGGAGTGTGAGATCGATCGTCGAACACGACAGACCATTGAGTAGTTCCAACGATCAAGTCATGACAATCATATTGCTAGGTCCAGCTATCATTGCTGTGTGAGGGCTGACGAGGTGCCGGCGACCCAGGAGCGTCTGGGTCTGCTGCTCGCGCGGCACGGGCAGTTCGTCAGCATTCAGATCCGCAAGGCAATGGCAAGCACAGGCCTCACTCCTCGTCATCGGCAGGTCTTGGTAGACCTCTCAGAGCGGGGGCCGACCAGCCAGCAGGCGTTGCTCGAGACGCTCGCAGTGGACCCGAGCGTGCTGGTGTCCATCCTCAACGACTTGGAGCGGCAGGGTCTGGCCGAGCGGCGCCGCGATCCAGCCGACCGGCGCCGACACATCGTCGAGATGTCGAGCAAAGGCTGTGACGTGTTGCGCCGCATCGAAAATGCCGTCTCCCGGGCGGAGGCGGAGCTGTTCGCCGACCTCGACCTGGCGGATCGCGCCCGGCTGCACGAACTGCTGACCAAAGTGCGCACGATTCCGGGCGACCCAGCCTGCGACGCGCAGTGTTGAATCAGCCCGCCCAAGCGCCCACGACAACAACGAAACGCACGTCCGGAAAACGCAACCACCCGGCGATGAGCGCTCGCGCGACGAGCCCGGCTCGGCGACGCCGCCTGCGCCGAAGGCGCGGAGCGCGCCCGCGGCTCCGCCCTTGGAGACGCGGGTGCGCCCAGCCGGGTCAGATTAGGCCCAGAGTTGGCCTTCGAGCTGTTCAGCAGCATGCTGTAGCGAGCCGTCGTAGGCCCCCGTGGAGAGGTACTTCCACCCGCCGTCGGGCACGATGAATGCGATGTCGGCGCGCTGCCCCGCAGCCGCTACGCGGTCTGCGATCGACAGCGCCGCATGCAGGATGGCTCCGGTCGAGATCCCAGCGAATATGCCCTCGTGCTCGATCAGGTCACGGGTACGGCGCAGTGCGTCGTACGACGTCACAGAAAACCTTGACGTCAAGACATCGTCGTCGTAGAGCTCCGGAACGAAGCCCTCGTCGATATTGCGCAGCCCGTAGACCAGCTCGCCGTAACGGGGCTCCGCCGCGACGATCTGGACGTCCGGCGCCTTCTCTCGCAGGTACCGCCCGGCGCCCATGAGCGTGCCCGTCGTGCCGAGCCCAGCGACGAAGTGTGTGACCGTCGGCAGGTCGCGCAGGATCTCCGGGCCCGTCCCCTCGTAGTGCGCCTGCGAGTTCGCGCGATTGCCGTACTGGTAAAGCATGACCCAGTCGGGGTTCTCCGCGGCGAGCTGCTTGGCCACGGCCACCGCCTGGTTCGAGCCACCGGCGGCCGGCGAGAAGATGATGCGCGCCCCGAACATCTCCAGCAGCTGGCGCCGCTCAAGGGACGTGTTTTCGGGCATCACGCAGACCAGCCCGTACCCCCGCACCTTGGCGACCATTGCCAGCGAGATACCGGTGTTGCCCGATGTCGGCTCCAGGATCGTGCAGCCGGGCGTCAGCCGGCCGTCGGCCTCGGCCGCACGCACCATCGAAAGCGCGGCGCGGTCCTTGATCGAGCCGGTGGGATTGCGGTCCTCGAGCTTCGCCCACAGCCGCACGGGCGAATCGCCGGCCCATAGTGGCGAAAGCCGCGGCAACCCGACCAGCGGCGTCTCGCCCAGCGCGTCGGTAAGCGAGTCGTACCGCATGGGCGTCAGCCTCCGGCTACCGCCGGCAGGATCGTCACCGCGTCGCCGTCCTTGAGCGTGGTGTCGAGCGAGCCGGTGAATCGCACGTCCTCGTCGTTGACGTAGACGTTCACGAAACGGTGCAGCCCGCCGTCGTCCGTGACGAGCCGGCCCTTGAGCCCGGGATGGCTCGCGTCCAGGTCGTCGAACAGCTCGGCAAGCGTGTCACCCTTGCCCGCGATGGACTTCGCGCCGTCGGTGTAGCTGCGCAGGATCGTCGGAATCTTGACCTCGATGGCCATGAGAGAAGTCTGCTCCCTTGGAAGTCGGTAACGGATCGTGGGATCGATCAGC
>JBKPQY010000045.1:0-13404 GCA_046734315.1 Actinomycetota bacterium | reverse complement strand
ATCGCCAGCTCGTTGTCGGCTTGGGCAACCCTGGGCCTCGTTACGCGGGCACTCGCCACAACGCCGGGTTCCTCGTCGTCGAGCTGCTGGCGGAACGCATGGGTGGGCGTTTTCGCAGCCGTGGACGCTGCGACGTGCTCGAGGGCAGGCTCGTCGACGCGCCGGTCGTGCTTGCCAAGCCGAAGTCGTACATGAACGAGTCAGGCGGCCCGATTGTCGCGGTGTCCCGGTTCTACAAGGTGCCTGTCGATCGGCTGACGATCGTGCACGACGACATCGACCTGCCGTTCGGCGCGCTGCGGCTGAAGCGCGGTGGCGGCGACGGCGGACACAACGGGCTGCGCTCTGCGACGGCTGCGCTCGGGAGTCGCGAATACGCCAGGGTACGGTTCGGCATTGGCAGGCCGCCGGGCCGGCAGGACCCCGCGGACTACGTGCTTCGCGACTTCTCGGCTGCTGAGCGCAAAGAGCTTGGCTATCTCGTCGACCGCGCCGCGGACGCAGTCGAGGTCCTGCTGTCCCAAGGGCTCGAGGCCGCGCAGAACACGTTCAACGACTGACCGCCGATCCCGCCGCCCACAACGGCGTGATCTTGGATCTTTGGTCGAATAGCGACCCCAACTCCAAGATCATCGCGGTGTCTGCGCGCGCGCGCACACACGCGCGGCTAGCCGGATGCGAGCCGCTCGGCGGTGCGCGCCACGGCGTTCGCCAGCCGGCGCGTAGTCCAGCCCTGGTCGCGCAGCCAGTGCCCGATCTGCTCGGCGGTCAGCCCGGCCAGGAGGATGTCGGCGCGCACTCCGGCGTCTACGGCACCGGCGGAGGCGAGCAGGAACTCGCAGTGCTGCCGCCAGAACAGATGCGATCCGGTGCGCAGGCGGGCGCCCGGACTCGCCGTCTGGCTCATCGCGACAAGTTCCGTGTTGCGGGCGACGTAGCCGACGTACGTGCGGACGAACGCGGTCAGGCGCTCGACCGGCGCGGCCCCGGGGCCGAGGGGTGGTGGGCCGCTGAGGATGCGGTCCTGGAGCGCGCGCTCCTGCTCGTCCAGCAACGCGACAGCGAGGCCGGCCTTGTCGCCGAACCGGCGGAACAAGGTTCCCTTGCCGACTCCGGCGGCGGCAACGACATCGTCGAGCGTCACGGCCGCGATGCCCCGTTCGTCGAACAGCTTCCTCGCCGCATCCAGCACACGCCTGCGATTGCGCACTGCGTCGGCACGCTCTGTGGCCGGCGCCTGGCCCAGGACGAGAAGCGGTTGACGAATCGGACTACGGTCCGTATGGTTGCTGCCAGGCATAATCGGACCATAGTCCGGATGAGTGAGGGAAGCAATTATGACTAGCTTGCTGCACATCTCGGCATCGCCTCGTGGGGAGGCCTCCGAGTCGCTGCGGATCGCCGGAACGTTCGTCGACGTCTACCGGGACGTCAACCCGGACGACGAGATCGAGACCTGGGACCTCTGGGACGGAACGCTGCCCGAATTCGGCCGCGCCGCCGCAGCCGCCAAGATGGCCGTGCTCGGCGGCGACGCGCCGGTGGGCGACGACGCAAGGGCCTGGCACGACGTGCAGACCACCATCGAACGATTCCTCGCCGCGGACCGCCTGCTGTTCAGTGTCCCGATGTGGAACGCCGGCATCCCGTACATCCTCAAGCAGTTCATCGACGTCGTATCACAGCCCGGCTCGATCTTCGGCGTGGACTCGCAGACCGGATACCGGCACCTGTTGGCGGGCACCGGCAGGAAGGCGGCGGTGATCTACACGAGCGGTGTGTGGGGGCCGGACCTCGGGCCGGAGTTCGGCAGCAACTTCCAGTCGACGTACTTTGCCGACTGGCTGCGGTGGACCGGCATCGGGGACATCACGGTGATCCGGTTCCACCCGACACTGAGCGGTGATGTGGACGACGCCCGGCTGACCGCCGACGCCGACGCCCGGGCCGCCGCCAAGGGATTCTAAGAACAGTTGGTTCACTGCCGACGCGCGATGCCCCGCCAGACCCGCTTGAACGGTTCACCCGTGTCGCGGCTGGTGATCTCGACTGGTTCGAGGTCGACCTCGCGCCACGGTTGGAGCAGTTCACGCAGGTAGTCATCGGAGAAGAAGTGCATCGTCTGGCCTGACTGCTCGAGCACGTAGTTCCGCTCGAGCTCTTGCCCAACGGGGCGCCAGCGCTCCCGAAGCGGACGGTCCTCCAGCGCGTTGACGTGGAAGACGAACAACCCGTCCGGGCGCACGACTCGTCCGATCTCAGCAAAGACCGAGCGCGTGACACCGTCTGGAAACATGTGCAGGGCGACGTTCGACATCACCGCATCGAAGCCACCGGCCGGAAAGGGAAGCGGTGCGGACATGTCGGCAACGAGGAAGCGGACATGCGCATCGAACCGGGACCGGGCCCGCTTGACGGCCTCGCCCGACAAATCGAGCGCGGTCACGTCATAGCCTTCGCCGGCCAGACGCGCCGCGTCGTTCCCGGTCCCGCATCCAAGTTCCAGGACCGACTGCACGCCTGCGTCGCGGAGCGGATCCAGGAACGGCGCGATCCACCGGCCTTCCCAATCAAGATCGCCACCCGACTCACGCAGCTTCCGGAAGTACGAGTCCCAGTACTCAGCAGCGGCGAAGACGGTCATAACCGCAAGCTACGCCCGCGGCGGCCCGCCAGCCGGGCGTGGTAGCTCCCTGGTCGCACGCGGCGAACATCGTGCCCCGTAGCCCCGCACGATCTCGGCAGGGCACCTGCCGTTGCCCAGAGGTGTTGCGGCCCGGCACGGTCAGGAACAAGGAATTAGAACAACAAAAAAGCGCCACCTTTGCTATAGTGGAAATTCTCTGTGTCCACGTGCGAAAGGCTGGCGTTTTCTTTTGACCCAACACAAGAATAGCACGGCCGTAGAAATGTCGTCAAGCAATAACGCCGAGCTGGCGCACGAGCAGGACTACGTGTCGATGCTGTACGAGCGGCTGGACGCGCTGCGGGCCGCGACCTCGCAGCGGCTCTCCGGCGTCCGCCTGGATGCAACCGCCGAAAACGACCAGGGGGCCTCCGAGCGTGAGTCGTTCACCTTGCTCTACCAGGATCGCCGCGTCGAGCTGGATGCGGCCGAGCGCAACCTGTGCTTCGGCCGGCTCGATTTCGACGACGGCGAGCGCCTGTACATCGGACGCCTCGGCTTGCGCAATGAGGAACACGACCAGCTGTTGGTCGATTGGCGCGCCCGTGCGGCGCAGGCGTTCTACCGGGCCACCGCGTTGCAGCGCTATGGCGTCACCCGGCGCCGGCACCTGTACAGCGTGGACCGGCGTGTTGTCCGACTCGACGACGACGTGCTCGATCTGGCGGCTGTAGACCAGGCGCAGCTGACCGGTGAAGCTGCCTTGTTGGCCGCGTTGCGTCGCCACCGCACCGGCCGGATGGGCGATATCGTCGGCACTATTCAGGCCGATCAGGATCGTATTATCCGCGACGTCCTGACGGGAATTCTCGTCGTGGAAGGTGGCCCCGGTACCGGCAAAACGGTGGTCGCGCTGCACCGGGCCGCATATCTGCTGTACACGTACCGTGAGCAATTGTCCCGGCGCGGAATTCTGGTCGTCGGCCCGAACAACACATTCATGCGCTACATCGACCAAGTGTTGCCGGCGCTCGGAGAGAACGAGGTGGTACTCGCGACGATCGGCTCGCTGTACCCGGGCGTTGATGCGGACGGGTCCGAATCTCCACGGGCCGCGCAGATCAAGGGCGAGGCCGCGATGGCCGGCGTCCTGGAGCGTGCCGTCGCCGACCTGCAACGGGTGCCGAAGACCACAGTCGAGATCAAGGTCGACGGCACGATCTACCGGCTCACGCCGAAGGCGGGGCGCAAGGCGCGCGCCCAGGCTCGGCGGCGCTGTGATCCGGACACCGGCGCGCCACTGCCGCACAACGTGGCGCGGCGCGCGTTCGTCCACGCGCTGCTCGGCGAGGTGGCGCAGCAGGCCGTTCGCGCGCAGGGTGATCAGCGGCTGCGTCAGCCCGGCGACGTCGACGATCTGCGCGCCGACCTGGCAGCCGAGCCGGAGATACGGCGTGTGATCGACGTCCTGTGGCCCGAGTTCACCCCGCAGCAGTTACTCGCCCTGCTGTACGCGCACCCGGAACGCCTCGACCTCACCGACGACGAGCGGGCCGCGATCCGCCGCGATCAGCCCGGACCGTGGACGCCCGCGGACGTTCCGCTGCTCGACGAGTTGGCCGAGCTGCTCGGCCCGATCGAGGCCACCGAACGGGTGGCCCGTCAGCGGCAGGCCGCGGTGGCCGCCGAGCAGGCCGAGGCAATCGAGCTCGCGGCCAAGCTCGTCGGAGACCTGACCGAGAGCGAGGCGATCGTCGTGCCTTACTTGGAAACCGAGGCGTTCGTCCAGTGGATCGCCAGCCGCAACACCCGGGTCGCGGCGGCCGGCTCGCTGGCCGAGCGGGCGCTGTCGGACCGTACCTGGGCGTACGGGCATGTCGTCGTGGACGAGGCGCAGGAGCTGTCGGCGATGGCCTGGCGGATGCTGCTGCGGCGCTGCCCGAGCCGGTCGATGACCGTCGTCGGCGATTTGGCGCAGACCGGCGCGGCTGGCGGTGCCGACTCGTGGGCGCAGGTGCTCGACCCGCTCGTGCCCGGTCGCTGGCGCACCGCGCGCTTGACGGTGAACTACCGCACTCCGAAGTCTGTAATGACGCTGGCCACGGCGCTGTTGCCCCGGACCGTGAAGCCGCCGCTGTCGGTACGTGACGGCGACGAGACGCCGTGGTACGCGCCCGGTGGCGACTTGGCCACGCTGGTCCGCCGCGAGGCCGAGCTCATCGGCGCCGGACGGGTTGCAGTCATCGCACCGCCGGACCGGATCGCGGGCACCGCCGCCGCGCTCGAGGTCCACCCCGGACCGGATCTCGACGCGCCGGTTGCCGTGCTCACGCCGACGCAGGCCAAGGGGCTCGAGTTCGATTCGGTCGTCGTCGTCGATCCGGGCGGGATCGAGCAGGCAACGCCGCGTGGTCGGGCGGACCTCTATGTCGCGCTGACCCGCACGACCCGCCGACTCGGCCTCGTGGTCACGGAAGATCTGCCGGCCGAACTCGCGGCCGGGCGGGGCCTGACTGTCCACGTTCTCTCGTAAGATGTAGCCGGCACCGCCTGGATGATGCCGGCTCGGGACACGCGTTCGCTTGGTCGCCAGGGAGGAAGCAATGACCACACCGCCAGAACAGCCCGGTGAGTCGACGTCCGACCCCCAGGCTGAGCAGCCCGCCTACTCGCAGCCGGGCCCGCCGACGTATCCGCCCCCACCTCCGGCGCCGCCGCCCCCCACGCAACCGCAGGGTCCACCGATGGGCGGATATCCGTCGGGGGGCGGGTATCCGCCGCCGCAGCAGCAGCCACCCCCTTACCCGGGCCAGCCCGGCGGTTATCCCGGCTATACGCCCGCCCCACCCCCGCCGACACCTCTAGCCGGCTACGGCGAGCCGCCGCGTGCCGTGCCACCGGGCATGTATTACGACCCGGCGACCGAATTGGTGCTGCCGAACGGCATCGGGCTCGCATCGCACGCGCGGCGGATCGGCGCGTGGTTCCTCGCGATCGTGCTGTTCATCGTCACGCTTGGAATCGGGTACATCATCTGGGGCTTGATCGTGTGGGGCAGGGGCCAGACGCCGACGTACCAGGTGCTCGGCATGCGCTGCTGGCGACCGGACAGCAACGGAGTGGCTACCTGGGGCTGGATGGCCCTGCGAGAAGTGGTGGGCCGGTTGGTGGAGGGGGCGATCACGCTCCTCGCGGTGGCCTCGTTCGTCATGTTTCTGGTCCTCAAGCAGCGCAGAACGATCCATGACTACATCGGTGGCACGGTAGTCGTTCGCGACCCGGACGGGATGCTCGCGCCACGCGGATAGCGCGTAGGACCGTCGACGACGCCGGCCTCAGACCAGGGTGAGGCCGGCGTGGTGCGCCTCGTGGTCGAGTAGCCAGCGCTTGGTGGAAAGCCCCCCGCCGTATCCGATCAGCGACCCGTCCGCGCCGATGACACGATGACACGGCACGATGATCGGGATCGGATTCTGCCCGTTGGCGACACCGACAGCACGCGCCCCATCCGGGTGGCCGACGGCGACGGCGACCTTGCCATAGCTGGTCGTCTCGCCGTACGGGATCTCGGTGAGCGCGTGCCAGACAGCATGCTGAAACGGGTTTCCAAGCGCGTTCAGCGGCAGATCGAACTGCTGCCGCGTCCCGGCGAAGTACTCGCTGAGCTGGGCGCGCACGTCGTCGAACGCTGTGTCATCGCGCTCCCAATCGTCACGAATCCGCTGGGGATACCGTGCTGTCGGCAGGTCCAGGCCGGTAAGACCGCCTTCGTCGCGCGTGAGCAGCAGCATGCCGATCGGCGAGTCGATATACGTGTACTTCATAGCAGCCTCCAGAGTTGGTGCGTGGCGTACGAGCGCCACGGCGCCCAGCCAGGTCGTCCATCGGATACCTCGATACCAAGCGATGTCGCCGCGCGCCGAACACCGAGGTCGCCCGTGAGCAGGACGTCCGGGTCGCCGACGGCACGCATCAGCAGGTACTCCGCGGTCCATGCACCGATGCCGGGCGTTGCGAGCAGCGCGGCGCGGCTCGCCGCGCGATCGGCGCCTGGGTCGAGTTCCAGCGATCCCGAGGCCATCGCGGCGGCGACGGTATGCAGCGTGGCTGCACGTCGGCGCGGCATGGGCAGAACGTCCGGGTCGGTGTCCGCGAAGGTGCCGGCCGACGGGAACAGCCGCCACTCGTCGAATGCCGGCGTGCCGAACGATGTTGCCATGCGCCCCAGCAGCGTGCGCGCGCCGGGCACCGACACCTGCTGGCCGACGATCGCTCGCACCGCCATCTCGAACCCGTCCGCGGCGCCGGGGGAACGCAGACCGGGATGCTTGCGGGCCAGCGGCGCGAGCTGTGCGTCGGCCTCGAACGCCGTGTCGACGGCGACCGGGTCCGCGTCCAGGTCGAGAAGGCGGCGGATTCGGGCGACGGCGGTGATCAGGTCGCGCTGGTCGGTGAGCCGCAGCTGGCAGCGGACGTAGCCGCCGCCATCGCGCAGCGTTGCTAGCGCCGGTCCGCCGGGCAGTCGCAGCGTCCGCGTGAACGTGTCGCCGTCGAACTCCTCGACGCCGGGAATCGCCCGTGCGCCCAGGAATTCCAGCGTCGCCTGGAGATCCATCGGCGCGCGGTACGGCAGCCGCAGGTCGAGCACACCGGTGGACGGCGACACGTCCGGCCGGCGGGCGGCACGCAGGCCGGTCGGTGTCGTGGCGAATACCGCTTGGACCGTCTCGTTGAATTGGCGGATGCTCGCGAATCCGGCGGCAAATGCGACGTCTCCCGCCGGCATGTCGGTCGTCTCGAGAAGAATGCGCGCCGTCTGGGCTCGCTGTGCGCGGGCGAGTGCGAGCGGGCCGGCGCCGACCTCGGCGATGAGTGTGCGGTGGACCTGCCGTTCCGAGTAGCCGAGCCGCGTGGCCAGGCCCGGAATCCCCTCGCGGTCGACAATCCCGTCGCGGATCAGCCGCATCGCGCGCCCGGCAAGGTCCCCCCGCACGTCCCATTCGGGCGAGCCGGGCGAGGCATCCGGCCGGCAACGCTTGCACGCCCGGTATCCGGCGCGCTGCGCGGCAGCGGAGCTCGGGTGGAACGAGACGTTCTTGCGGTGCGGCGTGATCGCCGGACAGGAAGGCCGGCAGTAGATCCCCGTGGTGCGCACGGCGACGAAGAACCACCCGTCGAAGCGGGCGTCCCGGCCCTGCAGGGCGCGGTAACAGGTTTCCGGTTCAGGCATCACGACATCCAGTCTGGGGGAGCCGTCCGACATCGGCTAGCGGTTTTCGGACGTCAGCCCAACATCTGGAGAGGCGGTGCGTAGAGCGCCTTTGCCGGGATCGGCGAGCACTCGTACGGATGCGCCAGCCCGGGCCGCCACGCCAGCAGCCGAATCGTCGAACCGGCGTTCAGCCCGAGCACGAGCCATCGGTCGTCGGCCGAGAACGCGAGCGTGGCGCCGTATCCGAGGGGCGGCAGCTCGACACCCGGCACGACGTCGATTCCGCCGGTGTCGAAGCGCAGGACCGCGATGTCGGCCGGCGGCGCGGGATGCTCGGTGGCGAACCGCGGATCCTGCTGCGCGCGGCGCAGCGTGAACGCGAGCCGCGTGCCGTCGTGGCTGATCGCGCCGTCGAGGGCTCGGGGCGAGCGGGGTGCGAGGTAGTTGGTCGTCGCGCCGGTGGCGAGCATGCGCCGGTGAATCGGGCACGGGTTGCTCGGGTTGTCGCACGTACCCGTCCATACCAGCATGCGGTCGTCTGCTGCCACGGTGGCGCCCTCACCGACACGCGCACGGATGCGACCGGTCGCCGCGTCCACCAGCACCAACCCGGGTGGGTCCTGCCCGGCGACTACGTTGCCGGCGACGGCTTCTGCTTCAAAGTCGGCCGGCAGCCGCACTGCCGGGCCGCGACCGAGCGGGACAACGGTCGTGTCCATGACTGCGCGCCCTCCGCCCAGCAGTGCGACACCCCCGTGCGCCACAACGGTGCCTTTGCCGGTGGCGATGTGCAGGACCTGGGCGTCACCGGAAAGACACTGCGCCGCCACCACGGCACCCGGCTCCATCGCGCTGATGAACTCGCCACGCGCGAGGGGCAGGCTCGGCATGTCGCGCCATTGCCCGCTGTCGAAGTCGACGGTGCGCAGCCGATCGCCGCCGAGCACCACCCGGATGCCGGTACGTTCGGCAGGGCGAATGGTCGACACGAACGGGACCTGGGTGGTTCCGCAGACGCCCGCGGCTTCAGGCCAGGTGGACGACGCCGGCGTCACCGGGACGTGCCGGGGATGCGGCCACGTTCGGGCGACTATGAGCGCCGCGATCGCCGCGCCGGCAAGCAGCACCGCCGCGACGCGCACCCGGCGCGGCGTTCCCGGGCGGCCGCCGGCGAGCAGCTCCTCCTCGCCGTCCACGTGACCATGGGACTCCCACGCCGTGCTGCGCGCAACGCCCCGACAAGACGGTGCACGGAAATCGACGGTCAACCGGGCTTAGCCGATGTCGGCGACGACCACTCCGTCCGCGTGAGCGGCCAAGCGCGTCATGTCGTGTGCGTCGACCGTTGCCACGACGGCGCCGCCTTCGAGGTCCGCCACCGCGATGACGAACGCGTCGAGCGCTGCGTCCGAGCCGGCCCTGATCTCGCCCAGCAGCTGTCCGGCGCGCACGCCGACGCGCGTGCCGACCGGATGTACCTCGACTCGCTCCCGCCGCAACCCGGCGAAGATGCCGGCGTCGGCGGCCCGCCCGCGGACGACCTCGGCAAGTACCGCTGCCACCGTGCCGATAGGCAGGTTGCGCCGGCGCATCTCGGCAACGAGCGCCCGAACGCGATCACGTCGCCGGGCCGAGCCGTGGGCGAGCGCTGAGATGGCTTCGCTATCGAGCAGCAGCATCCGGATCTAGCTGGCACGCTTGCCGGACGTGCGCCGCTCTGCCTCCCACCGATCGACGAGCTGCGCGGCCCAGTCGAGCGTCTCGGGTGGTACCGGGCCATGGTCGCGCTCGAGCTCGGCGAGCCACTCGTCGACTGCAGCCAGATGCTTGACCTTCGCCGTGTATGACCGGAGCGCCGCATCGACTGCCGCCGACAAGCTTCGCGCTCCGAGCAGCGAGCGCAGCTCTGCGAGCTGATCGGCATCCAGGGTCAGCGTGACCTTCTCCTTGGCCATACGGCGACAGTACCTTTACACCGTGCTCAGCCTGTGTTGCGGAGGCCCGCGGCCACGCCGTTTATGGTGAGCAGCAGCGCCCGGCGTAATTCCGGCGCGACCGCTGACTCGTCGGCACGGACCCGGGCGAGCAGGTCGACCTGCAAGTAGGAGATCGGGTCGAGGTACGCGTCGCGAACGGCGAACGTCCTTTGCAGCAAGGGTGAATTGTCGAGCAGCCGGCCCTCGCCGGTAATGCGCAGCACCTCGGCCACGGCGAGGTCGTGCTCGGCACGGATCACGTCGAACGGCCGGCGCAACGGCTCCGGCACAAGCGATGAAACGTAATGCTCCGCGACCCCTAGATCGGTCTTGGCGAGCGTCATCTCCACGTTGGAGACGAACGTCCGGAAGAAGTTCCACTCGGCGTGCATCTCCTTGAGCACGTCGTCGAGGCCCGCCTCACGAGCGGCGCGCAGCCCCGCGCCGACTCCGAACCAGCCGGGCACGATCTGCCTCGATTGCGTCCACCCGAACACCCACGGAATGGCGCGCAGTCCCCCGATGCCTCCGCCGGAGGCGGGGCGGCGCGCCGGCCGCGAGCCGATGTTCAGCGACCCGAGCTGTTCGACCGGCGTGGACGCGAGGAAGTAGCCGGGCAGGTCGGGGTCATCGATCAGCGCGCGGTACGCTCCGTACGCTGCAGTACTGACAACGTTCATGGTCCCGTCCCAGCGCGCCAGCTGTTCGTCCGGCTGCCGGGGCGCGACGTGCAGCGTGGACGCCTGAAGCACTGCCGCCACGGTCAGCTCGAGGTTCTCACGAGCGAGCGCGGGCAGCGTGTACTTGTCGCTGATCACCTCACCCTGTTCCGTGAACTTGATCTCGCCGTCAAGAACGCCCCACGGCTGCGCCAGGATCGAGTCGTATGTCGGCCCGCCACCGCGGCCGACCGTGCCCCCGCGGCCGTGGAACAGTCGCAGCCGTACGCCGTGTCGCGCGGCCACGTCGCGTAATGCCCGCTGCGCAAGGTGGATCTGCCACTGCGACGTCGTGATACCGGCCTCCTTGTTGGAATCGGAGTAGCCGAGCATCACCTCCTGCACATCGCCCCGCAGGCTGACGATCAAGCGATAGGTCGGGTCGGACAGGAGCTCGTCGAGCACCTCACCGGAACGGCGAAGCTCGTCGACGGTCTCGAGCAGCGGCACGAACCCGATGCGCGCAAACCGCCCTGCGGGCCCCGCTCCGTGCACGTCGACGAGCCGCGCCTCGCGGGCCAGCACGGCGGCCGCCAGGATGTCGTCGGCGCCGCGCGTCATCGACACGACGTAGCTCTCGATCACCTCGGGGCCGTACGTGTCGAGCGCACGCCGGATGGCGGTGAACACCGCGAACGTGCCCGCACCGGCCTCGTCGAGGGCTGGTGGCGTCTGGCTCAGCGGCCGCCGCGAGGCGAGTTCGCGCGCCAGCAGCCGTGAGCGGTACTCGCGGGGCATGTCGGCGTACAGCCACGTCTGTTCGACGAGGCGGTCGACGAGCTGGCCCACCGCGTGGTGGTGGGCGTCGGCGTGCTCGCGGACGTCCATCGTGGCGAGATGCAGCCCGAACACGGCGACGGTGCGCCGTACCCGGGCGAGCAGCCCGTCGGCGATCAAGGCGCCGGCGTGGACGCGCAGGGAGTCGGCCAGCAGTGCCAGCTCGGCCAGTAGCTGCGACTTGCCGAGATAGTCGCGGCCAGGCTGATGCGGAGCGAGGGAGTCGACGCGCGCCTGGGTGTTGGCGATCTTGGCATTGATGCAGGTCAGCTTCAGCCGGTACGGCTCGGTGGCGTTCAGGCTGATCAGCCGCGGGTCGATCTCGGGTAGTGCGGCGAGGTCTGCTTCGATCGACGCGCGAAGCTCGGGCGTAACGCCGACGATCGTGGTGGACGACGACAGCTCGGCGATCAGCGCATCGACCGCGCGGGTGATGGCACGGGCGGCGACGTGGTGGTGCAGCCGGAGCACGTCCCGGGTGACGTCGGCGGTGACATTCGGGTTGCCGTCGCGATCGCCGCCGATCCAGGTGCCGAATGTCAGCGGGGCAGCGTCCGCGGCGAGGCGTGCGCCATGCCGGGCGAGCTCGGCGGCCAGGTCGTCGGCGAGCTCCGGCATGGTCTCGTCGACGAGATCTTGCAGGTAGAACACGACATTGCGCGCTTCATCGACCGGCGTGGGCTTGTTCTGGCGAAGCTCGTCGGTCTGCCAGATGAGGTCGATCACCTCCGCGAGTGCACGGTCCTGTCGTTCGCGCGCCCGGGAGTCGGGGACGGAGGGCCGGGCCAGCACGTCTGCGACGCGGCGCACCTTTGTCAAGATCGAGCGGCGGCTCGCTTCCGTCGGATGAGCTGTGAAGACAGGCCGGACGGCCAGTCGTTCGACGGCCTCGCCCAGACCGGTCGAGCCCAGCTCGCCCGCTACCGCCGTGACGGAACTTGCCAACCATCCAGCGTCGGCGTCGCGCCGCGACAGGCTGCGTACCCGGTCAACCTGCTCGGCCACGTTGGCCAGATGAAAGTACGCGGCGAACGCGCGCACCAGTGCCGACGCCGTGTCAATCGGCAGCCCGGCGAGCAGGGCGCGCACCTCGTCACGGGCGCGGTCACCGCCGGGTTCCTTGCTGTGCTTGGTGAGCGCACGCACTCGTTCGACCAGGTCGAGCAGTTCCGGGCCCTCCTGCCGGACGAGCGACTCGCCGAGCAGGACGCCGACACGGCGCACGTCCGCCCGCAGTTCGGAGTCGTCGGTTCCGGGGTGGGTGGGCAGGACGACATCGGTTGGGACGAGAATGTTCGACGCGTCGGTCACACGCCTGATTGTCCCGCAGCCTCTGGACGCGGCGTGCTCCGGCGACTAGCGCGTACTGCCCACTCGGAACCAATGCGGAGCGCCTGCGGCAATCCCGGGGGCAACGGACGAGCTGCTCTACAGATCGTAGTGAGAGATGCACGAGGAGTCGATGTTCGCGCTGCGCAACCTCTAGATTTCTCGTCGCTGCACTTTGGGGCTTCCCCAGCAGGACCACACGCGCTATAAACGTCGGGTCAGTCATCGGCCGGGGGGAATGGGACTGACGGTTCCCCTCGCCGCTGCGCAAAATCGGGGGCGTCGTGCGGGTCAGCAATGACCCGCATGACGGAAAACGGGGGGCACATGTATCGGGGTGGCCTGAAGGCCGCCGGCGGGGGACAGCATGACGTGCTCGAGTCTGAGCTCGGTGCGCTCACCACGCCGCCGGGGCCCGCGACAGATCCGGTTCTCGCGCGACGGACGGCATCTCCGCGGGCGCGGGCGCGATGGATGCGTCGCTACCAGCGAGGACTCGTCACAGTCGACCTGATCGCGGCCGGGGTTGCCGTCGCCGTCGCATATCTGGCCCGCTTCGGCGTGCCGGAGCGTTCGACGAACCTGCGCGCGTACGCACTTGTATGCGTGCTCACGCCGTTGGCGTGGGTGGCCGTCGTCGCGCTGAATCGTGCCTACGAAGGCCGCTACGTCGGCGCCGGTCCTGCCGAGTTCGACCGGCTGTTCAAGGCGTTCCTGTACCTCACGGCACTCGTGGCGATCGGCTCGTATGCCACGCACATCGAC
>JBKPQY010000044.1:0-6128 GCA_046734315.1 Actinomycetota bacterium | reverse complement strand
GTGCCTGGAGCGCCCGCCACCGCCGGATCGCCGTTCTCGGCTGGCTCGGCTTGGTCATCGCAGCCGTGCTGGTCGGCCAGGCGGCGCACATGAAGATGCTCACAGGCGCGGACTCGCGCACCGGTGAGTCGGCCAAGGCGCAGCGGATCACCGATGGCACCGGCCAGCCGACCCAGGCCCAAGAGAGCGTGCTGGTGCAAAGCCGTCAGCACACGGTGACCGAGCCGGCATTCCGATCCGTCGTCGCGAACGTCGCGGACGCCGTTCGCGCGCAGCCGCATGTCCACAGCCTGCAATCACCGTTCGATGCGCGGGTACGCGGCGTCATCTCGCGCGACGGTCATTCAGCCCTCGTCCAGTTCCAACTCGACGGAACATCGCAGCAGACAATGACGCGGATCAAAGCCCCGCTGGCGGCGATCGCAGACGTCCAGAAGCGCAATCCGTCGTTCCGGATCGAGGAGTTCGGCGACGCCAGCTTCGCCAAGGCAGCAGACGAATCCGCAGGCAAGGACTTCCACCGCGCCGAGATCCTGTCCATCCCGGTCACCGTGATCATCCTGCTGCTCGCGTTCGGCGCCTTCGTCGCAGCAGTGCTCCCGGTCATCCTGGCGCTGACCGCCGTCATCGCGGCATTCGGCCTCGTGATGCTCACCAGCCACGTCTTCCCGATCGACCAGTCCGCCTTCTCGGTGATGCTGCTCATCGGTCTTGCGGTGGGCGTGGACTACTCCCTGTTCTACATCCGCCGCGAACGCGAGGAGCGCGCCGCCGGCCGGTCAGCGGACGCCGCGCTACGCGCCGCTGCCGCGACCTCGGGTCGCTCGGTGATGATCTCCGGACTGACCGTCATGGTGGCCGTCGCCGGCATGTTCCTTGCCGGCACCGGTGACTTCCGTGGCATCGCCGTCGGCACCATCCTCGTCGTCGGCACGACCGTGATCGGTTCCCTCACCGTGCTGCCTGCCCTGCTGTCGAAGATGGGCGACCGGATCGAGAAGGGTCGGCTACCGCTGAAGCGTCGCAGCGGCTCGGGCGAGAGTCGCTTCTGGAACGCGGTCATCACGCCGGTCATGCGCCGGCCGGTCATCGCCGCGACAGGGGCGGCCGCGATCCTCGGCGTACTCGCCCTGCCCGCGACAAAGTTGCACACGGTCCAGCCGGGTGTGGACGACTACCCGAAGTCGATGCCGATCCTGCAGACCTACCAGCACATCCAGCAGGCCTTCCCGGGCGGACCGCAACCGGCACATGTGACCGTGCAGGTCGACGACGTCGCCACCGCACAATTCGCTAACGACGTCGCCCGCTTCCGGACCGCCGCCCTGGCCACCGGCCAGGCGCACGACCCGATCACCGTCGTCCCGATGAACAAGCACGTCGCCGTCATCTCGGTGCCCCTCGCCGGCACCGGACACGACGACACGTCCGTCACAGCGCTCCGGTCCCTGCGCTCGCAGGTGATTCCGCAGACCCTGGCGCACGCGTCCGGCGTGCACACGGTCGCGGTCGGCGGCGACACCGCTGCGGCCTACGACTACAACCAGACGCTGCGCTCGCACATCGTGCTCGTGTTCGCGTTCGTGCTCGGCCTTGCGTTTCTGCTTCTGCTGGTCACGTTCCGCTCGATCGTGATCGCGCTGAAGGCGATCGTGCTCAACCTGCTGTCGGTTGCGGCGGCCTACGGGTTCCTCGTCGCGGTCTTCCAGTGGGGATGGGGCGAACGGGTGCTCGGCTTCCACTCGACCCATGGCATCACCGCGTGGATCCCGCTGTTCCTGTTCGTCGTCCTGTTCGGGCTCTCGATGGACTACCACGTGTTCATCCTCAGCCGGATCCGCGAGGCTGTGGACAAGGGCATGACCACCGAGCACGCGGTATCGCACGGGATCCGGAGCACGGCAGGCGTCGTCACCAGCGCCGCGATCGTCATGGTCGTCGTCTTCTCGATCTTCGGCAGCCTGGCCCAGGTCTCCATGAAACAGATCGGCGTCGGCCTGGCCGTTGCGGTGCTGCTCGACGCCACCATCGTGCGGGGCATACTCCTGCCCGCATCTATGAAGCTGCTCGGTGAGTGGAACTGGTGGCTGCCGCGGCGGCTGCACTGGCTGCCCCGCATTCCGGCCCACGAAGGCGCGACCCACGAACCCATCCCGACCCCAGCGGCAGCCTGACATGCGCAGATCGCCGATCGCTGGAGCGCCACCCCCCGGGGTAGTGCTCCAGCCGGCCACTGCTCTAGACATCACGACGCTGGCGCGTACGGTCGAAAGGCATGGTTCGTTACCGCCTGGGACGTCCGTAAGCGATCAAGGCCTCGGGGAGATGACAACCATGCACAATGATCGACCTGACTCGCCGGTCGCGGCAGAGTCGTTCCCGACCGACCCGACCGGGCTACCCGAAGCCACCCGGCCCGCGCTTCTCGAGCTTGCCGACGGTGGCGAGCTGACCCTTCACCTCGCCCCCGTGGCGAAACGTCTGGGCGACACCACGGTGCGGATGCTGGGCTACAACGGCTCCATCCCTGGCCCGACGCTGAAGGTGCCACAGGGTTCGGAGGTGACCGTCAACGTCACCAACGACGGCGACCTGGACACCACGGTGCACTGGCACGGCCTGCGACTCGACAACGAATTCGACGGCGTGCCACACGAGACACAGACCCCGATCCCGGTGGGCGGCAGCTTCACCTACAAGATCCGCTTCCCGGACCCCGGCTTGTACTGGTATCACCCCCACATCCGGGAGGACTACACCCAGGAGATGGGCCTGTACGGCAACATCCTGGTGGTCCCGCCGGAGCCCGACTACTGGCCGTCGGCCGACCGCGACATCGTGCTGACCCTGGACGACCTGCTCCTCGAAGACGGCAAGGTCGTGCCGTTCAGCGTCTCGGAGACCACGCACACGGCGATGGGCCGGTTCGGCACACTGCTGCTGGTCAGCGGCGAACCCGACCTGGCGTTGACCGCTCAACTCGGTGACGTGTTGCGGCTGTGGCTGACCAACACCGCGAACACGCGCGTATTCAACGTGCGCTTGCCGGGTGCGCGGATGAAGCTGGTCGGGGGCGACAGCGGTCGGGTCGAGCACGAGGAATTCGTCTCCGAGGTGCTGCTGGCGCCCTCGGAGCGGGCTGTGGTCGATGTGCTCGTCGACGAGCCCGGAGAGTTAACCCTCGAGCACCACACCCCGCACCGCAGCTACCCGCTGGCATCGATCACCGTGACCGACCAGCCAGTCGCGCGACCAAGGGAGCGTGAGTTCCAGGTGCTGCGCCATGCGCCGGAGCTGGCGGCCGAGCGGGCACAGCTTGACGCCTGGCTGGCCGCACCACCGGACAAGACCCTTTCCCTGATCGCCGAGATGGACGGCCTCGCGCCGACCGGCGACAGGCCGGTTGTGTACTCGTGCCCGATGCACCCGGAGGTGACCAGCGATGAGCCGGGACGCTGCCCGCACTGCGGAATGAAGCTGCTGGCAGCCGAGCTGGTCAGCCAGCCGGACGACCACGGTCAACCTGAGCACGGCGACCAGCACGAGCACACCCACGGTTTGGGTGATGGCATCGAGTGGGAAGACGACATGGTGGAGGTCAACCGGCTGACCACGACCGCGAACATGCACTGGAGGCTGGTCGACCCGACCAGCGGCGCCGCGAACGAGGCGATCGACTGGCGCTTCACCGTCGGCGACCGCGTGAAGATCCGGCTGATCAACGAGATGGACTCCGACCATCCCATGCACCACCCGTTCCATCTGCACGGCGCCGGCCGCTTCCTGGTACTTGCCCGCGACGGCATCGCCGAGCCGAACCTGGTCTGGAAGGACACCGTGCTGGTGCGCACCGGGCAGACCGTCGACATCCTCTTCGACGTCACCAACCCCGGCCTGTGGATGGCGCACTGCCACATCGCTGAACACATGCAGAGCGGCATGATGTTCAGCTTCGCCGTCGACCGCAGGGGGACATCATGACCGGACAGGGGGCCACGAACGGCCAGCCGGCGGGCGATCATTCACTCGACGCGATCGTGATCGGCGCCAGCCAGGCCGGGCCGGCCATGGCGTGGGACCTCGCCCAGCACAAGCTGCGGTTTGTCGTCCTGGAAGCCGCTGACGAGGTCGGTCGGTAACGCGCGCCGAACAAGACCACACAGCCATTTCGGACCTCGCCCGCGAAGCCCTCGAACGCTACCTCGCCTCATAGCCGGGCCACATGGTCGCGTCAGCGCGGCCCCGCCGGCAGCACGAAAGGTCTTACGCAGGACCCCGGTCGAACTCCCTGGTGGCGGCCTCGGGCTTAGTGTCCGGCCAACTCAGCTACGACCGGAGCGAGTGTGTCGGCGAAGTCGGCGCCGAAGACGAAGTAGGAGAAGCCGATCTCCTCTCGCCGCCGCTGGATCTCCTCGGCGGCCGCCACCGGGTCATCGGGAAGTATCGCGAGCGAGTCCGCCGCGCGAAGCGCGGCGGGGTCAGTGTCGGGGGGCGCCATGAACGGAGCGCGAGTGTCGCCGATCACCGCCACGTGCTGGGCGAGTTCGACGTCTCGAATGGCACGGAAGTCGCGTACCACGCGTGTGATTTCGACCCGATCCTCTCCCGGCATCAATGCGAAGGCGACCGTATCTGCGAGGTCGGCCGCCAGCGCTTGGGCCTTCGGCCCGCGTACGGCCATGACCACCGGGGTGTGAAGGTCGGGCCCGTTGAGACCGCGCAGCGCCGTGACGGTCTCACGCACCTGGGCCAGCCGCTGGCTCGGCGGCATGACGGGCAGCCCACGTTCGCGGAGTTCGTCTTCGATTCCAGGTCTGCCGGTGCCGATGCCCATCTCGAAGCGACCGTCAGTGAGCACCGAGAGCGAGTGCGCTTCCCACGCGGTGTGCCACGCCGGGCGCAGCGGGGAGGCATACACCCACGTGCCCACGCGTAGCTTGGCAAGGGTGGCGGCGGCGGCCAGCGTGGGGCCAGGCGCGGGCTGCCATTGCGGGACGTCGGGCATCAGCAGCGTCGAGTAGCCGCTGTCGGCGATACGGCGCACCCGGTCTCGCCACGTCGGCAGGTCAGTTGTGAGTGGGGCTACGACCCCGAATCGGAGCGGTCTGGTTCCGTCAGTTGTCGTCGCACCGGTCATCGTTCCTGTCCTCTCGTGTCGGCCGGAGCCTCTGCCAGGGTCCTACCCCAGCTACGAAGTGCAGCCGGGCGTTTCGACAGGACGGGTCGAAGAATGGTTCACCGCGTCGCCTTCGATTCCGGCGGTCGCCTTCGTCGCCCAATACGTCGCCTAGTACTTCCTCGGGGGCTCAGGCCTCTGGGGCGGTTTCACCGGGCCGGCCTGGCTGCACACGGCGCCATCCGCCAGCACCAGCCGGCCGGCCCGGTGACCACGGCGCGCACTGTGCTTCATCCTGGGCGCCACGTCACGCCCCAAGTACCGCGACGTCCAACGCGGCCAGGCTGCAAGCCTCCGACGTCACGGCCGCGGCAGTGTCCGCGTTCAGGCTGCGGCCGTTCCGTCACTCGAGCCCAATCGGCAAGATCGCTCCCGCCACGGCGGCGCAGCGCGCGGTCAGCTCGTCCACCTGAATGATCGTTGCGGTCATGGTGCTGTGTTGCCTGATGCGTCGGCTTCGAACAGGCCTGTCTGGTACGCGAGCACGACTGCTTAGACCCGGTCACGCAGGTTGAGCTTCTGGAGGATGTGCGTGACATGCGTCTTGACCGTGGTTTCGCTGATGAAAAGGTCTTGTGCGATCTCGGCGTTCGACAGGCCGCGAGCGACTAGCCCGAGAACGTCCCGTTCGCGTGAACTGAGCTCGCCGAGTTCTCTCGGCGGCGTGGCGTGTGGGATGCGGGTGAATTGCCGGATCACGCGTTTCGTAATCGTCGGCGAAAGCAGCGCGTTTCCGGCGGCGACCGTTCGGATGGCGGCGATCAACTGTTCTGGTGGATCGTCCTTGAGGACGAATCCGCTGGCGCCCGCTTTGAGCGCTTCGTAAATGTATTCGTCGAGGTCGAATGTCGTCAGTATCAGGATCCGGGCATTGTTGTCGGCCGCAAGGATCTGTCGCGTCGCCTGGAGTCCGTCGAGTTCGGGCATGCGGATGTCCATCAGCACGACAGTC
>JBKPQY010000043.1:0-40503 GCA_046734315.1 Actinomycetota bacterium | reverse complement strand
CACGCTGCGGGGCGCGTAGAGGCGGGACGCCGCCGAGCACTTCTGCCCCTGGCACTCGTACGCACCGCGGATGCAGGCGACGGCGCGCGCGTCGAGGTCGGCCGTGGGGTGGGCGAGGATGAAGTCCTTCCCGCCCGTTTCGCCGACGAGGCGCGGGTAGTTGCGGTAGGACGCGACGTTCGCACCGACGGTGCGCCAGATGTGCTGGAACGTCGCGGTGGAGCCGGTGAAGTGCACGGCGGCGAGGTCACGCTGCGCGAGGGCAACCGATCCGATCTCCGGCCCGGCGCCGTGGACGACGTTGATGACGCCGTCGGGCAACCCGGCCTCGCGCAAGAGCTGAAGCGACAGGTGCGCTACGAGCGAGGCGCTCTCGGCGGGCTTCCACACGACGGTATTGCCGAGGATGGCCGGGGCGAAGGCGAGGTTGTTCATGCAGGTGAAGTTGAACGGGGTGACGGCGAAGACGAAGCCCTCGAGCGGACGGTACTCGGCCGAGTTCCACTCGCCTGGTCGCGAGCCTGGCTGCACCCCGTACATGTCGAGCATGTTCTTGACGTTTGCCCGGATGAAGTCGATCGTCTCGCAGGCAGCGTCGATGTCGGCCTGGTAGGTGGTCTTCGACAATTCGAGCATGGTGGCGGCGTTGAGCCGGTCGCGCCACGGTCCGTACTCCAGCAGGTCCGCGGCACGCAGGAACGGCGCGGCGCGCTCCTCCCAGGGCAGGCGTCCCCACCAGCGCGACGCGACCAGTGCTGCGTCGATGGCTTGCTGCGTTTCGGGCGCGCCCGCCCAGTGCACGTGGCCCAGCTGGCGCTTGTGCTCGTGAGGGGTGACAACGGGAACCTGCCGGCCCGTGCGCACTTCGACGCCGCCGATCAGGTTGGCGATGTCGTAGTCGGCTGCGCGTACCTCGGTGAGCGCCGCGGCCGTGCTCGCACGTTCCGGTGAGCCGGCGGCATAGCTGCGAGCGGCCGTGGGGCCGATGGGAAACAGGGCCGTCCGGCCGGCGGGAGCGGTCATCGCGTACTCCGAGTCGTGAGGTTTACCGCAAACCTAGGCAGCCGCGGCCGCCCGCGGCTTCGGCAGGCCGACGGAACTTGCCGGCCGGACTTCCTAAGATTGTCGAACCGGTGGACGACACCCGGATGCGCACCATCCTGCAACGTGAGCCCGCGCCCGCCGCGGCCGCGGTCGTCGTGCGCCTCGGGCTGGCGCGAGCCGAGGGACCGGTGCGCGTGCCGGCTGTTCCCGAAACGGAGATGCTGCCGCGGTGGTGCGTGCCGTTGCGCGTCAGCCGCGATCTGCTCGGCTACCTGTGGCTCCTCGACCCCGACGAAACCGTGACCGAGGCTGACCTGCCGGAGATCGTGGCGTGTGCGGCGCTCGCCGCCACGACTCTCGCCGAGGAGCGCGTCACCGGCGCGAAACGGGTCCACCGGCGGGCTGCTCTGCTGGTGCGGTCGGCACCCATCCCGGCGTCACCGCGGACGAGTGCCCCAACCCCGAGGCCGCACTGATCGAGTTGCGGCACATTTTCGACCTGCGCATCAGCGTCCGCACCGTCCGCGTGCCCGGCGAGGACGACGTGATCATCGTCCGTAACATCACCGGCGGCGCCTACGCCGGCCCGGAGTGCCGTGTCGAAAGCGACGGCAACGATCCGGCGGAGGACCTGCTTGTGCTCGACCCCGCCCGAGTACGGGAGGTCTTCGACATCGCCGTCGAGTACGCCCGGCGCGAGCCACACCGCCGAGCGATCAGCGTGGACAAGGCCAGCGTGTTCGCGACGTCCCGGCTGTGGCGGCGCACCGCGCACGCCAGCGTCCGTTCGCCGACGTCAACGTCGACCGCGCGGCTTACGAGCTCGTCAAATACGCCGAGCTGCCCTCGGTCATCGTCACCGAGGGCCTCTTCGGCGACATCCTGTCGGACATCGTGTGCGCCCGCGCCGGCTCCTCTGCGCTCTGCGGCTCGGCGACCCTCAATCCCGATCGGCCGTTCGGTCACGGCACGACCGCGCTGTTCGAACCAGCCCACGGTTCCTCGCCGCACCGCACCGGCAGCCGGCGGTCCAATCCCACCGGCGCCTGGCTCGCCCTGATCGATCTGCTCGCCTGGTGCCCTGACCTCGCCGCCCTCGATCTGCACACCCAGGTGCGCAAGGCTCTCGACCACGTGCTCGACACGGCACCACCGACGTACGACCTCGTCCCGCCCGGCGAGCCGACGATCGAGCTCGACCAGTTCAACGAGCGCGTGCTGCAAGCCCTGGCCACGGTGACCGCATGACCACCCCGTTCCGGCACCTCCACCACCTCTGCCTCGTGGTCCACGACCTCGACCGGAGCGTCGCGTACTACGAGTCGATCGGCATCGGGCCGTGGCAGGACTACCCGCCCCTCACCGAGTACACCGACCTCGACGTGCCGAACCCGGATGCCTTCCACGCCCTGCGCTACAAGTTCGTCAACCTCGACAACGTGCAACTGCAGCTGTGCCAGCCACCCGAGCTCGACTGCCCGCAACGCCGCTCCTCGACGCCCACGGCCGAAGGCGTGTTCCACATCGGCTTCGAGTCCGACGTCGACGTCGCCACGCAGCAGGCACGGGATCTCGGCGTGCCCGTGCTCATGCGGGGCCAACGGCCGAACCACACCGGCTTCGTCTACTTCGACACCTACGATCAGGCCGGGGTCGTCCTGCTCGCCCGCAAGACCCAAAGCTGATCACGCACGCACTCATCGCGCACCCGAGCACGCTTGACTTCTACCTAGGCTCTAGGTAGAGTTACACCATGGCTGATCGGCTGCGGATGACGTTGCCCACCCAGTTCGTGCTGCGCGCGCTGCTCGCCGATCCGCAGGCCGAGTTGTACGGGGTGGAAATCGGCGAGGCGGCCGGTTTGCCGAGTGGCACGGTACATCCCATCCTGGCCCGGCTAGAGGGGTTGCGCTGGGTGCAGTCGCGGTGGGAGGACATCGATCCCAAGATGGCGGGGCGCCCCGCGCGGCGCTACTACCGGCTGACCGCGGCCGGCGCAGAGCAGGCGCGGGCCGCGCTCGCGGAGGCGTATCAGTCCAAGCGGCGGGTACACATCCCGCGGCCGGTGGCCGAGCCGTCATGAGCACGGATGGGGGGTGTGGTCATGGCTGAGCGTGCGATGCGGGCGGCGGGGTTCTGGGCACGGCGAACGGTGCGGGTGGCCGCCCGGGTGCTGCCCGGCGCGACCCGGGACCGGTATCGGCAGGAGTTTCTCGCCGAGCTGTACGGCCTGGGCCGGGCCCGGCAGGCCCGTCACGCGTTCGGTGTGCTCACCCGTTGCTGGGCGTTGCGGGCCGCGATCAACACCCCGTCGGACGCGGCCGCCGCCGACATGGAGATCGTCTTCCGGCGCCCCCGGCGGCGTCCCCTCTACTGCAGGCTGGTACGGCACCGGTGGGCGGACTTCAGTTCCGAAGATGGCACCAGCCGCTATCGGCAATGCACGCAGTGCGGCAAGGAAGCGAACGACTCGTTGCGATGGGCACGCATGATCTAAGTCGCTACGCGATGAACGGGGGGCTTGAAAATGCCAGGTAGAAAGCCGAAGCGCTATAGCGTCGCACGGACTGCTGAAGGCTATGAGGTTCGGGATGCCGATGCGGCAGACGCGGAAGTGTTCTTCTCGGCCTCGCGAAAGCCGGCCCGCGAGATGTCGCGCGAGCTGAACCGCAAGCCCGGCAACGAGGAGAAGGGGGCGGACCGGTGGAAGAGCGGATTTCCTGGGGACTTCGGCTGATCGGGTCGGCCCTGATGTAGCAGCGAAGTCGACGTACGGCAAGCACGCATTTGGAGCTCGACATGTGGCGACGAAAGCCGAAGTGGTACACGGTCAATCGGAATGGCGCCGGATCGGCAATTGCCGTGGCATTGTGCACCGCTCTGTTGGGCGTTGCGTCCTGCTCGGCGCCCGCGCACCCGAAACCTTCAATGTCGGCCGACCCGCTTGGAACCGCGATCACCGCTGAGATGAACGGGTACACGTACGACGCCAACATTCGCGCGATCATCGTGCAGGTTGACGGGCGAACCCGGTTCGAGCACTACTACTCGTCATCCGCGGACCAGTCCCGATCCAGCTTCTCCGTCACCAAGAGTGTGATGTCGACCTTGGTGGGCATCGCCATCAGTGAGGGGAAGTTGCGCCTCAACGAGCGTCTGGACAAGATGCTGCCACGCGAGGCGCCAAAGATGAGTCCACGGGTCGCCCGAGTCACGCTACGCCAGATACTCACCATGACCGCCGGATTCCCGGACACGTGGACTCTGACCGGGCCGGACCCACTCGAGACAGCGCCGAACTGGACCAATTACATCCTCGCCCATCAGGACCGCGCGCCGGGCGTGGAATGGCATTACTCCGACTACGGCGTGCACCTACTCTCGCCGATTCTCGTCCAGGCGACCGGCCAATCAGTACTGAGCTACGCCCGAGCGAAGTTGTTCGATCCACTCGGCATCTCAACCACACCGGCGCTTCAGTCACCGATCGACCCAGCGCACTTGCCCGAGTATCAGCGTGCACACTTCGCCTGGCCTGTGGACCCACAGGGCTTCAACACGGGCGCCGCATGGATCAAGCTCCGACCGCGTGACATGGCCGCATTCGGCCAGATGTATCTGCAGGGCGGCCAGTGGCACGGCAAGCAGGTCGTGCCGGCCGAATGGGTCCGCCAGGCCACCACCTCCGAGTGCCGCAAAGCCGTCGCAGCCGGTCTACCGCGATACGGCGCCTTCGACCCGCTGAACTACGGCTACCTGTGGTGGGTCGAAAAGACCGACGGTGCCGACGCCTACTACGCCCTCGGGCACGGCGGGCAACGCATCGAGGTCGTGCCAGCACGCCACATGGTGATCGTGGTGTCCACCGACGTCGATCTCACCGCAGCCCACCCGCAGATCATGGGCCCCGACGACACCCAACGGCTGATCGACATCATCGCTCGACTCACGCACTAAGCGCCGCACCGCGTCGTACCGGTGGACTACAACCATCAGGTGGACTTTCCTCATCTGTTGCGGCAGCACCGCATCCGCGAGCACCTCAGCCAGGTCGATCTGGCCCTGCGGGCCGACACGACGCAGCGTCACCTCAGCTTTATCGAGTCCGGTCGATCAAAGCCCGGCCGTGCCATGGTGCTTCGGTTGGCGGAGTCACTCGATCTGTCGTTGCGTGAGCGCAACGACTTGCTGCAGGCGGCGGGTTACGCGCCGGCATACGCCGAGACGCCCTGGACAGCGCCGGATCTTGCTCCGGTCCGCTCCGCGATCGAGCACATCCTGGCCGGCCACGAGCCGTACCCCGCGGTGATCGTCGACCGCAACGGCGACATCGTGGCCGCGAACAGCGGTCTGGCAGTGGTCACCGAGGACGCTGCACCGGACCTCGTAGGCATCGGACGCAACGCCTACCGGCTCGCGCTCCACCCAGCGGGGATGGCGCCACGGATCGTCAACTTCACCGACTGGGCCCAGCACGTGCTCAACGGCACCCGGCACCTTCCGCGACTGCACGCCGAACTGCGCGGGTACGTGCCCGGCCTCGACCCGAGCGATGACTACCTCGGCTTCGCCATGCCGCTGCGTATGCGGACCTCTCTCGGCGAACTGCATCTGATGACGACCGTGACGACGTTCGCCACCGCGATCGACGTCACGCTCGCCGAGCTCAGATTGGAGGCGTTCCTGCCTGCCGACGCCGCGACTGCCGATGCGTTGCGAACGGTCTCGGAGAGCCGGCGCCCCGCGCTCACGTCATAGGTCTGGGAACTGGTAGTCGGTCCGTACTCGCCCGTCTTGGAGAACGAAGACGTCGACTCCGCCGCCGACAGCCTCGCCGCCACCAACTGGCACCATCTCCCACCGGAACTTCACGACGTCGTGCAATCTGACTCCCGGGCCGCTCGCCCGGAACACGTATTCACCAGGTGCCACGAAATCGTCATACGCCCGCGCGACCCGTGCCTCGATCTCGTCGTAGCCGCGGGCCTCGAGCGTCGTGTGCGCAAAGGCCGAGTGCGGCCGCGGCATCGCGGATCTCCACCGGCGGATGCAGCACATGAGCACCGTCCTCGGTCCACAGCTGTTCGATCGCCTTGCGCCGGGCGGCCGGATCCGGTTCGGTCCACACGGCGACGTAGCGCTCCACGAGGCGGTCGGCGTCAGGGTTGCTCATCGCGTCTCCGTTGCATTCAGCTTCCGGTACTCGACCGATGTTCCAGATACGCCGCCCCTGCTTCAATTCCCTCGAAGGAATGGCTGCTCAGGCCGCGCTCGCGACGATCCCCGGGCGATCGAACGTCCACGCGGCGGCAGGTAGCCGACACGGAGGCGCGGTAACCGGGTGGCGCGTCGCCCCCGCTCAGCAGGCTTCGCCGCTTACGACTGCACGGTGATCGGCACCGATGCGGATGTCGCCGACATCCCCGTGACGTCCGTGGATCGGGAGCGTCTGATACGGAGCAGTGCCTCCGGCGGTCGCCGGGTGGCGAGAGGTTCCTAACGCGCGCGGCGCCTGCCCGCGTCATTCGTTACGGGCGGTCTCCGGGCCGGTGATGCGGTTGAGCAGCGGCAGTGTGGATGCGATGACCGCGAGGGATGTGAGCAGACCGACGGCAAGCACGATGTAGTAGGTCGGGCCGGGTGCATGGAGGCTCTGGCGTAGTTGGGCGCGTAGGAACAGCTGGGCAGCCAGGATCCCGGCTCCGACCGATGCTGCCGCGGTGACGAGCAGTGGAGCTGCGGATTCGAAGCCGATGACGCGGCGTAGTACGCCGAGCGGCGCACCTGCAAGTCGGAGCAGGCTGAAAGGCCGTTTGCGTTCGATCAGGCCGCCGGCGATGCTGACCGCGAGGCTGCAGCCGGCGATCGGCAGGCTCGTGAGGATGACGACGTCGGCGAGTCGCCGGTAGTCGTCGAGCAGACGGGATTGGTCGGCTTGCATCTCACTGCTGGTCTCTGGAGCGAATGCGATTGGGTAGGCGAGGTCGAGCACGGTGCGGGCCCGCTCGAGCGCGGCCGCCGACCCGTCGGTGCCGGCGATGATCGTGTCGATCGGCAGCTGCTGCAGCCGGCTCACCGAGACGTCTGCGGCCGGCCAGGTTGTCTGGCTCATCGACGTCTGGCGTTGCAGTCCGAAACCGCCGCCGTACTCCGGCGAGATCATCACGGTCGCCGCCCCGGGCGGACAATGGCCCAGCGCCGGGACGGTCGCGAGATCGGCGCAGGAAACAACCTGCTCGATCGGGCCGACCGACCCTGCCTGCTGCGGTCCGGTCGCGTCGTGGATCACCGCCACGCCGGTGACGCCCGAGATCGACCGCAGCGCATGCGTGGTTGCGGCGGCGTCGCCGGAGGCGGCCGGGTGCGCCGGCCCCGCCTGCAGCAGGGTGTCGATGAGCGTGCTGCCGGCTGCGCTGCCGAGGCCGCCGGTCGTGCCGGCGCCCGCGGCGATCGTGGTGATGATCGCGGTCGCGCAGGTTGCGACGAAGACAGCGAGCACGAGGCCGCTGATCGCGCGGAAGGCGGTCTGCGGGTTGTCGGCCAGCCGGCGTGCGGCGATGAGCGTAGCCGGCCGGTTCGCCCGCCGAACCGCCAACCGCGATGCGAGCATGGTCAGCCACGGCCCGGCGATAACCAGCCCGGCCATCACGAGCAGCACGCCGGCCAGGAACAGAACTGCCTCGAGGGTGGGGTCGGTGTGCGTGCCGGCACCGATGTCGCGGACGTAGGCGAAGTAGCCGAGCTCTGCCATCCCCACCAGCAAAGGGATGAGCCGCCAGACACGAGGTTGGCGCGGGGTGACACGCCAGCTCACGCCGAGCGGGGAGATGCGCACCCGGCGCAGCGCGATACGGGCGGCGAGCGCCGCGCCGAGCGGGATGCCCAGCACCACGAACAGGATGTCGGGAACGCTCGGCGCCAGGTCGGTCGTGAAGAACGGGTCGCCGGTGAACGGGATGGTGGCGATCGCCGGGCGCAGCGCGTAGAAGACGCCGAAGCCGGCCGCAACGCCGATGACAGCAGCGAGCATGGACTCGACCGTGGAGATCACCGAGATCTGCCGAGGCGTCGCTCCGACCAGCCGCATCGCCGCGAAGCGCTGCTCCCGGCGGGCGGCGGACAGCCGAGTAGAGCCGCCGATGAAGATCAGCACGGGGAACAGCAACGCCGCCGTGACCACGGCCAGGATCAGCACGATCCCGCTGTGGTTGATGCCGACGCCGAGCGCGCAATCCGCTCCGGCGCATTCGCTGGGCGTCGTCGTGCTGATGCGGTCGACCAGGTGGGCACCGTCCTGGTGAGACAGTTCCGCGACGCTGCGGCCGACAATGACGATCAGCGAGTCTGGCGACGGTAGCGCGGCCGGACCGATCGTGCCGACGAGGCGCCCCGGGTACCGGTCACCAAGCTCCGCGGCCGGGGTGCGGCGCAGTAGCTTTGCCAGCGCGGGTGAGGCGTAGAGCTCCCCCGGTGCAGGCAGCTGTGCGATGCCGGGAGGGATCGGTGAACGTGGCCCGGTGGCGGCGAGGTCGATCCGGCCGATCTTTTTGCCCTGGTAGTAGTCCGCGCGCAGCTGCCACCAGAGCGGATCAGCGCTCGTCTGCTGTGCCGCCGGCGCGTTCGATCCGGCGTACCCGGTCTCCAGCCAGGCATAGCGCGCGTTCTGCGTGTTGACCGCGTTCAGGCCGGCCAGTGTCGCGAGCAACAGGCCGACACCGACCGCCACCGCGACCGCGATCAGCGCGAGGCGCGTGATCGCTTCTCGTCCACCGGCCAGCGCGAACCGCAGCCCGAGGCGGATCACACGACCACCCGGTCTCCTGACAGGGACGTGACCCTGCCGTCGCGGACTATGACCTCCCGGTCGGCGTAGGCGGCGACCCGGGGCTCGTGGGTCACCAAGACGACCGTCGTCGACCGCTCCCGCGCGGCGTCGGACAGCAGCTCCATCATTCGCTCGCCGGAAAGCGAGTCCAGCGACCCGGTCGGCTCATCGGCGAACAGCACCTGCGGACCGGCCACCAGTCCCCGCCCCAATGCGACCCGCTGCGCCTGCCCACCGGACAACTCACCGGAGCGACGCCGCTGCAGCCCGTCCAGCTCCAGTCGGTCGAACCAGCCGCGTGCCTGCGCCAGCGCCTCGGATCGGCGGAAGCCTTTCAGCAAGAGAGGCAGCGCGATGTTCTCCTCGGCGGTCAGTTCCGGCACGAGCTGCCCGAACTGAAACACGAACCCGAACCGATCGCGCCGCAACGTGCTGCGCTCCCCCTCACCCAGCGTTTCGATCTGCCGGCCGTCGAACTGCACCTCGCCGGAGTCCGGCACCAAGATGCCGGCCAGGCAGTGCAATAGCGTCGACTTGCCCGAGCCGGAGGGCCCCATGACCGCCACAATCTCCCCGGGGCGGGCCGCCAGGCTGGCCCCCCGCAACGCCTGCGTTGCCCCGAACGACAGGTGTAAATCGCGCGCCTCGACCAGGTACCCACCAGTGGCGCGCGACGTGCCCGGGCCAACGGCGGTCACGATTGCACCTGCTTGGCCAGCGCAGCCAGGCGCGACGCGGTCAGGTCGATCCAGCGAAGATCAGCCTCGAGATGGAACAGCCCGTGGTCGGCCAGCAGCGCATCGATCGGTCCCCCGCGTCGCTTGAGCTCGGTCAGCTCCCGCATCCGCTGCAGATGCGCGGCCCGCTGCGTATCCAGGTAGTCCTCCGCCGAGCGACCGGTCATCAGCGCCAGGACGACCTTTGCGAACAACACGGTCTGCAAGTGCGGTTCGGGCTCCACCGGCTCGGCCAACCACGATTCGACCTCCGTGACGCCATCTTCGGTGATCACATATCGCTTGCGCTCCGGGCCCGCACCGGGCTCCGGCTCCCCGACCTGTACCTTCCCGTCTCTGGCCAGGCGCGCCAACGTCGCGTACACCTGCCCGAACGGCAGCGGCTTGCCCCGCCCGAAATGGGTGTCGTAGTCACGCTTGAGGTCATAGCCATGGCTCGGCTCCCGCTCGAGCAGGCCGAGCAACGCCATCGGAACTGTCACACGACGATGTATACACTAGGTGTATACATCTGAGCAATAGCCGGGAGGCCAGTCCTCAACTAACTTAGTGTCGCGGGTTAGCCACGGAGAGGGATAATCGCGCTCGTTGGACACATTGCTCGTCGAATCGGAATCGAGTGCTCGAGGGCGAGGAGGAGCTGTGGTAGGAGCGATCTTCCTGGGTCTGTTCTGCGGGATCGTGGCGCGGATGCTCATTCCGAACGACGCATTCCGGAATCTGTCCGGACCGAAGTCTTGGCTTGTCTCGATAGCCCTCGGTCTGGTCGGAGCGGTCGTGGGCTACCTGATCTTCACGGTTGGCCTCGGCATCGGTGACACGGACATCTTCGACTGGGGCGGTGTCCTGAGCGCTTTGATCGGGACGGTCGTCGTTGCCCTGATCGCCAGCTGGATCATGCGGCGCCGGACGTCCCAGCGGCCGGCGTCCCACCGGGCGAAAGTCGGTTGACGTCTCACCTGGCCCGCAGGGCGAGCACCAGGCTCAGTGTGCCGCCGAGGGACGCCAGCGTGCGGGCGTGGTTCCACGCCATCCAGGGTCGGTAGAAGTGCGCCCAGGTCGCGCTCGCCCCGCCGGCGTTCGGGTCGACCTTCAGCAGTTGGTCGTTGTGCGGGATGTGGTACATGATCGTGATCAGCATGCCGATGAGGAACAGCGCCGCGCCGGCGATCTGCCAAACGGCGGCCGGGTCGTCCCGGTGCTGGAAGCCGGAGATCATCAGCAGCACACACACCACGCCGGTGCCGAACAGCACCAGCATGAGCAGCGGGTTGGCCGGCGCCGCCTTGTTGATGCCCTGCATCGCGCTGATTGCCTGCGACGGACTCAGCCTCCGTATCCCGCCCAGGACGAGAGTGGAGAAGGCGAGGTACACACCGGCGGACAGGCCGGCCCCCACAGCCGCGGTAATGGCCAGCGTGCGGGTGTAGGTGTCGGTCATCGTCGGCCTGCCGTGCTCCAGGCGCCGGCCGCGGCGGCGGCGCGGGCGTAGTCGGCGAAGTCGCGGGCCGGGCGGCCTAGCACGCGCTCGACGTCGCCGGACAGATGCGCGTTGTGCCCGTCGAGCACGCGAACGAACAGGTCGGTCAGCGGCTCGATCTCCTCTGCTGGGACGCCGGCCTCGGCTGCCGCGGCCGCGTATTCGTCGGGCGTCACAGACAGGTACCGCACCTGGCGGCCGGTCGCGGCACTCAGCTCGGCGGCCACATCCGTGAAGGTGAGCAGCCGGGGTCCGGTCAACTCGTAGACGCGGCCGCCGTGGCCGGGCCGGGTCAACGCGGCGACCGCGACATCAGCGAGATCGTCGACGTCGAGGAACGGCTCGGCGACGTCGCCCGCGGGCAGCGCGATCACGCCGTCGAGCACCGGCTGGTGAAGGAAGTGCTCGCTGAAGTTCTGCATGAACCAGCTGCAGCGCAGGATCGTCCACTCGAGGCCGGCATCGCGCACGCCCTGCTCGGCCGGCTCGGCGTCGGGTTCGCCACGGCCGGAGAGCAGCACCAGCCGGGTAACGCCGGCCTCGGCCGCCGTCCGCGCGAACGCGGTCACCCGCGGGGCCGCGTCCGGGAAGGAGACGTCCGGGTAGTAGCTGACGTAGACGGACTCGATGCCGGCGAGGGCGGACCCCCAGGTGGTGTCGTCGGTCCAGTCGAACGGCGGCTCTCCGGCCCGTGAGCCGATGCGCACGCCGTGCGGCAGCCGGGTGGCAACGCGGCGCCCGGTCTTGCCGGTGCCGCCGAGAACAAGTGTTGTCGTCATGACATGAAGCCTCGCGGCGAACCCCGAGACGGTACATAGCTGAATCGCTCGCGAGCATTCGTTATCGTCTAGCGAATGGACGTGCTGGCCGGATTCCTCAACGGACCGCGCGCGCGGGGCGCGTTCCTGCTCCGTTCGGTGATGGACCCGCCCTGGTCGCTGCGCATCCGGGACGAGGCGCCGCTGACGATCGCGGCCGTGGTGCGCGGCGACGCTTGGGTGAGTTACGACGATGATGAGCCCGCGGTGCTTGGGCCCGGCGACGTCGCGCTGCTGCGGGGGCCCGACCACTACACGGTCGCCGACTCGCCGGACACCCCGCCTCAGGTGATCATCCATCCCGGGCAGGTGTGTACGACGGTCGACGGGGTGAGCGTCGCCGAGTCGATGAGCCAGGGCGTGCGCACCTGGGGCAATGCCGCCGGCGGCAGCACCGTGGTGCTCACCGGTACCTACGACGGCGACGGCGAGATCAGCCGGCGGCTCGTCGATGCGCTGCCCCGGCTTGTCGTGCTGCGGCCGGAGGAGTGGAACTGCCCATTCGTGCCGCTGCTGGCTGAGGAGATCGGCAAGGATGACATCGGCCAGGAGGCGGTGCTCGACCGGCTGCTCGACCTGCTCGTCGTCGCCGCGCTGCGTACCTGGTTCGCCCGGGCGGACACGCCGGCCTGGTTCCACGCGCACACCGATCCGGTGGTGGGCCACGCGCTGCGACTGCTGCACAACAACCCAGCGCATCCCTGGACGGTGGCATCGCTGGCCGCCGAGGTCGCGGTATCACGCGCGGCGCTGGCCCGGCGGTTCACCGATCTGGTCGGCGAGTCGCCGATGGCGTTTCTGACCGGATGGCGGCTGACCCTCGCTGCCGACCTGCTGCTCGAACCGGACGCCACCGTCGGAGCTGTCGCCCGCCGGGTCGGCTACAGCAGCCCGTTCACCTTCAGCACCGCCTTCAAACGGCACTACGGCACCAGCCCGCAAGGCCATAGGCGGCGCGCCATGGATCTGGCAGCAAGCGCTGCCGGCTGATCGCGGCGTGTGCGCCTTAACGACTTTGGTGCGGTGCCAGGATGGGGCTGTGCCGGCACCCGACCTCGGCGCGCATTTCGACGCGATCGCATCTGAGTACGCCGGGCTGCGGGACAGCTCCGCGGGCGGCCGGGTCACCGACGCGCTGGTTCGCGCAGCGGATCTCGCGCGACGCTCGGTTCTGGACGTCGGCTGCGGCCCCGGGCGACTGCTGGCCGATCTTGCATCGCGACACCAGGTGCACCCGATCGGCGTCGACCGTTCGCAGGCGATGATCGCCGCTGCACGCGCCGAACTTGGTCCGGGTGCTCGTTTGAGCGTCGGCGCCGCGGAGGAGCTTCCGTACCGCGACGGCGAATTCGAGCGAGCTGTCGCCACGATGGCGGTCCACTTGATGGATCGCGGGCGCGCCTTTGCGGAGCTTCATCGCGTGTTGCGCGGCGATGGCCGGCTCGCGATCGCCACTGCCGATCCGGCCTACTTCGAGCGGGGCTGGATGGCGCCGTTCTTCCCGTCCTACGCGGCAGCTGATCGGAATCGCTTTCCGACCGCCGACGCGCTGCGCGGTGAGCTTCGCACGGCCGGATTCTCCGACGTGTCGGCCGAGTCGTTGGCGATACCGCGGGTCTTGACGCGCCAGCACGCCCTCGACAGCTTGCGGCGCCGCGCGTTTTCAACGTTCGAATACCTGTCCGACGACGAATGGCGGCACGGACTCAGCCTCGCCGAACGAGCTCTGCCCGACACGGTGCGCTACACCCATCACATGTTGCTGGTTGCCGCACGCCCGTGAGTGCTGCCTGCGCGCAGACGTATGAAGCGGCGGCATTGGTATTTTGCGCGATTCTCTTGGTAAGCGAAATACCAGCAAGAGTGGTCGCTCGCAGGCGACAAGGTGGCGGGCACGAGGACCGACCCCGCGCAGATCAAGGCTCGCGTGCAGAACACTGCGAAGCTGGTTAACCGAAGCGCGAAGACCGACTCACATCGAAGCGTCACCACTGGCGCCAGTCGCTGCGCGGCGCGTTCGCCGATGAGCGGGCTGAGTGTGGTCACCTGGACCTGCGTACGAGTGCCCAGACACGGTGAACCTGGGCCGAACGACAGACGGATGGCGGCCGAGCCGATTAGCGCGCAGCCGAGACGGAAAGACTCTTGCTATGGCAGAGCGACAACGCGAGCGCGAAGACAAGTACGACGTCGCAGCGTGGTTCAGGATCCCGGACCTTGCGGACCTCGTGCCGGCCGGAGGACGCAT
The DNA here is from genome assembly GCA_046734315.1 of Actinomycetota bacterium. Taxonomy (GTDB): domain Bacteria; phylum Actinomycetota; class Actinomycetes; order Mycobacteriales; family Jatrophihabitantaceae; genus DASXRA01. The sequence continues at coordinate 26,351 of JBKPQY010000043.1, read as the reverse complement.
CGAGCACGGTCGCGTTCATCTGGACAGCCGGTACTTCGACACGGCCGAGCGTGACCTGCTCGCCAATGGTGTGACGTTGCGCCGCCGCAGTGGTGACGCCGACACCGGCTGGCAGCTGAAGGTGCCCGAGGGTAAGGCTCGGTCGGAGATCCGGGTGCCCGACGGGAGCGTAGCCGTGCCGGACGAGCTGGCGTGCTTGGTCCGTGGAGTGAGCCTGGGACGACCGCTCGCGGAGATCGCGCGGGTGCGAACCGAACGCACGGTTCGACGGATACGCGGGTCGGACGAGTCGGTCGTGATCGAGGTCGCCGACGACCAGGTCCACGCGGCCGCGCTCGGTGCCGAGGCCGTGCTCACCCAGTGGCGTGAAATCGAGGTCGAGCTCGGCAGCGGGGACGAAGCCGACCTTGACGGGGTGCGAAAACGGCTCGTCCGCGCGGGGGCACGACCGTCGGAGAGCTCCTCGAAGCTCGCGCGAGCCCTGGACACGCAGCCCGACGACGAGCCGGCCACAGCGACGTGTGGGCGCGTCGTGACCGACTACCTCAGGCGCCAGCACGCCGAACTCGTCGCGGGCGACGTCGCGCTTCGGCAGGGCAGCGACGCGATCCACGCGACGCGGGTCGCCACGCGCCGCATCCGCAGCACACTTCGGATCTTCGGAGAACTGTTCGACCAGCGGCGGGCCCGGCATCTGGACGCCGAACTGGCCTGGTACGCCAATGCGCTGGGAGACGTCCGCGATCGCCAGGTGCAGCGCGTCCGGTTCGCCGACGCGATACAGGAGATGCCCGACGACTTCGCGACCGGCTCGGTCGCCGACGACGTCGACGAGTGGCTGGAAGCAGAACAGCACGCGCGACGGGGCCGGCTGCATGACGCACTCGACAGCACGCGATACCTGCGGCTGCTCCGCGACGTACGCATGTGGGCAACGGCTACCCCGCTAACCGAACGCGCCGACGCCACACCCTCCGCGTTGGAGCACTTCACCCGCCGCGCTCGCCGCAAGGCAAAGAAGCGAATACGCCAAGCCGCGGCGACGGCCGAGTCCGCGAGCTCCGGTAACGACGACGCGAACGGCCAGCGCGCCGATCGCGTCGACGCGGCGCTGCATCGCGCCCGCAAGGCGGCCAAGCGAGCGCGGTACGCCGTCGAACTGGCCGCTCCGGTCGATCGGCCCAAGCGCGCAAAGAAGATCGTCAAGCGGTACAAGGCGATTCAGGACCTGCTCGGCGGGCACCAAGATGCTGTAGTCGCTGCGAAATTGCTACGAGATCATGCCGCGCGAACGGCCACACCGCCGAGCCTCACATACGGCCTGCTTTATGCGCGGGAGGAAGCAACCGCTCAGCGGACCCGGGACCTCGCTCTCAAAGCCCTGCGTTGACATGCCCTCCCGGCGGCGTGCTGGTTACCGTCAAGTCGAGGAAGTCGTCGACACGCAGCAGCGCAAGGACCGGCCGAGCAAGGAATCCGACGTCCTGCCGGGACGGGTCGTGGTCGATCCGGGGCGCCTTAACATGAACCCGGCGACGTCGAACGATCAGATCCGCCTCCCCAGCGGCCAGCACGTTCCTGACCCAATCCGAGGTCGGCCCGTATACCAGCCCGATCACGTACCCATCGGGGCTGCGGAAGATGTTGACAGGCGTGCGGTAACTGCGACCGGATCGGCGTCCGCGGTGCACGACGACAGCCGTGCCGGGAAGCCACGGCGCGACGTGCCGCATCACCCGGTTCAGCCCGTTCCGGTTGAGGCGGGCCACCGTCCGCGTAAGCGGCATGATCTCCTCCTCTCGTCCACTACACCCGGGTGCGTCTACTACCAGCATCCTGCGCGGCCCATGGTTCTCACATGACCTGGCCGCGCTGCCAGCCGCGGCGGATGCGCCATGCGGCGGCCGCGATCGCGGCGATTGCGAAGCAGCCGAGCACGAATTCTGCGAAGAACACACATCTGGCGTTCCCGTCCAACGCCCAGCGCATCGACTGCACGCCCCAATAACCCGGGCTGAATTCCGCAACCTGGTGAACCCATGCCGGGAGGACGGCAAGCGGGACGAGGGCGCCGCCCAGGCCGGTCAGCACGAGGCCGCCGACATCCTGGATCGCGGACAGCTCACCCAGGTTCCGTGCGAACGTGCCGAGCGCCGTGCCGAGGCATAGCAGCGTCACAACCCAGCCGAGGACGGCGACCGCCAGCAGGCTTGGGTTGCCGACATGCAGGCCGAGCCCGAGGACGCCCACCGACATCACGACGACCTGCTGCGCTACGAGGAACGCGAGTGCCGGAACCGCCTTGCCTGCAAGCATTTCCAGCGGACCGGCGCCGCATGCGCGCAAGCGGTCCCACGTGTTCCACGCAGTTGCGGCGCCTCGGCCGCGACGCAGAACGCATAACGTCGCGCATCGACACTGCACGTGGAGCTGAAACCAGAGCGCGGCATAGAGCGATGCCAGCGTTGCGGCCTGGCCCGCGGTCAGCCAACCGGGCGTGACCAGGGATTGCACCGCTGCGTCGTAGATCTTGAGCAGCGCCTGCTGCCCGATCAGGAATCCGGCCGGAAGCGCGTTCAGGCTGAACCTGCCCGCAGGGAGAGACATCACGCCGAGCAGCGGCACGGAGTTGCCGACGGAGTGGGGTTGTCGTCCATGGTCCAGCCGGACAGATTGACAGCGGAGGTGCCCGTGTTGGTCGGCTCGAACCAGTCAGCCGCGTGAGAACAAACAGGACGCCTCACAGAATCGCGTCCCTGTTTCAGCGGAGTATCCGCGCAGGGTGGGCTCGGGCATAGCCCGCCGCCGACGTGCGGTGGTCTTCGCTGAAGCCACGCGGCAGGAGCAGCACGCCGGACGAGGTCGGGTAGTACACGTCCCAGCGGTAGTAGCCGGCGAACGAGCCCGGGTCGGTGACCAGTACGGACGCGATCGCCTTGACTGCACTTACATAGTGCGGCGTCGGGTTGTAGGCGTACAGCGCGCCGTCCACGTCGCGGCGCGCGAAGCCGCGGTCGGCGAGGTACCGGGCGGCGCCGAAGATCGCGTCGTGCGGGTCGGTGACGTCACCGCCCGCGCCGTATCGGGCCCATGTCTCGGGCAGGAACTGCATCGGGCCCTGCGCCGCCGAGGCGCTCAGTCCGTGAATTTTACCGAACGTCGTCTCGATCAGGTTGATGGCGGCGAGGTACTGCCATCCGACGCCGAACCGCGCGCCCGCCGTGTGGTACCAGGCGAGCAGGCTGCCGGCCGGCGCGGGCGTCGCGATGCGCCAGGCGAGCAGCAGATCCTTCGGCGCCGGGCTGGTGATCGCCGCCAACTCCCGCTGAGCCCGCACGTTGGCGACCACTGTCGCGCGCAGCGACGCCGGCACCGACCCCAGCACCGTCGCGTCCCAATCGGGGTGCAGCGCGAGCCGGCGGTAGGCGACCTGGGCAGTCCGGGCGGCGGCGAGCAGCCGGTTCTCGCTCGCCCGGGGCGTCCGGACGGCCTGCTCTGCGGCGGCCAGCTGCACGCCGAGCAGCGTTGGATCGTGGGCCACCGCCGGAACGACATCAGCATCGTCGGCACCTGCCGGCCCCGGTGCGGACGGTCGCGCCGACGGCTCGGTACCCGCAGCGCTTGCGCGGTGCGTGGACGACTGCGGCGTGGGCGAGGACACCGTGGTGTGGCCACGTGGGGCCGGCGACGTCGACGTGGGCACTCCGCCGTGCGACGTGCAGCCGGCGCACACCGCCACACAGACGATCGCACCGGCCCGACGCATCCACCGAGGGTAGATAACCGGTGCTCCGCGCCGCGTTGCAGCCTGAAGTGGCGCGCCGTGCAACCCTTTGGTTCGAGACGGTGTCGTAACGGGCGTGCGGATGGACGGTTTGGGCAGCGACTTCGACCAGTTCGTGCGCGATTCGTCGCCCGGGCTGGTGCGTACGGCATACCTGCTCACCGGCGACCGTGGCCACGCCGAGGACATCGTGCAGACGGCGCTGCTGCAGGTGGCCCGGAAGTGGCGCCGGATCCGCGGTGAGCCCACACCGTATGCCCGGCGGGCAGTCATCAACCTCGCCAAGAACCACTGGCGACACCGGTTTCGGCGGCCGCACGAGAGCACCGCGACCGTCGAGCGCGGCTATGCCCCACCCGAATCGGACGTGCTGCTACAGCAGGTGTTGCTGCGCGCCGTGACGGACCTGCCGGTACGCCAGCGCGCCGTGCTCGTGCTGCGGTACTTCCAGGACCTCTCGATCGAGCAGACCGCCGACGCCTTGGGTTGCAGCATCGGAACCGTCAAGAGCCAGACCCACCACGCCATCAGCAAGCTGCGCGAGGCGCTCGGCGACCCCACCGACCTGAAGGAGAGCGATCATGCGCACTGACGACGACCTCACCACCATGCTGCGCCGTGGTTTCGCGAGGGCAACGGCAGATCTTGACCCCGAGCCTGACCTCGTCCACGTCGTCCGCCGTCGATACGGCAACGCCCGTCGGCGCCACCTCGCCGTCGGAGTGGCCATACCGGCCGCGGCACTGGCGGTCGGCTCCGGCTTCGCCTTGGCGGGACGGGGCGCCTCGAACCAGACTCCCGGCCACCCCGCGGCGGCTCCGCCGCCGTCCGCGCACGCGACCAGCCACTCGACGCCGAGGACGGGGCGTATCACGTCGGCACCGATGAAGCCCGTCAGCTACCGAGTGGTGCGCCACAGCCCCAGCGGCGCACCGAACTGCCCCGCGAACGCGACGGCCCCGGTCGGCAAGTCGGAGAATCCGGCAGGCGCCTGGTTCTGGACGAACGGAACCTGCGTCTTTGTCGGCATCGACTGGTCGGACACCAAGCCCGCAAACGCGGCCCCGGTCCAGATGGAGGGTTATCCCGGGCTTTACGGCACGCTCGAGAACGGCGTGCGCGCCATCTACGCCCCGGTCGCGCCCGGCACGAACAGCTACCACCCGAAGGGCGGGTGGGTCGTGCTGACGCTGTCCGCGAGCGCTCCCCAAGACGCGGCCGTGCGCCTGATAGTCGTGCCGGCCAACTGACTATCACCTGCCTGCCCCTCGCACCGGGCAGACCCGGAATGGGGCAACGAGGCCGCATTCCGGGTTTTGACGCCGTGGTCCTTTATCGGGCCAGGGGTGTGTAGTGGAATTCGGGGTTGGTCACGTTGACAAGGCGGTTGTTACCGACTTCTGTGATATTGCTGTTGAAGGCAACGCCATTAACGTCGTCAGAGATCGTGTTACCCGCCACGACAATCGATGTCGGCACCACGACCGAGAGCAGCATGACCCCGGTCGTGGTCGTTACGCCGGTATCAGGGTCACCGGCGACGTTGTTGCGTTCGATCCGGTTCCCGGTCACGACGACGCCGCTGACGTCTTGCAGGGGCGCATGGCTGTGCAGGGTGAAGCCGGCGTTCCCGTTGCCGCGCACACTGTTGTCGGCGAAGAGATTGTCGTACGAGCCGGTCCCCGGGTAAGGCGTGGCGTCGAGCAGCCCGGCGCCGCCGTTGCGCGTGGACTCGTTGTGGATAACCAGGTTGTCGTATCTGGCCCTTCACCGCGCCGCGAAGTTTCCGGATCTCCATGCGACCAGAGAACCGAGTCGGCATTGACGTGTCGTTGACGTCGACTTGACGGCGCGCAGGCGCCCAGTTCGGCTTCGCCCTGGGTGTGGCTGCCTTCGGGCTCCTCACCGCTCAACACCGCCCGGCAACGGCGGCAGGTTCGACGTAAGCGGTTGATCTTCGATGAGCCCGGCGGCACCGACGGCAACACGGCCCAGACCCGGCCCGCCGGAACGTAGGTACCACGGCCTGCGCGATACCACCTTCGAGAAGGTCGCAACCCACGTCAGCAGCATCCTCACCAAACTCGGCCTACAAGACCGCGTCCAAGCAGCGATCTTCGCCCTCCGCCACCAAACCGACGGCCGCGAGAATCAGCCCTGACCGGCCCGCACATGTCAGGTGTTCTTTGAGCCGCGCGCTTGTACGAGATTCGTTTCGTATGCAGCGATCACTAGCTGGGCGCGATCACGGGCGCGCAGCTTCATCAGCAGTCGGCCGACGTGGGTCTTGACCGTCGCCGCGGACAGAGTCAGCGCGCCGGCGATCTCGGTGTTCGACAGTCCCTGGCCGATGAGGGTGAGCACCTCGATCTCGCGTTGGGTCACGCCGTCGAGGCTGTTCGCGGGGCGGCGGCCCGATTCGGGGCGGCGCAGGAACTCCTCGATGAGCCGGCGGGTGACGCTCGGCGCGAGCAACGCATCGCCGGCAGCGACCGTTCGGATGGCGGTGAGCAGGTCGGCCGGTGGCGTGTCTTTGAGCAGGAAGCCCGCGGCGCCGGATCGCAGTGCGGTGTAGACGTACTCGTCGAGGTCGAACGTGGTCAGGATCAGTACCCGGACGTGCGCCGTCTCGGGATCGGCGGCGATCTGCCGGGTGGCCGCGATGCCGTCCAGTTCAGGCATGCGGATGTCCATGAGGACCACGTCGGGCCGCTCGCGGCGGGTAAGTTCGACGGCTTCGGTGCCGGTCCCGGCCTCGCCGACCACCTGCAGGTCAGCCGCCGAGTTGATCAGCGCGCTGAACGCGCCCCGTACCAGCAGCTGGTCATCGGCCACGACGACGCGAAGCACGTTCACGAGGACTCTTGCGGTATTGGCAGGCAGATCGCGACGCGGAACCCGCGTATGGGAAGCGGCCCGGCCTCGAAGTCGCCGCCGTACATGGTCGCGCGTTCCCGCATGCCGATGATGCCGTGCCCCTCGGCCGGTTGACGCTCGGGCCCGGGTCCGTCGTCGGTCACCTCTACGGCCAGCGCGTCAGGGCGGTAGTCGACCCATACCCGGGTTCGATCTGCCTTTGCATGCTTGACGACATTCGTCAGTGCCTCTTGCACGATCCGGTACGCGGCCGCCTCGATACCGTCCGGCAGCCGCCGGCGTTGACCGGTGATGCGCAGGTCGACCCGCACTCCGGCGCTCGCGGCTCGGGCGACCAGGTCTCCGAGATCGGCGAGCACCGGTGTGGGCGCGAACGTCGCTGGGTCACGGTCGAGCGGATCGTCGCGCAGCACACCGAGCAGCAGGCGCATCTCGCGCAGGACGTCCCGGGTGGTCGTTTCGATCACCGCGAGTGCGGCGCGCGCCTGGTCCGGCTGTTCGGTCATCAGGTGGTGTCCGACGCCGGCCTGTACCGCGATGACGCTCATGCTGTGCGCCACCACGTCGTGCAGGTCGCGGGCGATGCGCAGTCGCTCCTCGGTGACGGCTCGCCATGCCAGGTCGCGCTGCGCCTCGATCTCACGGCGCGCACGATCCCGTACCGCCTCGGTATACGCGCGTTGGCGCCGGACCGCGACGCCGATCGCCCACGCGGCCGCCTGGACGCTCACCGTCGCCAGCACCCGCACCGGGGTTATGCCGGTGAACCGCTCGTCTCCGTAGGACGGTGCCACTCCGACGAGGACGGCGGAAATTGCCACGCTGATGCCGGCGAGCGCGCTCAGCGATACCCGTACCGGTTCTACGACAGCGACGGTGTACAGCACGAGCGCGACCGCGATCAACGGGTCCCTGGAGAACCCCAAGCCGAGCATGGTCAGGGAGACGGCCGCGGCCAGCACGAGCATGCGAAGCGGCCATCGGCGCCGAGCCGCCACCGCGAAGCCGGCAAGGACCGCTAGCACGTAGCCCAGATCGGCGGGAGCCGACGGGTTGTGCACCGGCGACCGGACCGCATTCGCCAAGACCACGGCGACGGCAAGGCCGAGCACAACGTCCACTGCTATCAGCAGACGATGCCCACCTGCCGGGAGGCGCTGCTCGCGCACACCCGGACGGTACTGCTCTCGCGGCGCCACGGCGTCGGATCAGAGGGGTAGCGCGCGGGTCATACCGCGGTCGGACGGCGCCGTCGGCATGACAGCTCCGCCGTAGCCGCAAGTTGGGTCTCGGGTCCGATGCCGCCGGGTCGCCAAGCCGGGACCGTGGATGCACTACGACGACGCAGCGAGGAGTGAGCAGCATGATTGAGGCGACCGCACTGACGAAGCGGTATGGCGGCACGGTGGCGGTTGACGACCTGTCCTTTGCAGTCCGCCCCGGACACGTGACCGGCTTCCTCGGCCCGAATGGTGCCGGCAAGTCCACCACGATGCGGATGATCTTGGGGTTGGACGCGCCGACCAGGGGTTCGGTCACTGTTGACGGTCACCGCTTCGCCGACCTGGTCTGGCCGTTGCACAAGGTAGGCGCTCTGCTCGACGCCAACGCCGTGCACGGCGGACGGACCGCGCACGCGCATTTGAGCGCACTGGCACGCAGCAACGGCATCGCGCCGCAGCGGGTGCGCGGCGTGCTCGAGGACGTCGGCCTGTCGAGCGTCGCGCACAAGCGGGTGCGGGGATTCTCCCTAGGCATGAAGCAGCGGCTCGGCATCGCCGCGGCGCTGCTCGGCGATCCCGGAATCCTGATGTTCGACGAGCCGGTCAACGGCCTGGATCCAGAAGGGATCCGCTGGATTCGGGAGGTGTTCCGCCGGCTCGCCGCCGAAGGACGCACGGTACTGGTGTCGAGCCACCTCATGAGCGAGATGGCACTGACCGCAGACCATCTGCTGATCATCGGACGCGGGCGGCTGATCGCTGACACGAGCGTCACCGAATTCGTCGCGGCCGCCGGCACGACCAGGCTCGTCGTGCGCTCGTCGAGTAGCGGCGAACTCGCCCGGCTGCTGCTCGCAAACGGAGCCGACGTCGAACCCGGGCCGGATGCACAGATCGTTGTCACTGGGGTCTCGGCCGAGCTCGTCGGCGACATGGCCGCAGGCCACAGCATCCCGATCTATGACCTGCGCACTGAGCACGCCTCACTCGAGGAGGCCTTCATGACGCTAACCGCCGACCGCGTCGAGTTTCGCGCGCCCGCTCACACTCCGACAACCAGCGAGGACTGACATGACAACCATGACCGCCGAGCCCATGCACGCCAAATCCCGGCCGCCGACCCCGCCTACGCTTGGCAAGCGAGCGGGCTCGCTGCTCGCCTCAGAATGGATCAAGCTTCGCTCTGTCCGCTCGACCTACTGGGCCGTATTGCTCAGCGTGGTCGCGGCAGTCGTCCTCGACGTGCTGATCGCACGTCACCTGGTCACCGGTTGGGACCACCTGTCACCGTCGGAGAAGGCCTCCTTCGACCCGCTCGACGCCGTCTTCAACGGGTTCGGATTCGCCCAACTGGCCATAACATCGCTCGGCGTGCTGGTCATCAGTGCCGAATACTCCAGCGGCCTGATCCACACGACGTTCTCTGCCGCGCCGAGGCGACGAGCGGTGCTCGCGGCGAAGGCAGCCGCGTTCGGTGCCGTCGCACTCGTCGTCGGCGCGATCCTGTCGTTCGCCTGTTTCTGGCTCGGGCAGGCGATCCTTTCCGGCAAGCATCTCGGCATTTCCATCAGCGATCCTGGCGCGTTGCGTGCTGTGCTCGCCGCCGGCTTCTACCTGTTCGTCACCGGAATGATCGGCCTGGGAATGGGCGCGGTGCTGCGCTCCACCGCAGCTGCGGTCGCCTCGGCGATCGGCCTGCTGTTCCTGCTACCCCAGGTCGTCGGCGCCCTTCCTTCGCCCTGGCGTCTCGACATCGGCAAATTCCTTCCCGGGAACCTGATCGCGCAGCTCACCTCGAGCGACCCGAGCTCGAAGCTGCTCTCGCCAGGATGGTGCTGGGTCGTGCTTGTCGCGTACCCCGTCGCGTTCCTTGCGACCGGCGCCTACGTCATCAGCCGCCGAGACGCTTGATCCTGATTCGGCAGCGCCGTCGCAATCTGCCTGCGGCGGCGCTGGTGCCGGTGAAGATCCCCTTCCCGCTCATCTTCTGCCTGTTTCCGGCGTTGTTCGTGATCGTGATCGGCCCCGGCGCGATCAGCATCTACCAATCGCTCTTCCGCCACTAACCCGGTTAGGCAAAGCCTGCCTCACCTGCGCGGTAGACCGACCTCGCAAGATCGCCAGCCCCGCGAAACGATCAGCATGAGTGGCTCATGAAACGTCCGCGCCCGGGGCCGGGTGAGGCGAGCCAGGTCACTGCGCCTCCAACCAGGCGAGGTACGCGCAGCCGAGTTCGTGCTCCATCTCGCGCCCGCCCGCGGCGGAGCGCCACGGCGCGCCGCACGCCGGGCAGGGCGTGTCGTCACGGCGTACCCACCAGACGACGAACGCGGCGTGCAGTGCCTCGCTGGCGCGCTGCCTGCTCTTGGGGTGCCACACGCACAACCGCTCGCCGTTGAACGATTTGCCGCGCTCGCCGGTGGGCGGGGTGCGGGTGGCGAACCAGCCGTCCCAGCGCGGGTCGAAGACGCAATCGTGCCGCTCGGCCCGGAACTGGCGCCAGTCGACGATCGCCAGCCGCCAGTCGTCGTCCCATACCGGCAACCCCGGAGTGATGAGCCTGCCGTCCGCGGTGTGGAAGCGTGGGTCGTTGCCCAGCTGTTGGCGGAACTCGTCGGCGTCGGTCATGGTCATGCGGCAACCTCAACTAGCAACCATCGCGTCGGCAGGGTCGACAGGGCCGCCACGGACCGCTGCCATCACGGCCTGCGCGCGGTTCGCGGCGCCGAGTTTGTCGTAAAGCCGAGCAACGTAGGTCTTCGCAGTGGAGAGACTGATGTACAGCGAGGTAGCCATCGCCGGTACCGACTGGCCATCAACCATCAGGCGAAGGATCTGCAACTCGCGTGGACTCAGCGCGAGCCGTTCTTGTACCTGCTGCCGCCGCCGCAGCGCATCCGCGAGGCCAGCAGCGCTGAACGACCGTGCGGCTACAGCCGCGTGTCGAATTGCACCGAGAATTTCCGGGATAGCGGCCTGCTTGGAGACGAAGGCAGACGCGCCGGTCTCCATCGCGCGGAACAGCACATCATCCTCGTTCCGCGTCGTCAGAATGACGATGCCGACCGATTCGTGGCGGTCCCTAAGGTCCCGTGCAAGCTTCAGACCGTTTCCATCGGCCAGAGTTCTGCCGACGGTCACGACGTCCGGTGCGAGCGTTGCGGTGAGGCGCCTTGCCTCGTCTGCTGAGCCGGTTTCGGCAACCAATGCGAGGTCGGGTTGCACCTCGACCATCCGGCCGAGGGCCCAGCGCGTCAGTGGATGGTCGTCGACGATCAGAAGACGGGTAGCCACGTTAATGTCCGCTTCCCCGCGTGCCATCGCAGCCGACGGGCAGATGCCCACCTCGGCATTTCGTATCTCACTTTGTCCCCCCAAAGCGTGGCTGTTGTTCAGATATCAAGCCGTGCTGCTCTTCTCATTTGCCTTGAAGGCCGCGGGCTGTCTGGCCGATGCACGGCACATGGGCCAATCCGGTTGAATGTCCGCTTCGAGCTAGGGCTTGCGCGTAGTAGTCAGCACCGCTACATGACTCGGCGCTCTGCTCGTGCGTGCGCTACCTTCTGGCAGCTATTCGCGCCGGGCGAAGACGATTGAACCGGGCAATCGCCCCGTCACTCCATTGATCATTCAGTCCCCCGCAGTGATCGACGGAGCCGCACACCTTAACGTCGGCTTCACGTGTGGTGAGGATACAACCACAAGGTGCGCCCGGGTTTCCACTCTCAGGCCGGACTCTTAGTTATGAAGGCTTGCGGAACTCGTACCACCAATGCTCTCGCTCGATGCTGCTGACTTTTTGTCTTGGTTGGTGGCTCATTCACCGCTTCCGGTCGTGCTGGTCAAGGCGGGTGGGCGTCGAACGGTAGCTCGAGTTAGGGATGCAGGGCGCGCACGTCGCTCGCGCGAGGGAGGGGGAAGACCGCTCTGCTGGGTGACGACCGGCCCGACCCAGGTCCCTAGCGTTTGCCGGCATGGGGACAAGGTCCAAATCAGCCATCTACCGAAGCGTGGTGCATACCTTCAAGGTCCGCCGCGCTGCGGCGGTGATCCTCGGCGCGGCCGTGCTGGCGAGCACTGCGCTGGTCGGCACCGCACCTGCCTTGCTTCCGGCGAGCGCCGGCGCACGAGATGCCCAGACGGCGATCTTGTCTTTGTTCGACAGGTATGAGGTCGTGGCCGCTGACAGCCCGGATGAGTTCTACCTCAACCTGATCGGTAACCGGGCCTTCCCCAGCTCGGTGAACGACATAGCTGTGGAGTGCGGCAACTCGCTCTACCAGCCGATCCTGGACCGATACATTGCCGACGAGGACGTGCCGCTGAGCGATGTGCGCCAGGTGTGGCGTAACACCACCCAGCCGATGTGTGGCTTCTCAACTTTCTACGAGCGGCTGTTTCCGCTCGTGCGTCGCATCAACGAGAAGCTCCCACCGGCGAGGAGGCTGCGGGTGCTCGCGTGCGATCCGCCCATCGACTGGGGCAAGGTGCACAACCCACAAGATCGCATACCGTTCATGGACCGGGACGCGAGCATCGCCAACGTGATGAAGACCCAGGTGCTCACCAAACACCGCAAGGCACTCATGCTCTTCGGGATAGGCCACCTGCTGCACGGTCAAGACACGGCGGTCGGCAGATACGAACGGGACTACCCCAACGTCACGTTCACCATCGTGCTGCACCTTGGTTTCGCCAAGGGCAACGACCTGCTCGAGAAACGGATGGCGTCGTGGCCGGTACCTGCGCTCGCCTCGTTCAACGGCACCTGGCTCGGCACGCTGCCATCCTCCTACTTCAACTTGAGACCACCGGGGCTACCCACCGACGGCACCGGTTATCCAGGCGCGGACGGCTACCTCTACCTCGGTCCCCGTGACCATCTACTCCGCGAGCCCCTGTCCGCCAGAACCGTCCTGGACGCCACGTACATAACCGAACTTCAGCGAAGGGCCGACGCAGTCAACGCCCCACCCGACAGCCTCCTACGCCCACAAGTGATCTTCCAGAACGAGCTGCAGTCGAGCGTCCTGCAATACGACCCAGAGCCGATGAGAAGGCACGATGAGCAAGGTCACCCGCGACATGTCGATATCGGTGGACGTCTTCGCTACCGGGCTCAACCAGCGCCTGGACAAGCTGTTCGGCGACAACGCCGAGGCGCTGCTACGGCGTGAGACCTAAGCCGGGACGGCAGCGAGGCAAGCCGCAGACTGAGCGAATGCGCGCTCCGCTGATCATCGATCTGGACGGCGTCTTGCGTCGCTGGAACCCAGAGGATGTCACCGACATCGAACGTCGGAACGGTCTGCCGATCGGGTCGCTCCTCGGTGTTGCCTTCGCAGACGAACGCTTACCGGCGGCGATCACCGGTCGGGTCACTGATGCCCAGTGGCGGGCAAGCGTCGTCGCGGCCCTCGAGCACGAGCACGGCCGCCTGGCCGCGCAGAGCGCGGTCGCGGAGTGGTCCGCGTTGCCGGGAGAGATAAACGCTCCGATCTTGGGCATCGTGCGCAGGGAACGACGGCAGCGGACGGTCGTGCTGGCGAGTAACGCGACCGACCGGCTCAGCGACGACCTACGGCGGCTGGGACTCGATCGCGAATTCGACGCAGTCTTCAACAGCTCCACCATGGGCTTTGCCAAACCCGATCAGCGCTTCTTCGTTCACATCGCGGACGCGCTCGGCCCATCACCGAATCGTGGCCTGTTCGTCGACGACACGCCTGCGAACGTCGTGGCTGCCGCTAAAGCCGGCCTTAGAGCTCATCAGTATCGATCACCTGAAGATCTGATCACGTTCTTGGAAACAGCCTGAGCGGCCCGAACTGCCCCACCCGGCAGCGAATGACGGCCCCCTTACACGCCCGCGGCTCGATGCTGATGCGGCCGGGAATGCAGCGGCGCGTCGGTGTGGCCGGTGAGGATTGCCGCGACCTCGGCGGCCATCGCGGCGCTGGTCTGTTTGAGCAGGGCATTGAGCTGGGCGGAGTCCCAGGTGTAGCTCGCGACCGCGTCGGTAGCCCTGAACAGCGGCAGCGAGAGCCGGTCGCGGGTGGCCTGGTAGCCGGCCAGCGGGACAGTCTGGTCCGAGTGGGCCGAGATGCTGTCGACGATGACCTCGGCCAGGAGTTCCGCGTCGCGCAGCGCGTCGGTAATGCCGTGCGGGGTAATCGGGTCCTTGAAGTAGCCGGCGTCGCCGACCAGGGCCCAGCCAGGTCCGGCAGCACGTCGCAGATGGCCGGGACGTCCGCCGAAGTGGCGCAGCGGGCCGGTGGGTGTGCCATCGGCCAACCTTTCGGCCAGCTCGGGGGCTGCGGCGGTGAGAAGCTGCCGGAATCGGGTCGCGGGTGAGTGGCTCTGGTCGGGCTGGTGTCGGCCCCGGGCGGCGGTGGCTGCGTAGACGCAGGTCTGACCGTGGTTGGTCGGAATCGCCCCCGCGCCGGCGCCGCTACGGAAGTACCACTCGTATCCCTGCGTCGCGATGCCCGGCCAGTATCCGTAGTTGAGGGCGCTCGAGGCGGTGCCCCGGTGATCGGTGGGGGCGCCGGCCCAGTGCGCGACCCGCGAGCTCATCCCGTCAGCGCCTACGGTCAGCGGGGCGCGTGCCGAGACGTGCCGGCCGAGGTGGTCGTGCCCGGTGACACCTATGACCCGGCCGGTCGAATCGCGCCGCAGAGCTTTGACGGTGACGCCGTAGCGAAGTTCCGCCCCGCACGCTTCGGCGGCGTCGGCGATGATCGGGTCCAGGATCGTGCGCCGAGGTGCGTACAGCGCATCGACGCCGTTGGCTGCTTTAACCGGAATCGTGGTCCGGTTGGACCCGACGTAGAAGGTCGCCTGGCGGATGGGTGGTGTTCCCGCCGCGACTATCTGGTCCAGCAGACCCCACCGGGTCAACTGGAGCACTCCGGCCCGCATGAGGGCATGGGTGGAGAGGGTGTCGGCCCCTTGCCGCGCCTTGTCGACCACCAGCACCCGCAGGCCTGCGCGTGCGAGCAGCATGGCTGTCGCAGCGCCGGCGGGCCGCGCACCCACGACGATCACGTCATAGGACCGCTCGCCGTTGACAACGGGCATTGTGATCACAGTCCTTCAGCTCGCGTGCAGGCGTGCCGCGGCCGCGCGATGATTGCCGGAGCTGAGCGTGCTCAGGTAGCCCGCGAGGTGGGCCGTCAGGGCGCGCGCGTCCGCGGCGGCACCATCGATGAGGCTCGACTTGCGCCGGCGCAGGAACGGCATGCCGAGCAGGTACAGGCCGGGGGCCGGCGTCACCCCGCCGTCGTGCACCACCTGACTTTTCCGGTTCAGCACCGGAACGTCGAGCCACGACAGCTCCGGGCGGAAACCCGTCGCCCAGATGATCGTGCTGATCTCGCCGGTGCGCAGGTCGAGCGTCAGCGGGGCATGCCTGGGAACTCCGGTGGGCTCGAAACGCTCAGGTGGTCGATCACAGCCGACGTCGGCACGGGCGGCCCATTCGTCGATCGCGTCCAACAGCCGGCCGAGCTTGAGGTCGGCCAACGTACACAGGTTGGGCAGTGAACCGGAGAACTGCGCGATTCCGTCACGGATAGCCGCGAGCCTGCCGACGAGCCGCACGCCGGCGCTCTGCAACGCGTTGAGGTCGACCGTCACTCGCTCGGGCGTGCCGACCAGCTGCATCGACGGCAGGTTGCGGGCCCGCACCAGGTCAGGCACCTGGTCGTAACGTTCGTCGAGCATGCCCGACGCGTCCATCCACCAGAGGATGTCGTGGCCTCGGTAGACCCGTGGCACCCGCACGTGCTCGCCCACGGCGAGTGTGACCGCCCGGCCGGATCGTCGCAGTTCGTCCGCGATCTGGATCCCGCTGGCCGACGCACCGACCACCAGAACCCCGCCGTCGGGCAGCAGGTCCGGGCCGCGGTAGTCGGTCGGAGCGAGCGTTGCGATACCCGCCGGCACGCACGTCGCCAGGTCCGGGGGCGTGTTCGCAATCGCCGCTGCGCCCGAAGCGAGCACGACGCTCCACGCCCGCCAGCTGCCCTGGTCTGTCTGCACGAGGTACCCGCCGCCGCCACCGGGCCGGACTGAGGTCACCGTGGTGTTGGCCAAGACCGGCGCAGCCGACTCGGCGGCGTAGTCCTGGATGAGCCGCGCCACTTCCGAGGCGCTCAGGTAGCCGTCCGGGTCGCGGCCCCGGTAGGCGTAGCCCGGCAACCGGGTCATCCAGTTCGGGGTCAGCAGTCGCAGCGAATCCCACCGCTGCGTGCGCCACGAGTTCGCCACCTCGCCGCGCTCGAGGACCACATGGTCGATCGAGCGTTCGGAAAGGCAGCGACTCATGGCGAGACCGCAGTGCCCCGCGCCAACTATCAGTGCAGTCGTGGTCGGCACGGCCGAATCCGTATGCAGATCAGGACACGTCGACCGTGACACTGGTCGGGTTGGTGATGATGTCGTAGACGGCGGAACGTTTCTGCGACTGAGCGACCAGCGCCCTGATCTCGTCAGGCGTGGCGTCGGCATCGATCTGGTAGCTGACGGTCACGCCGCTGAAGCCGTTGCGGACATCCGGGTCGGCGCCCAGGATCCCGTGCAGATCCATCTCCGCCGCGAGTGTGGCACGAACCGAGCGCAGCTGGATCGACCGCTGCTGCGCAACCGCGGCGATGCCGGCGGTGAGGCAGCCGCCAAGTGCGACCAGCACGTATTCCACCGGAGTGATCCCGTTGTCCAGTGCGGCGAACTGGAGCGGGTGATCGACGTCGTAGCTGAACGTCGTCTTGTGGTGCTGCTCGTCGCTGAACCCGTGGAACGACTCGACATCCGAGCGGCTGTGTGTGCCGTTGAGCCAGGTCACCGTCGACCGCCACTGGAATTGGGCGATCTCTGGGCTGTCGGCCATGGCTGCACGAGCGCCGAGCAGGGCCTCGACGTTCACGCCGTTGTCGACCGGGGTCGCGGTTGCGGTCATAACGATTCCTCCAGGGTGTTGTGATCGGCGGTCATTCGGTCGACCGACCGATGAATTGTGGAAGGTACGAGTCTTAAGGAGTTAGCGGCGCGTCCAGTGATACGTGGTCGGAGGAATTGCCGCTTAGACGAGCTCCGCGATGAGCTGAGCGGCTCGGCCGGCGCCGTCTGTCTCGACGTCGCGGTAGTCGACTGGTTTGCCGACCAGTTCGGCGATGCGGGCGGCGATCAGATCGGGATCGGTGGTGGCATAGTCCATGCACTGGCCGGCGCGGTAGCGCTCGAGGCGGTGGCGGACGTGGAAGTTCTGCTCGAAGTGGTGACCGAGCGGGAAGTAGAGGAACGGGCGCTTGGCTGCGGTGAGCTCCATCGTGGTGGTCAGACCGCCCTGCACGATTGCGAGGTCGCAGACGCACAGATGCTCGTAGAGACGGTTGACGTAGCCGCGCAGTTCGAGACCGTCCCGCTGCGGAAAGGCCGCCGGGTCGATGCGGGGCCCGGTCACCACAACCATCCGCAGCTCCGGCACAGCTCGTTTGGCCAGCGGAAAGGCGGCGACGAGCTTCTCGATCAGAGCCCGCCCGACGCCGCTTCCGCCGACGGCGACCAGACAGACCAGCTCGTCATCGCGGTAGCCGAGCCGGGCGCGGATCCCGGCCAGCTCGCCCGGCAGCGGCGGAGTGAAGCCGGTGATGTAACCGGAATAGGAGAAGTGCTCGGTGGTCCAGTCGCGGATCGCCGGCAGGTCGCCACCGAAGCTGTCCGCCACGATGTCCTGCTCACATCCGACGAAGAGGGCGCGGTCCCGGATCCATGGGTAGCGATCGATGTGCTCGATCATCTCGGCGTTGTAGTCGGTTGTCAGGAACGCCTCCGGCTCGCCGCCGTCGGGCATCGGCAGGTAGCCGACGAAGTCGGTGATCCACACGTTCTGACCCCGCTTCAGCTCCGGGTTCTCGTGCCAGTAGTAATCGACGTCCCAGGCTTCGTCGCCGATGACCAGGTCGTAGCAGCCCTCCTCGACGACCTCCTGGAACACCATGAAGTTGGCTACCAGGATCTCGTCCATCCGGCGCAGAGCCTGGAAGCAGTGCAGGTCGTGCCCGCTGGCCTCGGAGGCGATGTGGCCGGATTCGCTGGCCAGCCAGCGGCTCGCCGGGTGGACACGTTCGCCCTCGGCCTCGAGCACCTCTGTTACCGGGTGCTGGGCCAGCCACTCGATCTCCAGGTCCGGCCGGAGTTGCTTGAGTTCCTTGGCCACGGCCACGTCCCGACGGGCGTGGCCCAGGCCGATCGGCGAGGACAGGTACAGCGCCCGCTTGCTGCGGGAGTGGCCGCGCGTCCAGGTTGTGGTGTGCATCGTGGCCCCCGTGATCTTCTCCACGAATTCGGTGATCAGCCGGGTGACCTTCACCGGGTCCCGGCAATGTGGAAGGTGCCCGGCGCCGTCGAGCACGACCAGGTCGGCCCCGGTCAACTCGGCCAGCCGCCGGCCGCGGGCCACCGGTTGGCAGCAGTCCTCGGAGCCGTGCAGCACGAGGACCGGGCACTGGACGGCGCGGCAGAGCGCCTCGGCCTCGCTCGACGACGGGGCGGCCCGGCCCTCCCGCTCGGCGATCATCGCATCTGGTTCGGTGTCCAGGGCCCAGCCCACCGTGTCCTCGTGCTGCTTGGTGGAATGCGGCTCCGGCAGCTGCCGGTCGAAGAAGAACCCCACCCAGCTGCGGTAGCCGCCGTCCGTCCGCCAGAAGTGCCGGTTGCGCATGCCCCAGCCGGTCGGCGCCTCCAGAGGCTCGGCCCATCGCCGCTCCGGCTCCACCGTGTACGGGTGAGGCGCGGCGAGCGCGACGGCCGGGTCGATCGCAACAACACCCAATACCCGCTCGGGATGCGCGACGGCCAACCCCAGCGCCCACGGCACGGCGTGACAGTGTGCAACCAGCACCACCCGATCGACCGCTACGACGTCCAGCACGCCGAGCAGGTCCGCAGCGACCTCGGCCGGCGCGTAGCACTCGCTGGCGTGTGGGCGATCGGAGCGTCCGGTGCCGCGACCGTCGACGGTGACGACCGTGAACCGCCGGGCGAGGGACGGGAGAATCATCTTCCACGAACGGGCGTGGGTGATCGGCGACGCCGGGACTAGCAGCAGCGCCGGATCGCCGCTGCCGTAGACCTCGAAGCCCACTCGGACGCCGTCGCGCTCGACGACACCCGTGCGATCGGGTAGCCGCGCCCTCATCAGCCGACTCGATCCGCGAACTGCTTGATCAGCAGGTTCACTTTCACCGGATCCCGCGCGTGCGGCGCATGGCCCGAGCCGTGCAACAGCACCAGCGCAGCTCCGAGCAGATCCGCGAACGCAACACCCGATTCGTACGGGCGGATCGCATCGTCCACGCCGTGGATGACGAGCACCGGGCAGCGCACCCGAGCCGCCAACGAGCGCAGGTCGTCCGCCCCGACTCTCGAACCGAGCTGCGTGGCGACGAGCGTCTTGGGATCGGTCTCCAGGGCCCACCCCACAGCGTCCTCGCGCTGCTTGGTCGAATGCGCCTCGTTGTACAGCTCTGCGAAGAAGAACTCGAGGAAGTGGGCGTAGTCCGAGGTCCAGTAATGACGGTTGTATTTGTCCCACCCCTCATAGGAGTCACGCCGCCGGCTGAAGTCGCCGATCCACTCCTTGCGCGGTATGGCAGGGCCAACGGGGACCGCCGATCCGATGAACACGGCGCCCGCGACCCGCTCCGGATGCTCGCCGGCCAGCAGCAGGCCTCGTTGCGCGCCCTTCGAGAAGCCGATCAGGACCACGCGTTCTGTGCCGGTGGCGTCGATGACCGCGAGCGCGTCCGCGGCGAACTCCCGCTCGCCGTATGCCTCCGCTCCGGCCGGGCGGCCGGACCGCCCGTTGCCACGTGGGTCGAATGTGACGACCCGGTGGTGGCGCGCCAGATACGGAACCTGCATTTTCCAGCACCGCGAGTGGATGATCGACCACGTCGGCAACATCAGCACGGTCGTCGCGCCGTCGCCGTACACCTCGTAGAAGATCTCGACACCGTCCCGGCAGACCGTGCCCTCACGCGACGGTCGAGACGCCCTCATCGCCGCCGCCGGGGCTTCGATGACTCCTCCTTGGCACGGAGCAACTCTCCGATCTTGCGCAATGCCGGCCGCGCCGCTAGCTGCGAGTCGTCGAGCCCAAGCAAGATCAACGCCTCGGCACCGATGAACGGCAGGCCCGCAAGCGCGGCCAACTCCGCCGGCGTGAACGGGCCCAACGAGCCGAACCGCTCGCCGGCGCGTTGCATCACCTCGGCGAGCAGATCGAACCAGCCGCGCACTTCGGCGGACACCGCGGCTGCGATCTCGCTGTCAGACCAACCGGCCGCCGTCATCTCCAGCAGTACGCGCACGTACCCCGACTCGAGATCGTCGTCGAAGAAGTCGCATGCCTGAACCCACTGTTTCCACAAGGGCAAATCGCTTTTGTACATGGCTGCCTGGCGACTCAGTCGCTGCTGGTTCTCGGCGTCAAGCACAGCCAGCATCAGGTTCTGCTTCGAACCGAAGTGGTAGTGGATCTGGCTCAGCGGCACCCCCGCCGCCTCGGCGATGGCCCGCGTCGAGAGCTTCGCATACCCGGCCTCCAGCAGCGCGCCCTTCGCCGCAGCCAGGATTCGCGACCGGGTGTCGTGCTCTACGGCCACGGTTTCCCCCGATGTCTAACGAATCGATCCCGATCGTTCGGTCGTCCGACCGATAATCCGTTGTCGCCGCCAACTTGTCAAGGGTCTGGTGAGCCCGAGCCGTGACTGTCGCCCGGCCGCGGTGAGGGCGGGATCTGGTCAGACACCATCCGGTAGACGAGAGTTGCCGTGTGGCCTCATCGAGCCGGTCGCGGCATCTGCCGAAGTGGTCCGACGTGGCGCCGCTCGTCGCGTTCCGCCGACCCGAGCTCAGCCCGACGCGCCGGCGGCTCGCCGACGCGCTCACCATCAACGACCTGCGGACAATGGCGCAGCGCCGTTGCCCGAAGGCCGTGTTCGACTACGTCGACGGCGGCGCCTCGGAAGAGATCAGCCTCCGCCGCGCGCGTCAGGTGTACGCCGATCTGCAGTTCTATCCGTCGGTGTTGCGTGACGTCTCCGACGTCGATACCTCGACGTCGGTTCTCGGGTCGAGGTCCGAGCAACCTTTTGCCTTCGCGCCCACCGGGTTCACCAGGCTGATGCACCACGACGGCGAGTGCGCCGTTTCCCGGGTGGCGCAGCGGCGTGGCATTCCGTACGCGCTGTCAACGATGGGCACGACGTCCCTGGAAGACGTCGCGGCCGCTGCCCCCAAGGCGCGCAAGTGGTTCCAGCTCTACGTCTGGCGGGACCGGGCGGCGGGCGCCGACCTGATCGCACGTGCCGCGCAGGCGGGGTACGAGGCGTTGATCCTGACCGTAGACGTGCCGGTCGGCGGCCCGCGGTTACGCGACGCACGGAATGGATTCACGATCCCGCCGAAGCTGAAGCACAAGACGGTACGAAACGCGCTCGTTCATCCGGCGTGGTGGTTCAACCTGCTCACGACTGAACCGCTCCGATTCGCCTCGCTGGACTCGTGGAACGCAACGATTGCCGAGCTTATCGACCAGCTGTTCGACCCGACCATGACGATCGAAGATCTCGAATGGCTGCGCTCGTTGTGGGCGGGTCCGCTCGTGGTGAAGGGTATCCAGACCGTCGAGGATGCCCAGCGCGTCGTCGCTGCCGGCGCGGACGTCGTGCTGGTCTCCAATCACGGCGGCCGGCAACTCGACCGAACCCCGGTCCCACTACGAATGCTGCCCGACGTCGTTGATGTGGTCGGCGCGCAGGCCGAGGTGTGGGTGGATACCGGGATCATGACCGGGGCAGACGTGGTCGCCGCGGTCGCACTCGGCGCGCGCACCGCACTCGTGGGACGCGCGTACCTGTACGGATTGATGGCCGGCGGCGAGCGCGGTGTGGACCGGGCCGCCGAAATTCTCTCCGCGGAAGTTCGCCGCACCATGCAACTGCTGGGCGTGCGCAGTATCAACGAACTAGGACCGCATCACGTGGAACTACCTTGACCGACAGGACTACTGCCAATGACCGACACGCTGGACATCATCGAGTTCACGCCCACCGCCGATCAGCTTGCGTACACCTTCGGCGGTGCAGCACCGATCCGTCGCATCACGCCGGGCACCGTTCTGCGGCTGTGGTCGGAAGACGCGTTCGGCGGGGTCCTTCGCAGCGTGCACGACCTGTCGAGTGAGAAGGTCGACCTGCGCTTCGTGAATCCGCAGACCGGACCGTTCTTCGTCGAGGGCGCCGAGCCTGGCGACGCATTGGCGCTGCACTTCGTCCGCGTGGAGCCGGCGCGCGACTGGGCGGCATCGGCGACGATCCCCTTCTTCGGCGGGCTCACGAGCACCGATCGCACAGCAACGCTGCAGGATGCGCTTCCAGATATGACGTGGATTTACCATCTGGACCGCGCACGAGGCACGTTGCAGTTCGAGGCGCGGCATAGCGAGTTCCGCGTCGATCTCCCGCTCGAGCCGATGCTCGGCACGGTCGGCGTGGCCCCGGCGGGTAATGAGGTTCGCAGCTCCCTGGTGCCCGACAGGTTCGGCGGCAACATGGACACCCCGCAGATGCGCGTGGGCACCACCTGCTTCCTCGGCGTGAACGTGGAAGGCGCCCTGTTCTCGATCGGGGATGGCCACTACCGCCAGGGGGAGGGCGAATCCTGCGGGACGGCCGTAGAAGGTGCGATGACGACGACGCTGATCGTCGACCTCGTCAAAGGTGCAGCACCTGGATGGCCACGTCTGGAAGACGACGAGTACCTGATGACCGTCGGCTCCAGCCGCCCCCTTGAGGACGCGTGGCGGGTGTCGCAGGTCGATATGGTCGCCTGGCTCGGTGAGCTCTACGGGCTGGACAAGATGGATAGTTACCAGCTGCTGTCGCAACTGTCGGAAGTGCCCCTCGCGAACGTCGTCGATGCCAACTACAGCGTCGTCACCAAGGCACCAAAGTCACTCCTGCCCGGTGCCGACGCGTTCGGCGGATTGCATCGCGACCTGGTCGAACGTGCCGCTCGAATCAGCTGAATCGAAAGGAATCCCGTCATGGATCTGCAACTGTCGGGACTGCGTGCACTCGTCACCGGCGGCACCCGTGGCATCGGCCGGGCCATCGTCGAGGCGTTTCTCGCCGAAGGCACGTCCGTCGCGTTCTGTGCACGCCACGCGGACGCGGTCAAGGCGACGCAGGAGGAGCTCTCGGTCGGCGGGGCAACGGCGCTAGGCACCGCGCTCGACGTCGCCGACACGCAGGCACTCACCGCCTGGGTGACGAGTAGCGCCGAAGCACTGGGCGGCCTCGACATTGTCGTCTCGAACGTCAGCGCACTTGCGATCGAGGACAAGCCAGAGAACTGGACAGCGTCATTCGAAGTCGACCTGATGGCGCCGGTCCGAATCGTGCACGCGGCATTGCCGTATCTCGAGGCGAGCTCGGCGGCGTCGATCGTGGCGGTGTCCAGCGTTTCCGGACGCGAGATCGACTTCGCTGCCGGACCGTACGGCACGATCAAGGCGGCTCTGATCCACTACATGCAGGGCCTGGCACATCAGCTGGCGGACAAGGGGATTCGCGCGAATACGGTGTCGCCGGGCAACACGTACTTCGAGGGCGGAGTCTGGGCCAACATCGAGCAGAATCTGCCGGAGCTCTACTCCACCGCCTTGGCGCTCAACCCCAGCGGCCGGATGGGCACGCCTGACGAGATCGCGCGCAGCGTCGTGTTCGTGTCGAGCCCGGCGTCCAGTCGGACGAGTGGGGCGAACATCCTCGTCGACGGGGCGCTCTCGCGCGGAGTACAGCTCTGACCGGTCCATTGCCCCAGACGTAGCGCACTCGCCGGTCTTGCGTGTTGCGCGAGGCGTGACGACCCGCCACGTTTGGGCGACCATTGCCGCATGACGTCCCGTGTGGGCGTACGCCCGGACGATGCAAGCGCGGGTTCGGCGCGGCGGGGGCGGCCACGGCGAGTCGACTGGGCCGTCGCGATCGTGACGGCGCTGCTCCAGTTGCTTGCCCCGCAGACGGGATCATCCACGGCCGCCGAGCGGTCGAGTTGGCTCGCGGCGCTTGCCACGCTGCTGGCGTTGGCGCAGGGGCTCGCGCTGGCGTGGCGCCGCGTACATGTGTACTGGGTAGCGGGTGTTGTCCTGGCCTGCTACGGCGGGTATGTCGTCGCGGTCGGCCTGGTTCCGCCGTTCGCGGGGTGGGTGGTGATCTGGTCGCTCGCCACGCTCGTGGCCGAGCGCCGCCGGGCGACGTTCGCCGCGCTCACTGCCGCCGGGTTGACCTGTGCCTTCATCGGCATCGGTCAACTGGTCCGATCGAAGCCTGATCCCTCGGCGCTGTTGTCGCTGGTCACCGTGATCGTGGCGTTGGCCGGCGTGCTGGTTCGCAGCGAGCGCAGTCGAGTGGAAGCGGCGCGCGGGCGTGCGGTGGCCGAGGAGCGGCTGCGTATCGCAAGGGATCTGCACGACCTGGTCGGTCACGGACTCAGCGCGGTCGCCGTTCAGTCCAGCACGGCCCGGGTCGCCCTCGATGCCGGCGATGAGAAAACTGCGCGCGCCGCGTTGTCGGCCGTCGAGTCGACCAGCCGCACGGCGATGCGGGAAATGCGCCAGCTGCTGGAGGTGCTGCACGACACCGCGCGAGCTGCCGACTTTGATGCCCGGCCGCCTGGCCTCGCCGACGTCGCCGCACTCGTCGGCAACGTCCGCGCGGCCGGCGTCGCCGTGACCTCTGAGGTGCTGCCGGAGACCGAACAAGTGCCACTCGACGTGCAGCTGTGCGCCTACCGCGTTGTCCAAGAGGGCCTGACGAACGCGGTCAAGCACGCGCCTGGCGCGGTCGTCACGATCCGGGTGACCTCCACGGAGGGGGTCCTGCGGGTCGTGGTCGACTCGTCGGGCGGTACCCGGACTCAGCGCGCCGCGGAAGGCAGCGGCCTCGGCGTCGCCGGCATCCGGACCAGGGTCACCGCCGCCGGTGGGCAATCCCGCATCGGCGCCACTGCGGACGGTTGGCGCGTCGATGCCCAGCTGCCCCTGCGCACAACCGACGCGCCATGACCATTCGCGTTGGCATCTGCGACGACCAGCCGCTACTCCGCGACGGTCTGCGCGTGCAGCTTCGCCTTGCCGGTGACCTCGACGTTGTCGGGGTAGCCGCGAACGGCGAGCAAGCCGTCGCCTTGGCCCGCCGGGAACGTCCTGACGTGCTCATCATGGACGTTCGCATGCCGGTGCTGGACGGGATCGAGGCGACCCGCCGCATCATCAGCGGGCCGGGCACGGACAACGTGAAGGTGCTGATTCTGACCACCTTCGACCTCGACGAGCACGTGTACGCCGCGCTGTCCGCCGGCGCGAGCGGGTTCCTCTTGAAGGACGCGACGCCGGAAGAGGTCGTGCAAGCGGTCCGCGTCGTTGCAGCGGGCGAAGCGCTGCTCGCGCCGAGGATCACCTCCCGGCTGGTACGCGAATTCGCGCGACGCCCGGCTGGTCGGCCCCGCCGCGAATTGCTCGCGTCGCTGACCGAGCGCGAGACCGAGGTGCTGCTGCTCGTCGCAGCCGGACTATCGAACGCCGAACTCGCGGAGCGGCTCGTCATCACTCACGCGACGGCGAAGACCCACGTGAGCCGCATCCTGACCAAGCTCGGACTGCGCGATCGGGCGCAACTCGTCGTCGCCGCGTACGAGGCGGGATTGGCGATCCCCGGCGGCTGAGCACACGTACATCCCGAGATGTACGCCGAAGTGCACTCTCGCGGCCGACGCCCGCGCGGCCGAATCTCCCTAGTTTCTGAGGCCGAGCCGCGAAGGACGCGGCCACCATCGGACTAGGGAGCCACCGTGGCCCATATAGAGTTCCATAACCTGACGAAGCGGTACGGGTCGCTGACCGTCGTCGACACCTTGACCTTCTCGCCTCGGCCTGGGCGCATCACGGGCTTCGTCGGCGCCAACGGAGCGGGAAAGAGCACCACCATTCGGATGCTGCTCGGGCT
Source organism: Actinomycetota bacterium (assembly GCA_046734315.1). Taxonomy (GTDB): domain Bacteria; phylum Actinomycetota; class Actinomycetes; order Mycobacteriales; family Jatrophihabitantaceae; genus DASXRA01. The sequence goes on along the minus strand of JBKPQY010000043.1, from coordinate 393 downwards.
CACCCGTCCCAGCTCGGGCACCGCGACCATCGACGGCAGACCCTACGCCGAGTTGCGCGACCCGCTGCGGTCGATCGGTGCGCTGGTCGACCCGAACATCTTCCATCCCCGCCGCACCGGCAGGAACGCACTGCGCGTCATCGCACGGGCGGCGGACATCCCCGACGCTCGCGTCGACGACGTCCTAGCGCTCGTCGGCCTCACAAACGCGGCGCAACGCCGCAGCGGCAGCTACTCCACCGGCATGCGGCAGCGACTCGCACTCGCCGCCTCGCTGCTCGGCGACCCGGACACGCTGGTGCTCGACGAGCCCGCCAACGGACTCGACCCCGAAGGCGTGCACTGGCTGCGCGGCGTGATCAAATCCCTGGCCGCGGAGGGACGCACCGTCTT
>JBKPQY010000042.1:0-9788 GCA_046734315.1 Actinomycetota bacterium | reverse complement strand
GCCGCATCCTCGCCGGCCAACTCGGCAGGACTCGGGCGTGACGTCAGCGCGGCGAGCAGGTCGGCAAGCCGGTCCGATCCGACGGGTGAACCCCCGCGTGCACCCCGGAGCAGTCGTTCGGCCGTGATCGCGCCGATGTGCTGTCGGTCCTTACTCATCTCACTTGGCTGACCGTCGGAAGGCCCGATTGCGTTACACCAGCGACGCACTTCGCGAACCGGTCACGCCGTGGTAAGGCGAATCACCGAGGGGCAAGGCGCGTCATCGGCTGATGGCGCTCGGACTGGATATCGTGCCTCTTGTGCTTCGTCCCCGTATCGGTCCGTTTGGTCGCGTGTTTGTGCCGCTTGCCGGCGTTGTCGTGGCGGCGATGGCGGCTGTGCAGGGCCCTGCGGGTGGCGCGTCCGCGTCGCACCTGATCAGCTATCTCGGCGAGCAGGTGAGCGTGCCCGCGGCGTGGCAGGTCCAGGATCTGGCCGCTCACCCGTCGGCGTGTGTGCGGTTCGACGTGCACGTCGTGTACGAGGGGCGCATCGGCCCACAGCCGGATTGCCCCGCGCGCGTCGTCGGGGTCACCGAAGCCATCCACCTGGAGCCACTTGCTAGCCGTGCCGCGCCACCAGGTCTGCGCCAGACGTCGATCGGAGGGCAGCAGGCCGAGGTCAATTCGGCGGGTTCGCAGCGTGTGAGCCATCGCGTCGTCGTCGCCTTTCCGGAGGGCGGCGTGCTGGCCACGATCTCCTTCGGCTCTGACGCGAGCCTCGCGCAGCAGGTGCTGGCGAGTTTCACCCTGATCCCGGCGGGCGCACCGCGCGCGTCGCAGGCCAGCTCACCGGCTGCCGAGAAGATCGCTGCCGGCCCTGTTACCCACGTCGGCAAGGGCTTCGACGCGTGCACAGCCCCGAGCGAGAGCGCAATGAACGCCTGGCTCGCATCGCCGTATCGCGCCGTCGGTGTGTACATCGGCGGACTCAACCGAGCCTGCGATCAGCCCAATCTCACCGCGACATGGGTACAGGACGAGATTGCGGCCGGTTGGAGCCTCATCCCGCTGTACGTGGGGTTACAGGCGAGCTGCGCGCTGGACGCCAACCTCGGCCAGCGGATTGATCATGCCCAGGCTGCGGCGCAGGGCACTGCGGCAGGCGGGGATGCCGCCGACCAGGCGTCCGCACTCGGTATGCGATCGGGTAGCCCCATCTACTTCGACATGGAGGCCTGGAACACCGCCAACTCGGGCTGCAATGCCGACGTCGTCACCTTCATTCATGCGTGGTCGAACGAGCTGAACGCCAGGGGATTCCGCTCCGGCATCTATGGGTCGGCTGGCGCCGGCATCGCCCAAGTCATCGCCCCGCGGTACGGCACAGCCGGGTGGCCGGGTTATGTCGACTTCGCCGAATGGGACGGCAACGCCAACACGACATCGGCGTACATCCCGACGAGCGCCTGGCCGAATCACCAGCGCATCAAGCAGTACAACGGCAACGTCACCGAGACGTGGCAGGGCGTGCAGATCAACATCGATCGCGACTACTCGGACGGCCTGATGGTCGGCAACCAGGCGCCGGCGATCACCGCGGTCAGCCCGACGAATGCTGCCGTCGGCACAACGGTGACGATCATCGGTCAGGGGTTCGTCGCCGGGAACACGACGGTCAGGTTCGGTGGGAGCCCATCAGGCCACGTGGCCGTGGCGTCGGGAACCCAGCTGACCGCGTCCGTGCCGGCACACGGCATTACAACGGTCGACATCACGGTCAGCACAGCGGGTGGGACGACTGCGGTGACCAGCGCAGATCAATTCACCTACCGGCCGCTTACTGCGATGGCGGTCGACCCGGCCACGAGCGGGTACCGGCTGACCACGCCGAACGGCAACGTCTACAACTTCAACGCCCCCTGGTACGGCTCCAAAGCCGGCACCACACTGCCCGCCCCGATCATCGGCATCACCGCCGCACCCAACGGCGGCTACTGGCTCGCCACCAGCAAAGGCAACGTCTACAACTTCAACGCCCCCTGGTACGGGTCGGCGGCTGGTACGACGCTCAGCGCCCCTGTCACGACGATCGTCTCCAGCAACGCTGGATACCTGCTCGCAACGCAGTGCGGCAACGTCTTCAACTACAACGCGCCGTACTACGGCTCACCGGCCGACCGGGGTTGACTTCGAGCCCGGGCTTGCCGGAATGGAGACGAGGAGACGTGAACCTCAACCACCGCCTCGCGTCTCTACGATGGATCTCACGACAGTAGTGCGGCGCCGGTAATACCTGGGTCGGTGCCACGGCGTGGCTGCCCGATCCATGCAATGTGACGTCGCGCTGAGTACCGATAAACGCACGGCTCATGCCGCCAGTGGCTCGGTCCAGCCCGATCAAGCCGAGCGCATCACAGCACGGCGTCACTCGGACCGGCCCAAATCCTGGCCACGACAGGCCCGGATTTGCGGAGTGGAGACGAAGGGACTTGGACCCTCAACCCCAGCCTTGCAAAGCCGGTGAGTCACGTGAGCGCAGGCTTCTCTGGTGCGCTCTATTCCGGTTTGGGGTGCTTCTGGCCACCTGAGCTTCTTCAGTGGCCTGGAGTTCATTGCATAATCCATTGCACGACTGCCGGTTCGGCAGCGAGGTGTCACGCCAGTCGGCACTGCGTTCACATCGGGCAGTTCATCATGCGACGCAAACATCGGTGCGCCGAAATGTGCTTCCCTGCTCAAAGTTTGCGGTGATTGTGACTGCCGTCAGCGTCTGTCGGTGCCCGCAATTCATTCCATGAGCCATTCCGCGGTCGGCGCGAACAGGATCGGTCAGATGTACATCGAAGCGACGTGCGCGCGCGGAGCATGGTCAGTCGTCGCCGGAGTTGACGCTTGACTCGTGATCACAACGGCGCAGTGGATCGAGCCAAGCTCGTATGTCGAGCGACTGCTGGTCGCTGACTACCGTCTCGGACATGACCCCGTTGGCCGGGGTCGGCTAGGCACAACCCGCAAGAGTGACTGTGCGGCGGGGTCGATCCCGAACTGCGTGTCCAGCCCCGGTACTGCGTGTCCAGCCCCGATCACGGTTAGGCGAAGGCCTCCCGGTAGCGGTCCCATCGGGCTACATTTCGCACACCGCTAACGAAGGGGCTCACTCATGAAAGCGCAGCGAGGCGCACTGATGGTAGCGGCAGTTGGCAGCGCGGCCGTGCTGGCTGTCACGCTCGGCGGGACGGGTGTGGGCGCCGCACCGACGACGGCCAACGAAGTGTCGGGGCAGACGGTGAGCGTGCCGCGCAGTTCGGTCACGACGCACCAGGACGCCTCGACGGCCTGCGTGCTGCCGGACGGCTCGGACGTCTCGTGGTTCCACTGCTACACGCCGGCGCAGATCCGGGCGGCATACGGCGTGGATTCCGTCGCGCCCATCTCGGTCAACGGCACCACGGCGCCTAACTACGGGCAGGGCCAGACGATCGTGCTCGTCGATGCCTACGGCAGCCCCACCGCGGCCACCGACCTGCGGCACTTCCACGACACGTTCTTCCCGACGCTGCCGTCCCCGGACTTCGAACAGCTCTTCCCGCAAGGGAATCCGCAGTTCCACAACACCTGCAGCAGCAACGGCCTGTCCGGTCCGTGTGCTGCCGCCAACTGGTCAGGTGAGGCGACGCTCGACATCGAGTGGGCCTACGCCATCGCTCCCCTGGCGCACATCGTCCTGCTGGCCGTGCCACCGGCAGAAACCCTTGGCGTGCAAGGCTTCCCGAACCTGTTCAACGCGATCTCCGACGAGATCGCCGCCACGCCACCGGGCACCGTGTTCTCGATGTCGCTCGCCGCGACCGAGCAGACCTTCGGCGGCGCGGCAGCCACGCAGACCGCGCGGTTCGACGAGGTGTTCAAGGCCGGTCTGGCCAAGCACGACAACTTCTTCGCCGCAACGGGCGACTTCGGCAGCCTGGGCATCGCCAAGCAGGCCAAGGAAGGCAGGGCCTACCCGAACCCGACCGCGTGGTGGCCGGCGACCTCGCCCTATGTCGTCGCCGTCGGCGGCACCCAGCTGCAGGACGGCTGGACCTGGAACCCGTCGAGCAACGAGGCGTTCACGGCCAGCGGCGACTTCAACCCCGACTACTGGGCCTTCACCAACGGTGGCAACAGCGAGGCCGTGTGGAACGAGTCCTGGGCGCCCATCGCGACCGGCGGCGGCGCCAGCGTCATCTACCCGCGGCCGTCGTGGCAGCAGGGCGTCGCCGCGGGCTACGGCGATCACCGCCTGGTTCCCGACACCGCGTGGAACGCGGCCGTGAACGGCGGCGTGGACGTCTACATCACGGCCTACCCCGCGTTCAACTGCGGCAACACCACCGGATGCTGGACGATCTTCGGCGGTACCTCCGCGGCGACGCCGCAGACCGCCGCACTCACTGCCCTGGTCAACGCCGCCCGGGCAGCGCAGGGCAAGCAGCCGATCAGGTATCTCAGCCCGCTGCTCTACCAGGGCGTCGGGTCGAGCGCCTACACCGACATCGTGCCGCAGCACTACGGCTCGGCCCCGAAGGACTTCGTGGGATCCGACGTCGGGGTGAGCGGACCGGTGGCCAAGTCCGTCGGCGACCTGCAGGACAACCAGCTGTGGCAGGTCCCGGTAGCCGGATATCCGACAACCGGCGGTTACGACGCCACCACCGGATGGGGCACGCCCAACTCGCCGGCGTTCGTCTCCGCCCTGGCCGCCATGCCATAACGACCCCCCGCGGACCACGAATAATCCGCACCCGGCCCTGGCCATCGGCTCCTCAACCACGATGGCCAGGGCCGTGGCCGCGCCGCAAGAGACTGCACGATCTGCATCGCCGCCCAAAGCGGGCCAGACCGTACGCGCACGCCACCGCCGCGGACTACGCACGCCGATTAGTGCGCAAACCCCGGCCGCCCAGGCCACCACAAGCCCCAGAACGCGGGACCTGCCTTCAACCAGCCCGGTGATCTTCGCCCAAATCGGGTCAGAGATAGTTGCTAGCCGAATTCCCTTCGGGCCGGCGGATCAGAGAATGCTGTCGAACCGTGGCGAACTGACGGTTACCGGTCGAACTCCGCGCGACATTTGATGGTCTCAAGCGCGGGCACGCCGCCACCGTTCCATTTCACTGCACGCTGCGGTTGTAGCGGAGCAGCAAGTACTGCCACATAAATGAGTGATCGCCAGTGGCCACGCTGGCGTACGACGCCGGCCCGTAGCCCATATCTGGGCGCGGACGTGGAGTCGGCGCGACCGCAAGCGAAGCCGGGTTGACCCCGAGATGCCGCCACCGCACGGCCTGCTCCAGGGCGGCGCTGACGATGTAGTGGATCTTCCGTACGGTGCTCGCGCTCAGCGGCCGACAGACGTGACCCGCTCGCGACCGACCGTCGCACAGCTCACGGCAGCGCTGCAGCCGTGTGTAGAACCGCTCCAGGATCTCGGCGTCGAGCTTGCCGGCAACGAGGTCGCCCAGCGTTGGCGTGATGTGGATGCGGATCCGGTCGTCGTAGCGGGCGCGGTGGTGTCCTCGTGTCGCGCTGTGTCAAGCCATTGCGCGATGGCTTGCGCGACTGTGATATCCGATTTCGGGTGCCGGTTCTGATCCACTTGGCTCTGCAGGCGCGTGAGTGCCTCAGCCGCTGCGCTGTACGTCTTGGCCGTTTCCCGTAGATAGCGCCGCTTGCGGGTCAGCGGATCGATGCCAGCGAAGACGATCGCCTGAAAGCTGCCCGACGGGAGCTTGCGGATATGCCCCGCAATGACGTCGTTTGGGAGCGGCCACGAGCTGAAGCTATCAGGGTTGAATGCACGAGTGATTGCACGAGGCTGACGACTCTAGCTGTCCACAGGCCTACAGGGCCTTGATTGCGGAGTGGAGACGAAGGGACTTGAACCCTCAACCCCCGCCTTGCAAAGGCGGTGCTCTGCCAGTTGAGCTACGTCCCCCGCGGGATCAGCTTAGGACCGAGATGCGTTTGTTGGGCCCTGTTCGGTTGCCTCCCGCCACAGCGTGGCGGTGGCCTGATCGGACGCTCGCTTGCGTACCACCACGGCACCTCCGGCTACGACGGCCAAGAGCAACAGCACTTTGAGCACGGGAAGCACCTTTCGTTGACGCGCGTGGGCCTGGGAGGACTTGAACCTCCGACTTCATCCTTATCAGGGATGCGCTCTAACCGCCTGAGCTACAGGCCCGCGGGACCGACGTGTCAGCTTACCGGCCCGCCATCAGCCGCTCCAACCAAGCATCACTCACGCTCGGACAGGGTGACCTCAATGCCACCGACCAGATCGGCGCACAGGTTGTACACGACCGAGCCCACTGTGGATAACGCGATGAACAGCACCATGTTGATCACGCCGATGATTGCTGACCCGCCGAACACAAGCCCTGGTGTGATCGGATTCTTCGAGTTGCTCCCGTTGATGGTGGTGACGGCGTTGTTGATGTTGTCGATCACCCCGGCGGCCTGCAAGATGCCGTAGAGCAGGCCGATGGTGATCAGCCAGACGAAGAACAGCGCCACCGACAGCACGCACGAGAACTTCAGTACCGTCCAGGGGTTGATGTGCCGTAGTTGCAGTTTCGCCCGGCGCGGACCACGCCCCCGAGGCCCGACGCCACGTGCCTGCCGACCCGACGGGGCAGCGAATCCGGGCGGCGGCCCGGACGGTGGAGCCAGCGGCTGCGGCGGGCCGGAGGGCGGAGCCAGGCCGGGTGGCAGGGCCATGCCCGGCGGGGGGGCCATGCCCGGTGGCGAGGTCATGCCGGGTACAGGCCCCATGCCCGGCGGCGGGGCCATGCCCGGTGGCGGGCCCATGCCCGGACCCATGCCACCTGGAGGCAGGGCGAGCCCCGGCACGGTGCTGATGTCCATCGTGGAATCACCGTAGCCGCCTGACGGCCCGGACAGGCTGATCTGCTGCTCGAATACCGGCCGGTATGCCTCGTCAAGCACCGGAGGCGGTCCGTCGCCGAATGGGGGTGGGGCGGAGCCCGCCAGTGTCGGCGCACTGAACCTGTTGTCGTCCATCGGGGGCGACGCCGGAATCGGATCCGATTCGAAAGGCCCAGCGCCCGGAACGCCGAACGACGTGCGGGGCCGCGTCTCGTCCTCGTGGTCGGGCGACCCGCCATTGGCCGAGGACTCGTGCTCGTCGATCGGTGACGGGAAGGACTCGGTCGGTGCGAACGCCTCGCCCGGATAACGCGGGCTACTCATATCGCCGTACCGCTCACTACTCGCTCACTCCTGCTCGTCCGGCTCATCAGCGTTGCGGGCAATGGCGACGAGGTTGACGCCGTCGGGCAGGTTCATCAGCCGCACGCCCATCGTCTGCCGTTGTGCCCGGCGTACCTCCGCGGCCTTCGTGCGGATGACCACGCCGTCGGACGTGATCGCGTAGATCTCGTCCTCGGGACGGACGGCGATGGCGCCGACCAGCCCACCTCGCGTGGACACGATACGCGCCGTCAGGACCCCCTTGCCGCCTCGGCCCTGCTGCGGGTACTCATCGATCTTGGTCCGCTTGCCGTATCCGCCCTCGGTGGCGACCAGGATCTCCATGTCCTCGCGCACCACCTGCATGGCGAGAAGCTCGTCGCTGTCGGTGAATCGCATGCCGATGACGCCGGACGTGGCGCGGCCCAGCGGGCGCAGTGTGTCATCGTCCGCCTTGAACCGAATGGACATTGCCAGCCGGCTGACCAGCAGGAGGTCGTCGTCGGGCGAGATCAGTGCAGCGCCGATCAGCTCGTCGTCGTCGCGCAGGTTGATCGCGATCACGCCGCCGGACCGGCTCGAGTCGAAGTCCGTGAGCTTCGTCTTCTTCACCAGGCCGGCCTTGGTGGCAAGCACCAGGTACGGCGCGACCTCGTAGTTCCGGATCGCGATGACCGACGCGATCCGCTCGTCCGGTCGGAACGCCAGCAGGTTGGCCACGTGCTGGCCGCGCGCATTGCGGTTCGCTTCGGGCAGCTCGTACGCCTTGACCCGATAGACCTGCCCCCGGTTGGTGAAGAACAGGATCCAGTCGTGCGTCGAGCTGACGAAGAAATGCTCGACGATGTCGTCGGTCTTGAGGCCTGCCCCCTGCACGCCCTTGCCGCCGCGGCGCTGCGCCCGGTACAGGTCGGTTTTAGTGCGCTTGGCGTAGCCGGTGCGGGTGATCGTGACCACCACGTCCTCGTCGGCGATGAGGTCCTCCAGGCTGACGTCACCGTCGTAGGGCACGAGCCGGGTGCGCCGCTCGTCGCCGTATTTCTCGACGATCGCACTCAGCTCGTCACGGACGATGGCCCGCTGCCGTCCCGGCTTGGCGAGGATGTCGTTGTAGTCGTCGATCTGGGCGGCGATCTCGTCGTGCTCGTCGATGATCCGCTGCCGTTCCAGGGCGGCGAGCCTGCGCAGTTGCATGTCGAGGATGGCGGTGGCCTGGATGTCGTCGATCTCAAGCAACTGCATGAGGCCGGTCTTGGCCTCGTCGGCCGACGGCGAGCTGCGGATCAGCGCGATGACTGCATCCAGTTCGTCGAGCGCCTTGAGCAACCCGCGCAGCACGTGGATGCGCTCCTCGGCCTTGCCGAGCAGGTAGCGGGTGCGGCGGACGATGACCTCGACCTGGTGGTCGACGTAGTGGGTGACAAACTGGTCGAGGCGCAGCGTGCGCGGCACCCCGTCGACGATCGCCAGCATGTTGGCGCCGAAGGTCGTCTGCAGCTGGGTGTGCTTGAACAGGTTGTTCAGCACCACCTTGGCCACGGCGTCGCGCTTGAGGGTGACGACGATGCGCATGCCGATGCGATCTGACGACTCGTCGTTGATGTCGGCGATGCCGGTGACCTTGCCGTCTTTGGCCAGCTGAGCGATCGACTCGACAAGGTTGTCCGGATTGACCTGGTACGGCAGCTCTGTTGCGACGAGGATGGTGCGGCCCTTGACGTCTTCCTCGACGTTGACCACAGCACGCATCCGGATCGCGCCGCGGCCCGTGCGGTAGGCCTCTTCGATGCCGTCGCGGCCCAGGATCGTCCCGCGCGTCGGGAAGTCGGGGCCGGGGATCAGTTCGATGAGCTTGTTCAGCAGCTCCTCGGACGTGGCATCCGGGTGGTCGAGCGCCCAGGCGACGCCGGCGGCGACCTCACGCAGATTGTGCGGCGGGATGCGGGTGGCCATGCCGACCGCGATGCCCTCCGAGCCGTTCACCAGCAGGTTCGGGAACCGCGCCGGCAGGATCACCGGCTCCTGGGTGTTGCCCGCGTAGTTGGGGACGAAGTCGACCGTTTCCTTGTCGATGTCCGCCAGCATGTGCATGGCCAGGGGTGCCAGCCGGCACTCGGTGTAGCGATAGGCCGCCGCCGGGTCGTTGCCGGGCGAGCCGAAGTTGCCCTGGGGGTCGATCATCGGGTAGCGCAGCGACCACGGCTGCGCCATCCGCACCAGGGCGTCGTAGAGCGCGGTGTCGCCGTGGGGGTGGTAGTTGCCCATCACGTCGCCGACGACGCGCCCGCACTTGACATAGTTGCGGTCCGGGCGGAAGCCGGAGTCGTACATCCCGTAGAGGATCTTGCGGTGCACCGGCTTGAGCCCGTCACGGACGTCGGGCAGTGCCCGCCCGATGATCACCGACATGGCGTAGTCGATGTAGCTGCGCTGCATCTCCGCCTGGATGTCGACGGGCTCGATGCGATCGAAGCCGGTTGCTTCAGTCATACGTGTGCCTCTCGGAGCCGTCTACGGCAAGAAGTCAAATATCCAGGAACCGGACGTCGTG
>JBKPQY010000041.1:0-14305 GCA_046734315.1 Actinomycetota bacterium | reverse complement strand
GTGCGCGCCGACCCGCGACCCGCCTCACCGGCCGCGCCCGCGGACGCCGAAGCTGCCGTCCGCGTCCAGCCCGGCGACTCGCTCTGGCTGATCGCGGCACGGCGGCTGGGCCCGGACGCGTCCGACGCAGAGATCGCCGCTGCCTGGCCACGCTGGTACGCGGCCAATGCCCACGTCATCGGCGACGACCCCCCCTGATCCGTTCCGGCGAGGTGCTGCGCGCACCGGACGCCGGCTAGTCCACGTCGCAGGAGTTCCACATGACCGCCGCCCTCGCCGATCCGGCCTCGGCCGATGCTCGCCCGATCACAGTCCGCCCAGCGCCACGTCGCGAGCCACCGTTCGACGACGAACTGCCAGAGCGGCACCTGCGACTTGTCGGCCCGCACGATCGGCCGCTCCCGTTCGCGCCCTCGCAGCGGCGGCTCACCGACAAACGCGACCTGTTTGCCGCCCGGCCGACCGGGCGGGGTGAGCTGCCGGATCCACGGTGGTTCGGGCGCCGGCTGCTGATCGCAGCGTTGGAGGCACTCGGCGGCCGGCGTTCACTGCAGCAGCTTGCGCCGCACCTGAGTCACGCCGTCTTGAGCGGGATGCTCGCTGGCCCGCAGCGCACGACCTGGGCGCAACCGACTGCGCTGCGCTCGCTGCGGGTGTGTGAGCCGGCTGACGGCATCGCCGAGATCTCCGCGGTGGTCCAGGTCGGGCCGCGGTTTCGTGCGATCGCTGCCCGCCTCGAAGGACTCGACGGCCGCTGGCGCTGCGTTCGCTTGCAGCTCGGTTGACCTACCGCCTGCGACGCCGAGCGGCACCGCTGCGGTTGCCACGGCTGCCGCGGTTGGGGTTGGCGCGCGACTGCTGCTGACGCTTGGCCGACTTGGATGAGCCGGCCGCTCCGTCGCCTTCGCTCATCTGCACCTCGGGTGTCTCGGACCCGAGCGTCGGAGCGCTGTACATGAGCGGGCGCGCAGACGTGTCGCGGTCGAGGCCGCGCGCCGACACGTGCGGCGCCTTCGCTTCGCGGGTGCGAGTTCGTTCGGCCGCCTCGAGCACCGCCTCGTCCAGCTGCGGCTCGGCTTCGGCCTCCGGCGGCGGGGCCGGCTCCTCGACCTGGACCTCGAGGTTGAACAGGAAGCCGACAGACTCCTCCTTGATTCCGTCCATCATGGCGCCGAACATGTCGAAGCCCTCGCGCTGATACTCCACTAGGGGATCGCGCTGCGCCATGGCGCGCAGGCCGATGCCCTCCTGGAGGTAGTCCATCTCGTAGAGGTGCTCACGCCATTTGCGGTCCAGGACCGACAGCAGCACGCGGCGCTCGAACTCGCGCATCACGTCGCTGCCGAGCTCCTCTTCGCGCGCGTCGTAGGCGGACTCGGCGTCGGCGGTCAGCTCCTCGACCAGATAGGCGCGGGTGAGATCGGACTTGTGGCCACCGGCCTGCTCGATCGCCTCGTCGATCGTCAGCGAGACCGGGTACAGCGTCTTGAGCGCCGCCCACAGCTGTTCGAGGTCCCATTCCTCCGCGTAGCCGGACGCAGTCGCGCCCTCGACGTAGCCGCGCACGACCTCTGCCACCATGTCGCGGATCTGGTCCGACAGGTTCGCGCCCTCGAGGATCTTGCGGCGCTCCGCGTAGATGACGGTGCGCTGCTTGTTCATGACCTCGTCGTACTTGAGGACGTTCTTGCGGATCTCGAAGTTCTGCTGCTCCATCTGCGTCTGAGCCGACTGGATGGCCTTCGACACCATGCGCTGCTCGATCGGGACGTCCTCGGGCAGGCGCAGGAAGTTCATCATCTGCGCCACCCGCTCGCCATTGAAGCGGACCATCAGCTCGTCGCCGAGGGACAGGTAGAACCGGGACTCACCCGGGTCGCCCTGGCGGCCGGAGCGCCCGCGCAACTGGTTGTCGATGCGCCGCGACTCGTGCCGTTCGGTACCCAGCACATAGAGGCCGCCCATCTCGACGACCTCGTCGTGCTCCTTGGCCGTCTCGGCCTTGAGCTTCTCGAGCGTGTCCGGCCAGGCCGCCTCGTACTCCTCGGGCGTCTCCTCGGGGATCAGCCCGCGCTCACGTAGTGTCAGGTCGGCGAAGAACTCCGGGTTGCCGCCGAGCATGATGTCGGTGCCACGTCCGGCCATGTTCGTCGAAACCGTAACCGCGCCCTTGCGGCCGGCGTTGGCGATGATCGCCGCCTCACGTGCGTGGTTCTTCGCGTTGAGCACCTCGTGCGGGATGCCCCGTCGCAACAGGAGCGCAGCGATCCGCTCCGATTTCGCGACACTCGCCGTACCTACCAGTATGGGCTGGCCCTCGTCGTGGCGCTCGGCGATGTCGTCGACGACGGCGGCGAACTTCGCGTCCTCCGTCTTGTAGATCAAGTCGGTTTCGTCGGCCCGGATCATCGGCATGTTCGTAGGGATCGGGACGACGCCGAGCTTGTAGATCTGGTGCAGCTCGGCGGCCTCGGTCTGTGCCGTGCCTGTCATGCCGGCGAGCTTCTCGTAGAGGCGGAAATAGTTCTGCAGCGTGATCGTCGCGAGGGTCTGGTTCTCTTGCTGGATCTGAACGTTTTCCTTGGCCTCGATGGCCTGGTGCATGCCCTCATTGTAGCGGCGGCCGTGCAGGACGCGGCCGGTGAATTCGTCGACGATCAGCACCTCGCCGCTGCTGACGATGTAGTCGCGGTCGCGTTTGTACAGCTCCTTGGCCTTGAGCGCGTTGTTCAGGTAGCCGACGAGCGGGGTGTTGGCGGCTTCGTAGAGGTTCTCGATGCCCAGTTGGTCCTCGACGAGCGCGACCCCGTCCTCGGTCACGGCGACGGTGCGCTTGCCTTCCTCGACCTCGTAGTCGACGTCGCGCTTCATCCGCGGCGCGAGCCGGGCGAACTCCAGATACCAGCGCTGATTCTCCTCGGCAGGGCCGGAGATGATCAGCGGGGTGCGGGCCTCGTCGATGAGGATGGAGTCGACCTCGTCGACGATCGCGTAGTGGTGTCCGCGCTGGACGAGGTCGTCGAGCGACCACGCCATGTTGTCGCGTAGGTAGTCGAAGCCGAACTCGTTGTTGGTGCCGTACGTGATGTCGTTCAGGTACGCGGCGCGATGCAGCTCGGGCGGCTGGTTGGAGAGGATCTTGCCGACGGACAGGCCGAGAAAGCGGTGGATGCGGCCCATCCAGTCGGCGTCGCGACCGGCCAAGTAGTCGTTGACGGTGACGATGTGCACGCCCTTGCCGTCGAGGGCGTTCAGGTAGGCCGGCAGCGTCGAGACGAGCGTCTTGCCTTCGCCGGTCTTCATCTCGGCGACGTTTCCGAGATGCAGCGCCACGCCGCCCATCAGCTGCACCTTGTAGTGGAACTGCCCCAGCGTGCGCCGCGCCGCCTCGCGAACCACGGCGAACGCCTCGGGCAGGATGTCGTCGAGCGTCTCCCCGTCGGCGAGGCGTTCCTTGAACGTGTCGGTCAGCCCGCGCAGTTCGGCATCGGTCAGGTCGACGTAGTCGTCTTCCAGCGTCTCGATGTGCTCGGCGACGGCCGCCAGACGACGGACCATCTTGCCTTCACCGGCGCGCAGAATCTTGGCAAGAACCACGGCGGCCATGGTACGTGCTTGTCGCGCGGCCAACCCGGTGGTGCCGTCTGGCAGGGTGGACAACGTGGGTGCGTGGAACGGCGTCGAGCTCGACGACCTGGTGCTCACCAGCGCGCGGCTGACGCTTCGGCCGTGGCGCCCCGACGACGCCGCGGCCGTGCAGGCCATCATGGCGGAGCCGGCGATGCACGCCTTCCTGTCACTGCCCGACCCCTACACGCAGGCCGACGCCGAGGCGTTCGTGAGCGATCTGGGGGTAGGCGGGCGGCGAGACGGCACAGGCGTGCCCTGCGCCCTCGTCGAGAGGGGCCGCGAGCGGCTCGTCGGGGCCGCAGAGCTGCATCTGCCCGACGCCCGGCGGCTGTCCGGCGAGATCGGATATTGGGTCGCGGTTGCGGCGCAGGGCCGCGGCTACTCGGCCGAGGCCACCCGGGCGCTGGTCGACTGGGGATTCGCGCACGGCTTGCACCGCGCCGAGATTTACTGCTCGGTCGGCAACCTGGCGTCGGTGAAGACCGCACTGAACGCCGGGTTCCGGCTCGAAGGAACCCTGCGCGGCAAGATTCAGACGCCGGGCGGTCGTGCGGACGGCGCCGTCTTCGGCCGGCTAGCCGGCGACGACGGGGCGCCGGTGCGGCCCGCATTCCCACCGCTGCCACCCGGCGGGCTCACCGACGGCACGGTCACGCTGCGGGCGCTGCAGCCCGGCGACGCCGGCGCGGCGCACGAGGCGATGGCCAACGATGAAGCGCGACGCTTCGCATTCAACGCAGCCGAACCGGACCCCGCCCGTGCCGCCGAGACGGCGGCGCACGCCGGACTGCGCTGGCTCACCGGCCCCACCGCAGACATGGCGATCGTCGATGTCGTGACCGGCGCGGTGGCCGGGACGATCCAGGTACGCCGCTCCGGACCGCCGGGTGTCGCAGGCATCGGTTACGGCGTGCTTCCGGCGTTTCGCGGACGCGGCTACACGGCACGTGCGCTGCGACTACTCGCCCCCTGGGCGTTCGAAGCGGCTGGTATCGCTCGGCTGGAACTGGGTGCGAAAGCCGCGAACGTCGCGTCCCAGAAAGCGGCCGTCTCAGGTGGTTTTGCCCCGGACGGGGTGCGCGAGGCGCGCCTCGCCAACCCGGACGGCTCATACGGCGACGAGGTCCGGTTCATGCTGCTGGACCCGCGGCTTCGGGTGCGCCGCGGCTAGACCGCGAGCCTGATCAGCCCGTAGTCGTAGGCCCGCCGCCGATACACCACGCTGGGCCGACCGGTATCGACGTCGGAGAACAGGAAGAAGTCGTGACCGACGAGCTCCATTTCGAACAGCGCCTGGTCGACGGTCATCGGCTTGGCCGGATGCTCCTTCTCGCGGACGATGCGGCCCGGGCCGTCGTCGATCTCGTCCTCTTCCGTTGCGACGGGCGGTGGCTCCTGCACCGCCCCTGCACTGCGCGCGGTGGCTGCGGCTAACGAGGTGGGGGTGCGACGCCCGTGGTGGACCCGACGGCGGTCGGCCGCCTGCCGGAAGCGGCGCTCCAGCCGATCACTGGCCGCGTCGAGCGCCTTGTAGAAGTCCTCGGCGCACGCCTCGCTGCGTACGACCGGCCCACGAGTACGGCACGTGATTTCGACGTGCTGGCAGCTGCCGTTCTGTCGCCGATTGCGTTCGTGGTGCAACTCCACGTCGGCGCGGATTATCTTCTGGTCGTACCGCTCGACCTTCCCGAGCTTCTCTGTCACGTGTATCCGGAAATGCTCTGGGACCTCGACGTTGCGCCCGTGAACCACCACGTCCATGCGCCCTCCACGGTTGGTCACAGCGTCCAACCGCACCGCGCACGCCAGGCGTCGTCGGTGGACCATGCGCGAAGCGAAGGATCGCCAACTCGGTCAGGTCATGCACACGCTAGCTGGGAGTCGCCCGACGTGCCAGATGGGTATGCGATGCGGTTGCGTCACCAATCGCCCGTCGCTGCAGATCGGCGGGGCGTGACCGCGACTACGGCGGCAGCGGTGACCGGCCAGCCGGTCGAGCGCAGGGCGCGCACGGACTCGGCAAGGGTCGCGCCGCTGGTCACGATGTCGTCGACGAGCACCGCCGCCGCGCCGGGCGGAGCGGGACGTGCCGTCATCGCACCCGCGAGATTCGCGTGCCGCTCGCCCGCACCGAGACCGGCCGAGTCACACACCGCGCGAGTGAGGCGCAGCGCCGGGACGATCGGGACGCCGAGCCGCCGCCCGGCCCGGCGAGCCAGCCGCTGCACGTGGTCACCGCCACGCCGCCGGGCGGCCGCCCGCGAGGACGGTACCGGCACCAGCACGGTGCCGGGCGTCACAAGCCCGGCCGCGGCCCCTGCGAGCAGCGAAGCGAGCGGGTCCGCGAGGTCGTGCCGGCCGCGCTCTTTGTAGCGGAGTACGGCGGCTCGCAACCCACCGGCATAGCGGCCGGCCGCGATCACGGGCACCGCGAAGCCCGAGACCCGGATCGGCGCCTGCGGCCGGCACGCCGGGCACAGCAGTTCGCCGGGGACACCGCATCCGCCGCAGCGGCAGGGGACGAGGAGATCGGCGAGCACACGCAGCACGACGCCGAGCATGGCCGCGTACCGTGGCCGCCCGCGGCACTTTTCGCGGCCGCTGTGGATTACTCGAGGTAGACCGGTGCGGTGCCGGCGGTGGTGCGGTGGTTCGGCCCCGGCCCCTCCCAGTCGGTGCCGAGCTCGAACACATAGCCACCGGCGGACACCCACGGCAAGACGCCGGATCCGGTGGCGATGCTGTCTGCGCCCTGCGGCAGGCCCGACGTCGAGTGCACACGCAGGTTGGCGCCGTCGACGGTCACGGACCAGATGCCGTGGCTTCGCCGCTGCGGGTCGCTGGTGCCGACCACCCACAGCGTCATGTCGTCGCTCCACGCCACGTCGCTCAGGTGGTAGCTGGGCGGCATGATCGGCTGCGCGCTGTCGATGCGGACCGAGTTGTTGTCGCCGCTCCCGGATCCGGTCCGCACTACGGCGCCGACGAACAGCTGGGCGAACCCGGCCGGTCCCTGGACGATCATCGCAATGCGTGAGCCCTCGGGGCTCAACCGCAGCGCCGTGATGCGATCACCGGACTGCAGCGCCGTCGGCACCGTCGAGACCTGGGGCCGCCCGGTGTTGGCCCAGCTGACCCGGTAGAGGTTCGCCCCATTGGCGACCCAGGCCTCCGTTAGCCCGGCGGCCCACGACGGGCGGGTGAGCTGTCCAGGGGGCACGGTCGTCTTGAGCAGCCCGGTCTGCGTCCGGCCCATCCAGAACGTCTGGTCGGACCCCGTGCCCACAGTGGCCGCGACGTAGTAGTCGTCTTCGGGCTTGACCGAGGCGACGGCGACGGAGGTTAGGTCGTACCGGCCGGCCAACCCGAGTGGCCCCGCTACGGCCTGGCCGCTATCGCCGGTGACGAGCCGGTGCTTGGCGTCGAGGTAGAAGACCGGCATCGGGTCGTTGTTGTTGAACAGGTCAGCCGTCACGGAGTCGTGCTGAAGTGTCGCCTTCGTGATCTGGCCCGGCAGGTCGGGGATGTCGATAGGCACGCCGCCGTCGGTGATTGTCAATGCCAGCTGCGGCTGGCTGTTGGCGAAAGTCATGATCAGCTGTGCGGCAAGTCGCTTTTCGGTGTCTCCGTCCAGCCGCGAGCTGCCGGGCAGCTCGACGCGCATCGACCCGTCCGCGCTGATGCTGACGGACGGGTTCGCGTTCGCCGGCGGGTTCGGCAGGTCGTAGTACACCGCGTCGGCGAGCTGGCTGCTCGGGCCGGCGATGAGGCGCCGGAGCTCCCACGTCGCGACGTCCTGTGGCGACTCCAGCGCCGTGTATCGCACGTCCGGAACCAGGTGCTGCTCGCTCTGGTCGTAGTAGTAGAGCCGCACCGGCCGGTATACCTGCGCGAACTCGTCGGCGTAGACGACCAGTCCGGTAGGCGCGTCGCTGATGCGAGCCTGCCCGTTGACCGGATCAAGACCGTACAGGTACGACCACGGCTGGCCGGCGCCGCCGGACCCCGGCGGTGCCGGCGAGTAGGTGCCGTCCGGCCCCAGCGAGCCGATCTGGGTACCTGAGACCTTGATCCCGACCGCGTGTGGTGGGTTGCCGGGGAGGTTCTGCAAGCCGACGTCAGCGTTCTCTACGCTGCCGGCCAGGATGGTCACCGTCTGATCCGACCACTTGCGCTGCTCGTCCGGCGTGAGGAACTCGTGCGCGGCCCGGTCGAGGGGCTCCGTGATGTTGGCGCGCAGGAACTCCTGGACGATCGTGCGGGGCTCGGCGTTCGGCTCCGGGGTGTTCGTCGGCCTGGCAGGCTCCGCGGGACCCCCCTGCGCGGGGCCGATCACCTGCGGCTTGGAGGAGGTCGGCACCCCTGAGCAGCCCGTTGCCAGTACGGCCAGCGCCGCCAGCCCGGCAAGGGTGCGCCTCATGAGCGGCTCTCCACGGCGTCGGCCGGTTCGAGCGGCAGCGGCGACGACGACAGCGCCTCGCCGACCCGGCGCGGCAGGGTAAGCCGGAATTGCGATCCCGAACCCCGTTCGCCCCAGGCCTGCAGCCAGCCGCCGTGCAGCCGCGCGTCCTCGAGACTGATCGCGAGTCCGAGGCCGGTACCGCCGGTGAGTCGGCTGCGCGACGGGTCGCCCCGCCAGAAGCGGTTGAAGACCAAGCCCACCTCGCCCGGACGCAGGCCCATGCCGTGGTCGCGCACCGTGACCGCGGCGGAGGCGGCGTCGGCGGCGACCGTCACCACGACCGGACGACCTTCGCCGTACTCGAGCGCGTTGCCGATCAGGTTGCGAAGGATCCGTTCGACACGTCGCGCATCGATCTCGACGGGCACCGGCTCGTCGGGCATTCGCGTGACGATCTCACTGCCGTGCCGGCTGGCCAGCAGGCGGTGCGAGTCCACTACCCGAGCCACTACCGACCCCAGGTCGCTGTCCTCGGCCTCCAGGTGCGCCACTCCTGCGTCGTAGCGCGAGATCTCGAGCAGGTCTGCGAGCAGACCCTCGAACCGGTCCAGCTCCGTCTGCAGCAGCTCGGCCGAGCGGGCCACCTGCGGGGAGAAGTCGCCCCGGCGGGTGTAGAGCACCTCGCTCGCCATCCGGATCGTGGTCAGCGGGGTGCGCAGCTCGTGCGAGACGTCGCTGGTGAACCGGCGCTGCAGCCGTGACAGTTGTTCCAGCCGCTGGATCTGCCGCTGCAGGCTGCCGGCCATCTCGTTGAACGACTGCCCCAGCCGGGCTATGTCGTCGCTGCCGCTGACCCGGATCCGCTGCGAGAGGTCACCGCCCGCAACACGTGCCGCAGTGCGCGCTGCTACCCGCACCGGGCGCACCACCTGCCGCGTGACCAGCATTGCGATCATCGCCACGAACAGCACCAGTCCCAAGCCCGCGAGCAGCACCGTGCGCTGCACAAGCGCGATGGTGTCCTGCTCGACGTTCAGCGGGAACAGGTAGTAGATCTCGTACATCCCGCCCTGTGCCTGGACGGACTGACCGACGATCAGTCCGGGCACCATCGGCCCGCCCCGCGAGGCCTGGATGCGGGAGTATTGCACCGCGGGCTTACCCTGCTCGACCAGGCGTTGCAGCCCGGGCGGCACCGGATCGCTGTCGAAGACGTCGGCCAGCGCCTCGAGCTGAACATCCGTGGCATCTGACTTGATCAGGACGCGGTACAGCCCTGCGTCGTTGCTGCTGAGGGCGAGTTCGCTCTTGAGGTCCGAGACGCCGTTGGCGACGCCCTGGACGTCGGCGAAGTTCGTATCTGCGAGCGCCGCCTGCGCCGATGCCATCGCGGTGTCGACCTGGGCGATGGCCGCGCTGCGTTTGGCACGGAGCACACCGCCGCTGATCTGGTCGACCAGGAAGATGCCCACGATCAGCACGACGACGCCACTGATCACCAACGTGGTCACGGCGACGCGCAGCTGTAACGAGCGGCCCCAGGCACGCGCGACGGTCTGGCCGTACGGCCGCACCGAGACGGCAACGCTGCGCGCCCATTGCCCCGCTCGCGCCCGGATGCCGGCCAGAGGAAGCGGCGCCCGGGCCGGGCCGTCCCCCGAGGCGCGTCCAGCCGCGTCGGCCTCGACGGGGACCGCGGGGGCCTGCTCGATCATGGTGGTCCGGCTTTGTACCCGACGCCGCGGACCGTCAGGACGATCTCAGGCTTCTCCGGGTCACGCTCGACCTTGGAACGCAGGCGCTGCACGTGGACATTAACGAGCCGGGTGTCGGCAGCGTGCCGGTAACCCCACACCTGCTCGAGCAACACCTCCCGCGTGAACACCTGCCGTGGCTTGCGGGCCAGCGCCACGAGCAGGTCGAACTCCAGGGGGGTCAGTGCGATCGTGGTGCCGTCGCGGCGCACCTGATGTCCGGGCACGTCGATGCTCACCGGCGATTCGGGCGGGCCGATGGTGAGCGATTCGCTCGCGATGTCGTCGTGGTGACGCAGCCGCGCGCGCATCCGGGCGACGAGCTCCTTCGGCTTGAACGGCTTGACGACGTAGTCGTCAGCTCCCGACTCCAGGCCGAGCACCACGTCGACGGTGTCGGTTTTCGCGGTGAGCATGATGATCGGCACGCCGCTCTCGGCACGGATAGCACGGCAGACGTCCAGGCCGGAAAGGCCCGGCAGCATCAAGTCGAGCAGCACGATGTCGGGCTTGGACTCGCGAAACGCCGTGACGGCGCGATTGCCGTCAGGGACGAAGGCGGGGTCGAAGCCGTCCGCGCGCAGCACGATGCCGAGCATCTCGGCCAGCGCGGAGTCGTCATCGACGACCAGGACACGTGGTTTCACAAACCCATCCTGACATCTTCGCGCCGTGCAGGAAGTGAACAGGTTGCCAGTGATCGTTAGCCTGGCCTGCACAGCCTGCACCAAACCCCACGAACCCGCTACCTCTCCCCTTGGGAGCGGCGGCAACCGGTCAGTAGCGATAATGCTCCGGCTTGTACGGCCCCGCCACGTCGACGCCGATGTAGCCGGCCTGCTCCTTGGTGAGCGTCGTCAGCTTGGCGCCGACCGCGCCGAGGTGCAGGCGAGCCACCTTCTCGTCCAGATGCTTGGGTAGCACGTACACCTGCTTGTCGTAGCTGCCCTGCTTGGTGTGCAGCTCGATCTGGGCGATGGTCTGGTTCGAGAACGACGCACTCATGACGAAGCTCGGGTGTCCGGTGGCGTTTCCGAGGTTCAGCAGCCGGCCCTCGCTCAGCACGATGATCGCGTGCCCGTCGGCGAAGATCCACTTGTCGACCTGCGGCTTGACGTTCACCTTCCGGATGCCCGGCACCTTCGCAAGGCCGGCCATGTCGATCTCGTTGTCGAAGTGGCCGATGTTGCCGACGATCGCCTGGTGCTTCATCCGGCTCATGTGGTCGGCCATGATGATGTCCTTGTTGCCGGTGGCCGTGACGAAGATGTCGGCCCGCTCGACGACGTCCTCGAGGGGGACGACCTCGATGCCGTCCATTGCCGCTTGCAGCGCGCAGATCGGGTCGATCTCCGTCACAACGACGCGCGCGCCCTGCCCGCGCAGCGACTCGACGCAACCCTTGCCGACGTCGCCGTAGCCGCACACCACCGCCAGCTTGCCGCCGATCATCACGTCCGTGCCGCGGTTGATGCCGTCGATGAGCGAGTGCCTGCAGCCGTACTTGTTGTCGAACTTGCTCTTGGTGACCGAGTCGTTGACGTTGATCGCGGAGAACAGCAGCGTCCCGTTCTTCTCGAACTCATACAGTCGGTGCACGCCCGTAGTGGTCTCCTCGGTGACGCCGATGATCGACTGAGCCATCCGCGTGTAGTGCCCGGGCCGTGTCTCGAGAGAGCGGCGCAGCAGATCAAGGATGATCTTGTACTCCGCGGAGTCGTTGTCGTCCGGCTGCGGCACAGCGCCTGCCGCCTCGAACTCGACGCCCATGTGGATGAGCAGCGTCGCGTCGCCGCCGTCGTCGACGATCGAGTCCGGGCCGGCGCCATCGGGCCAGGTGAGCATCTGCTCGGTGCACCACCAGTACTCCTCGAGGGTCTCGCCCTTCCATGCATAGACGGCGACGCCCTGCGGGTTGTCGGGAGTCCCGGTGGGGCCCACGACGGCGGCCGCCGCTGCGTGGTCCTGGGTGGAGAAGATGTTGCAGCTCACCCAACGCACGTCCGCACCCAGAGCCACAAGCGTCTCGATGAGCACTGTCGTCTGAACGGTCATGTGCAGCGAGCCTGCGATCTTGCGCCCCTTCAGCGGCTGCTGCGGGCCGTACTCCTTGCGAAGCGCCATCAGACCGGGCATCTCGTGCTCGGCGAGCTGGATTTCCTTGCGTCCGAACTCGGCCAGCGACAGGTCGGCGACCTTGAAGTCGTGTACCGAGCCGGCTGCGTCGGGCGTGAGCGTGACTGACACAGATTCTCCCGTTCTTTCCGAGGCGCCTGGACCTACGGTCGGCGCGCCGCCTTCGGCGGCAGCTGGATAGGTCTGTTCGAACGTCGCGAGGTTCCGGTAAAGGGCGGCTGCGCGAGGCGGCGTCGTGCGGTGGATCGGCCCGAACCACTCATCCACCGCGCGAGCGAGTTGGGCGTCGGTGCGCATGCGCAGCTCGAATGCGATGTCGGTGATGCCGATGTCGTGGTGGTCGAGCAGCCGGCGAAGCCGCTGGAGCCGCTCGATCTGCCGTGGACCGTAGAGGCGATGCCCACCCGGCGTACGCAGCGCCGCCACCAGCCCCGCCTGCTCCAAGTAGCGGAGCATCCGCTGCGACCAGCCGGTCACGTCGGCAGCCTGCTGGATCGTCAACGTCTGCATCGGCGCAGACCCTACCACGGTCGTGTCAAGTTTGCGCGCCGACGCTCGTCACGAAGATGCGGCCCCTGCCCTGCACGCCGACCGCCGCCTCGTCCGCACCGACGAAGGCGGCGCGTCCTGGGCCCAGCTCGACGAGGGCCGCCGCCGCGTCGAGACGCGCCGGTGCGTCGACCGGCAGGACGATCCGCGGGCCGGGACCGGTGAGTGTCGCCGCCCCGTTGACAACGGCGAGCGCGAAGTCCGGAACCGGGACGTGGAAAGAGCCGTCGACCGCGGGCCAGCGCGGCTCAGCGAGCTCGGCAAAGTCGGTGATGCGCAGCAGTTCCGTGACGTCGACATGCTTCGTGGTGAGCCCGCAGCGCAGCACGTTGTCACTGTTGGCCAGGACCTCGACGCCCATTCCGGACAGGTAGCTGTGCACGTTGCCCGCGGCCAGGAAGATCGCCTCACCCGGCGCCAGCCGGACGAAGTTCAGCAGCAGTGCCACGGCGACGCCGACGTCGCCGCGGAAGTCGCGGGCAACCCGGGCGAGCGCGTCGCCGAGCCGCGCCCACTCGGTGCCGGCCAGCCGCGGCAGGCCGGCGACCACAGCCTCGACCAGCGGCGCCGGATCGTCCAACGACAGCAGCGCGGTGAACGCCGCGCGCAGCCCGTCGCGCGCAAGAACGTCACGCAACCAGGCGAGGTCCAGCGCGTCGAGCAGGCGCAATGTCGTGCGGACCGGGCGGAAGCCGCACAGCGCCTCGAACTCGGTCAGCGCGCACAGCAGCTCCGGCTTGTGGTTGGCGTCCTTGTAGTTGCGCTGCGGTGAGTCTCGAGGCATGCCGCGGGAGTCCTCGGCGGCGTACCCGTCCCGCGCCTGCGCGAGATTGGGGTGTACCTGGATGGACAACGCCGTCTCGGCGGCAAGCACCTTGAGTATGAAGGGCAGCTCCGGCCCGAGAACTCGGACGACGGAGCTACCCAGCAGTCGTTCCGGCTCCGCGGCGATCAGCTTGTCGAGCGTGCTCTCACCGACCCGGGACGGGTCGCCCGGGTGCGCGCCGTACCAGAGCTCGGCGGCCGGCTCGCCGGTGGGCGGGACGCCGAGCATGGCCGGGATCGCGGTGCGCGAGCCCCACGCATACGGCCGGATCACGCCGTCGAGCGCAAAGACGCTCATCGCGGCTCCAACGCGGTGCGGTCGATGTCGGGTTCCAGGTAGATGACGGTTGCTGCGGGGACGGCGGCGCGCACACGCGCTTCGGCACCGTCGATAGCGGCTGCCACGTCGGTGAGCGTCGCGGTGCGCGGCATGGCGAGCTTGGCCGCCACGAGCAGCTCGTCCGGGCTGAGATGCATGGTGCGAAGGTGTATCACCCGCTCGACGCCCGGGCCGACCAGATTCGCCACGATCGCCGCGACCGCCTCCGGCGCCGCGGCTTCCCCGAGCAGCAGGCTCTTCGTCTCGACGATGAGGATTGCCGCCACGGCGAGCAGCAGCACGCCGATGCCGATGGTCGCGATGCCGTCCCACACCGCATCGCCGGTCGCCGCCGAGAGGCCGACGCCGGCGAGCGCGAGCAGCAGTCCGATCAGCGCGGCGGTATCCTCGAGCAGCACCACCGGCAGTTCCGGCAACTTGGCCCGGCGGATGAACGCGAACCACCCCAGCGAGCCTTTGGCCTCGCGGGACTCGATGACCGCGGTCCGCAACGAGAAACCTTCGAGCACGATCGCGACGGCGAGCACGGTGAGCGCAACTGCCAGCGCGTCGAGGTGATGCGGGTGACGGACCTTCTCGATGCCCTCATACAGCGCGAACAGGCCGCCCGCGGAAAACAGGACCAGCGCAACGAGGAAACCGTAGACGTAGCGGTCGCGGCCGTACCCG